>CAJWMQ010000163.1 GCA_913042895.1 uncultured Verrucomicrobiales bacterium | reverse complement strand
AGTTCCGCCACCTTGCCCGCCTCGCATGCCTTCTCCAGTTCTTCAATCGTCTCGACACCCAGCTTCTCGTTGATCGCCTTGACCTTCTTCGGGCCCATGCCCTGCACATCGAGCATCTCGATGAGGCCGGGCGGGATGGAGGCTTTCAGCGTGTTGTAATATTCCAGCTCGCCGGTCTCAACCAGTTCTGTGATTTTCTCAACCAACGCCTTGCCGATGCCTTTCACTTCGCCAAGGCGTTCTTCTTGGATGAGCGTTTCAAGCGGCTCGGTGAGGCCTTCCAGCGTGCGCGCGCCATTGACGTAGGCGCGGGTCTTGAACGGATTCTCACCTTTGAGCTCGAGCAAGACCCCAATTTCTTTTAGCACCTCGGCAACCGCGTCCTTATCCATGGGCAGACTTTGATGACGGAGTTCCTCCGTTTTGGCAATGCGGCCTTATACGCAATGGGCCGGCCTCTCGATTCATTGACGTCGAGTAAATTGCAGGTAAACTCCTGCCGATGAAATTCTTGTTGTTGGCGTTGATGGTGGTGTGGATGGGGTGCGGTAATAGCGAGCTGGAGGTGCCGATGCCGTCCACTGTAAACAACGAAACCGAGGATAAGGCACCTGCACCGACCGAGCATACTCAGGATTCACTTGAAACGATTCAGGAACGGCTGGCGAACAACAAGGCCATTCTGCTGGATGTGCGTGAACAGGATGAATGGAATTTGGGGCACCTCAAAGATGCTGTGTCGGCACCCTTATCGGTGTTGGAAGAGGGGGCAGGGGATGAGGGCTTTGACGCTCTGCTCGGGAAGCTCTCCAAAGATAAGATCATTTATTGCCACTGCGTCTCGGGCGGACGCGTGATGCCGGCTTCCAAGATTCTGCACCAACAGGGTTACGATGTGCGCCCGCTCAAGCCGGGCTACGACGATCTGGTTGAGGCCGGGTTCGAGGACGTTGAGTAGCATGAATTCAATCCACTGCCTCGGCAGTGGGCGTCGTCGTCGTCATCGTCGCCAATCCGTTGGCGGAGGGGGCGGCGGCGGCGATTTATCTTAATCCTGAAAAATCTGATGAACAGTGTTAGCATCGGCACGTGCCTGTGAAACGCCAGCCGATCGCCTTGACCCTTGCCGGAGTGGACTCCAGCGGTGGTGCCGGTGTGGCGGTGGATATGGCCACCTTTAACGCCTTGGGCGTGCAAGGCAAATGCGTAGTCACCGCCGTGACCGCCCAATCGTGCAAGGCCGTTTGGGGTGTGCAAGGAACGCGGCCGGCCATCATTACTGCGCAGTTGGATGCCGCTTTCAGTGAACGCCCGCCTGTGGTCGCTAAGAGTGGCATGTTGCATTCGAGTGGCGTGGTGGAGGCAATGGCAGAGTTTTGGGATCAGCGACGCACGCCGTTGGTGGTTGATCCAGTGTTGGCGTCCTCCAGTGGTACGACGTTGCTCAACCCGGCGGGCGTGCGGGCGTTGAAACGGCGTTTGCTGCCGCTGGCCAAAGTTGTGACGCCTAATGTGCCCGAGGCGGAGGCGTTATCCGGAATGTCCATTAAATCACCCGATGACATGCGCCAAGCCGTCCGGGCGCTTTATGAAACGTGCGGGTGTGCCGCGGTGATCACCGGCGGGCATTTGCACGGCAAAGAAATTTTGGAGGTACTGTACGATGGCCGCGATGAATGCGAGTTTGCTACTCCACGATTGCGTGGCGGTCCTTGGCGCGGTACGGGATGTCGGTTTGCTTCTGCGGTGGCTGCGGAACTGGCTCAGGGAAATTCTCTGTCGGCCGCTGTCGGTAAGGCCACGCAATGGGTGAGCGCTGCGCTTGCTAAAATCAAGGGCCGGTAAGGCACTGCTCGCTGGACACGCTTGTGCTTTGCCCGCAGGCTGCGGGCGTGCGAATCGGGCTGATCTTCAATCCCACCGCTCAAGGCGACAAAGCACGGTTTCTCCAGCAGCAGCTGGATGAAATCCGTAACGAATGTGTGCTGATGCCGACTGAAGGGCCGGGGCATGCGGAGGTGTTGGCGGAGGAGGCGGTGGCCGATGGCTGCGAGGTGGTGGTGGCCGCCGGCGGAGATGGCACGATTCAGGAGGTGAGCAACGGATTGGTGCGTCATCCCGAGGGACTAGAAAAAATAGCGTTAGCTGTGTTGCCTTTGGGGACGGTGAATGTGTTGGCGCGCGAGTTGCGTATCCCGTTGGATTTCGATTCGGCTTGGCGCGTGATCCAGCAGGGCGTGACGAGTCGAGTGGATTTGCCTTGGATCGATTTCCAGAAGGACGGTCAGGTGCAACGTCGATGTTTTCCGGCGTTGGCTGGGGCGGGCATGGACGCGCGAGCCTGCGAGCTGGTGCAGTGGGAAACGAAAAAGATGTCCGGCCAATTTGCCTATCTGCTGGCTGGTCTTGAGACGTTACGGGAGGACTTACCGACCTTTACGGTGCAGACGCCGGAGAAGACCGTGTCCAGCGCGGATTTGGTAATGTTCGGCAATGGCCACATGTATGGCGGGCCGTTTGATATTTTTCCACATGCGAGTTTGGTGGATGGCAAGCTGGACGCCATCGTGGTGGAGCGCGTGGCCGCCTGGCGTTTCCCGGAGTACACGCAGGCCATTCTCACAGGCAATTTACCGGGCCTAGAAGGGGTGCATTACCTGCAAAGCTCGGAGTTTGAGCTAATACCCCACGAAAACCGCCGGGTACCGGTTCAGCTCGATGGGGATACGATGGGGGAATTGCCCGGAAAAATCACCGTGGAGCCAAAGGCCCTGCGAATCGTGCTTCCGGCGAGGGAATAGGCCAAAAATAACGCAAAAGAGGTCTTGCATTCTTTTGCGGGCTTGGTAAATTCCCGCCCCTTTTCACGGGTTATGGTCGCAAACGGCCACCCGAATGGATTTTTTGTCATGGCAGTAAAGTTGAGACTGAAACGAGTCGGCGCCCGCAACACGCCGGCGTATCGCATTGTGGCGACCGATGGACGTAATCGGCGTGATGGCCGTCCCAAGGAAGAGCTGGGTACCTACGAGCCGCTCTCCAAAAAGGAGCCGAACTACTCGATCAATCTTGAGCGGGCCGAGTACTGGCTGAGCGTGGGCGCCCAGCCGAGCGACACTGTCCGTAGCTTCATCCGTAAGGCTCGCCGCGCCTCCAAGGCCGAAGCTTAACCCCGCCAACGCGGAATTTGTCATGCAGGAATTTGTTGAATATGTAGTCAAGGGCTTGGTGGACCAGCCCGACGCAGTGACTGTGACCGAGGTGGAAGGCGAAGGCACCACCGTTTACGAGCTGCGCATGGACTCGGAAGATGTGGCCAAGGTGATTGGGCGACGGGGCGTGACAATTAACGCCATCCGCTCGCTGCTCCAGGCCGGCGCTGCCAAGAAGGGCATGCGCTGCGGGCTGGAGATCATCGAGGACGAAGACTAAATTTCACGCGTCGCAAACGCGTGACCTGCCATGAAGGTAGACGTGCTCACGCTGTTTCCCGCGATGTTTGCGGGGCCGATGGATGAAAGCATCCTGAAGCGTGCACAGGAAACAGGCCGGCTCGAGCTGGCTGTGCATAATTTGCGGGATTGGACCCATGATCGTTACCGTAAGGTGGACGACGAACCCTACGGCGGAGGCCCGGGGATGGTGCTTAAGCCCGAACCGATCTTTGAGGCAATTGAGGAACTGACGGAAGACACTACACAGGTGGTGATGCTTTGCCCACAGGGTGAACCCTTCCGACAGGCCAAGGCGAAGGAACTGGCCGAGCACGGCCACCTACTGCTGCTGTGCGGCAGTTACGAGGGATTTGATGAGCGCGTACGCTCGCTGGTGCATCATGAACTGAGCATCGGCGATTACGTCCTCACCAACGGCGCATTGCCCGCCATGGTGGTCATCGATGCGGTCACCCGTCTCCTGCCCGGAGTGCTGGGGGATGACACCAGTAGTGCTGAGGAAAGTTTCAGCGAAGCGTCGCTGGAATATCCTCAGTACACGCGCCCGGCTGAATATCGTGGCATGAAAGTGCCCGAGGTGCTCCTGAGCGGCAACCACGCCGCCGTAGAGGCATGGCGCCGGGAACAGGCCGCCGAACGCACGGCCGAACGCCGCCCAGATTTGCTGAAAGACAACAACGAAAATTTAAACGACGGAACAAAAAATGAGCCAGGCACTGTTTGATAAAATTGAATCGGAACAACTCCGCGCAGAACCGCTGAAATTCAAGGTGGGTGACATCGTCAAGGTACACACCAAGGTGAGGGAAGGTGGTAAGGAACGTGTGCAGGTGTTTCAGGGTATCGTGCTCAGCATACGCGGGCGCGGACTGAACTCCACCTTCACAGTGCGCCGTATCAGCTACGGTGAAGGCGTGGAGAAGATTTTCCCGGTGAACAGCCCGAATGTGGAGAAGGTGGAAGTGGAGCGCGCCGGCAAAGTGCGCCGCGCCAAGCTGAACTACCTCCGCAAGCGCATCGGCAAACGCGCCACCCTCGTTCCGGAAGACAAGCAGCGCGACCCGGACCAGGTGGAACCCCTGCGCTAGATACTAGACGGTGGCCACTTTACGACGCGAGGCTTTCGGGCCTCGCGTTTTTTTTGTGACACAGGCAAAACAACGGCGTGGCGGCGCCGGATCTATTTTTCATCGAACGCGAGCATTACGCGCGGGGGCTGTGTGCATTGGCCGGCGTGGATGAAGCCGGGCGTGGTCCCTTGGCGGGCCCCGTGGTGGCAGCGGCGGCCGTGTTGCCGGAAGAGTGGGCGACCGATGGCGTGCCTGATTCCCTGAAGCGGCTGAACGATTCCAAACAACTCAGTGAACCGGTGCGGGAGGAATTGTATGAGGCAATTCAAGCCAATGACACCATCATCTCGGCCGTGGCCGTGGTCGAGGCGCCGGTGATTGATGAGATCAATATTCTTCAGGCGACTCACCGCGCCATGAACCAAGCCCTCGCCGGCTTGGAACCGCACGCCGAACATGCCCTCGTTGATGGACGTCCTGTGCCGTCCCTGACCTTGCCGCAAACGGCCATTGTGAAAGGGGATGCCAAGAGTTTCTCAATTGCCGCCGCCAGTATTCTGGCCAAGGTAACGCGCGATCGGTTGATGGTGCAGTATGATGAACAATTTCCCGGCTACGGCTTCGCGGGCCACAAGGGCTATGGCACCAAGGCGCATCTGCTTGCGATTGAAGAACTTGGGGCATGCCCGCTCCATCGGCTGAGTTTTGCGCCGCTGAAAAATAATCAGCCCGATCTTTTTGGATAGCGGGTTCCCCTTGCGCTGTTCTATGAAAAGCGTATCTTTAAGACATGGTCTGGGGCGAGGGATTTGCGAGTTGGCTGCGTCAAAACCAGCCCGAGCATTTGCGCCTGGGCCGTTTAGGGGAACGCGCGGCCAAGCGTCATCTCAAACAGGCCGGCTTAAAGTTTTTGTACGCCAATTTCAAGGGGGAGCAGGGCGAGATCGATCTGGTTTTTCGTGAAGGCAAGGTATTGGTATTCGTCGAGGTGAAAGCGCGTTCCTCAGAATCCTGGACCCGGCCAGCGGCGGCCGTGAATGCCGCCAAGCAGCGACGGATCGTGGCGACGGCCCGGGAATATGTGCGGATGTTGCCCGATGTAGAGGTGCCGATCCGTTTTGATATTGTCGAGGTGCTGCTCGATGAAGGTCGGGTGG
The DNA here is from genome assembly GCA_913042895.1 of uncultured Verrucomicrobiales bacterium. Lineage (GTDB taxonomy): Bacteria > Verrucomicrobiota > Verrucomicrobiia > Limisphaerales > UBA1100 > UBA1100. The sequence continues at coordinate 1,034 of CAJWMQ010000163.1, read as the reverse complement.
GGGAAGTGCGACATCAACCCAATGCATTTGCCCCCGCGCGTTCGCACCGTTAGATTACGCGCGTGCCGGAACTGCCTGAAGTCGAAATCCTTGTGCGTCATCTGGACCCCGTCCTGCGTGGACGAACCATTCGGAACGTCACCGTGCACCGAGCCAAAAGTGTCCGGCCGGACACGGTGAGGCGATTTGCCGCTGGGGTGGCCGGGGCCAAAATCCTGCAGGTGCGGCGTCGGGCAAAATATTTACTCTTCGATCTGGAAACACGTTCCAACGCTCCGGACCTCTTGTTAGGGCATCTGGGCATGACTGGCCGGATGTATGTCCAGTCGACCCGGGCGGCGCTGCCCAAACACGCGGCCGTGAGCCTGCGGTTGAATCGGGGCGTGTTGGTCTTTGAAGATACACGCTATTTCGGTCGGATGACCTTGGATACCTCGTCTCTGGTAAAATTGGGCCCGGAACCGTTGTCCGATCAATTCAATGGCCATGTATTACAGGAAGGCTTACGCAAGTGTTCCCAGCCCATCAAACCCAAGCTGCTGGATCAGGGTCTATTGGCCGGGGTGGGGAACATCTACGCCAGTGAGGCCCTGTGGCATGCTAGGATCTCGCCCCGCAAGCTTTCACGCCGCTTGTCCGGCACACAGTGCGACCGGTTGGCCGAATGCGTTCAGGTAGTCTTAAGGAAGGCAATTGAAGCCGGTAGCACCATACCGTTGGATTTTTCCGGCGACGGGACAGGTGATGGCCTGTTTTACTATGGCAGCACCTCGGAAACGGTGAGTCATGAGGAAAATCTCAGTGTTTACGATCGTGAAGGTGAACCCTGCTCACGTTGCAAAGGAATGATTCGCCGGATTGTACAGGCCAACCGGAGCACATTTTATTGCCCGCAATGTCAGCGAGGCTAAGGCAGATTGCGCCCGTCAAAACGGTTTGACGTAGCCCCTACTCTCCGGTAGTTTCCCGCTCTCTCTGAGTTCCAGAGTAGCTCAATGGTAGAGCATGCGGCTGTTAACCGCAGGGTTGTAGGT
>CAJWMQ010000162.1 GCA_913042895.1 uncultured Verrucomicrobiales bacterium | reverse complement strand
TGGCACGGTAATGGAAGATCTGGCCGAGTTTGCCGCTCTCGATGATTTGCTTGGCGAGGGTGACAGCGGGCACTCGGCGGTAGTTGTACCACACGGTATTGGGGACGCCGGCTTTCTCCACGGCTTCGACCATCGGAGCGCTTTCTTCGGCGGTGCGGGCCAGTGGTTTTTCGCAGAGCACCATCTTGCCGGCTTCGGCGGCGGCGATGGCCACCTCGGCGTGTTGATCGTTCGGTGTGCAGATATCGATGGCGTCGATGTCGTCGCGTTTGATCAATTCGCGCCAATCGGTTTCATAGCTCTCGTAGCCCCACTTTTCAGCGAAGGCCTTGGTCTTGTCTTCGGTGCGGCCGCATACAGCCTTGAGCACGGGGCGATGGCCGAGATCGTGAAAGAAGTCGCTGACGCGCTTGTAACCGTTGGAGTGGGTACGGCCCATGAAGCCGTAGCCCACCAGTCCGATATTGAGTGATTTTTTTTCGCTCATCTTTTGAATTGTGATTTTAGTTTTGGCCGTGAGCGTCGCGGACGTCGATCATGGCCTTGAGGATGGTGTTCCAAGTGTCGGGGTTCTCGAGGGTGGCGTTGGGGAACATGCAGCCGTCCCAGCAGATGTGTTCGATGCCGCGATCGGCGGCGCCCTTGAGCCAGTAGCCGGCGCAGCGGGTGATGTCCAGCTTGCCGTTGGGATCGTCGGCCGGGCAGTGTTTGCCCGTCTTATCATGCGATCCGGCGCCGTGCACTTCACCGTCGTTTTGGGCGACGTGGAAATCGATGGTCCACGGACGGAGCGCGTCGGTCATCTTCTCGTAGGCCGGCCAGAATTCCTCTTCGCTATAGCCTTCCTGCACGAGCGCGTGTTCGGGGGCGTTGTAGCCGAGGGTGTAGAGGTAGGTGTGGGCGAGGTCGGCCTGGAAGCCGAGAGCCTCGGGCATGCCGACGCCTTCGAGGACATCGAGCATATCCTTCCAGCTGTGCATACCGGCCCAGCAAATTTCGCCTTCGGCGGCGAGACGTTCGCCGTGGTCAGCGGCGATCTTGGCGGCTTCCTTGAAGGTGGAAACGATGGTGCTGGTGTTAGCCGCGGTATCTTCGCGCCATTTCTCCACGCCAAACTCCGCGGAATCAATGCGGATCACGCCGCGCTTGCGGGCACCGTGGTCGTTGAACACCTTGGCTATGCGGCAGGCCATCTTGACGGCTTCCAGGAATTTACCGCGCTGTTCTTCTGTGCCCATGGCTGAATCGCCCACGGTACCGGGCCACACGGGCGCGACCAGCGAGCCGATGTCGAAGCCCTTGCCTTGGATGAGGTCGGCGATTTCTTTTAGTTCATCATCGCTGGCCTCGGGGTTGGTGTGAGGCAGGAACAGAAAGTAATCGATGCCATCATATTTCTGGCCATCCACCTCGGCGGCGGCGGTGAGGTCGAGCATGCGCTCGAGGCTAATGGGGGGTTCCTGACCTTCCTCGTCGCCTTTGCCGACGAGCCCGGGCCACATGGCATTGTGTAATTTCATTGCGCTCATAAATTGACTGGTTTGTTGCGATGCCCGCCCAATAGACGCAGCAGGGCTGTATCCAAAACAGGCGGAATCGGCGGATAAGTTAACAAGCCCGCCCACGCGTTCAACCCTAAAACGCCGCAGGGCCTAGACGCTGGCCGTTTGTGCCGCGAGAGCTTTTTCGGCTTTTTTGCGGGCGTGCTCGTCGAGGATCTTTTTGCGGAGGCGCAGGGTGCTGGGGGTGGCCTCGACGTACTCGTCGGGCGCGATGTATTCCAGCGCGCGCTCGAGGCTGAGTTGAAGTGGGGCCTTGAGCATGATGCCCTTGCCGTCGCCCTGCGACCGGATGTTGGTGAGGTGCTTGGTGCGCACGGGGTTCACGGGCAGGTCGTTATCGCGCAGGTTTTCGCCGACGATCATGCCTTTGTAGACCTTGTCACCGGGCACGACCATCAGCTTGCCGCGGTTTTGCAACTGGTCGAGCGCGAAGGCGGTCACGTCGCCGTCTTCCATGCTCACAAGCATGCCGTTGCGGCGGGAGGGAATTTCGCCGACCTCGGCGGCGTACTCGTGAAAAAGATGGCTCATCAATCCCTCGCCGCGCGTGAGGTTGAGCAATTCTACTTCGAAGCCAATGAGTCCGCGCGTGGGACCAAGGGCCTCGATGGTCATGCGATCGCCGGCTGGAGCCATATCCGCTACGGTGGCCTTGCGGTTGGCGAGCGCTTCCATCACATCACCCACGGCATCCTCGGGTACTTCCAGGAAAATTTTCTCCATCGGCTCGAGCCATTCGCCGGAGTCGGTCTGATGCTTCAATACCTCAGGCCGGCTCACCAGCACCTCGTAACCTTCTCGACGCATCTGTTCGACGAGCACAGCGATCTGCATGCTGCCGCGACCGGTGACGTGGAACACTGTGCTCACGTCGGTTTGGGCGACTTGCACGGAGACATTCGCGCGGCCTTCACGTTCGAGCCGATCCCAAATCTGGCGCGCAGTGACCTTCTTGCCATCTTGCCCGGCGAATGGGCCGTTGTTGACGGCAAACGCCATCTTGATGGTAGGCGGATCGATGGGTTTGAACGGCAGCGCGGGTCGCTCGGGATCGTCCACCAGCGTTTCGCCGATGAGCACATCAGGTAGGCCGCTGATGCCAACGATATCGCCCGCGTGGGCTTCCTCGATCTGGATTTGTTTCAGGCCTTCAAACTGAAATAGCGCCGTCACCTTGCCGCCGGCCGTTTCACGGTTGTTCTGCAAACTGTAAAGCGGATCGCCGAGGCGAATGGAGCCGCGCCGGATTTTTCCAAATGCAATGCGGCCAAGGTAGTCAGAATAATCTACGTTAGCCACGGCGAGTTGATAGCCTTCGCCATCCTCGGCGCGCGGTGACGGCACGTGCTTGAGGATCATCTCGAAGAGGGGCGTCATATCGCCTTCGCGCACGTTGGGATCGTGCGTGGCGTAGCCGTCCTTGGCGCTGGCGTACACATAAGGGAAATCCAGCTGCTCCTCGGTAGCGTCCAGCGCAAAGAAAAGTTCGAGTACCTGATCATGCACCCAATCCGGCCGGGCGTGGTCGCGGTCGATTTTGTTGATCACCACAATCGGCCGCGCCCCGCTCTCCAGCGCCTTGCGCAGCACAAACCGCGTTTGCGCCTGCGGACCGTCCTTGGCGTCCACCAGCAACAACACACCATCAATCATGCTCAGCGACCGCTCCACCTCGCCGCCGAAATCCGCATGGCCCGGGGTGTCGACAATGTTGATGTGATGATCGCGAAACTGGAACGCCGCGTTCTTGGCCTTAATGGTGATGCCCTTCTCACGCTCGAGATCCATGGAATCCATAATGCGTTCCTCCTGGGCGATCGCCTGATTGGCGCGGAAGGTGCCCGACTGCTTCAACAGACAATCCACCAACGTGGTTTTCCCGTGATCCACGTGCGCAATAATGGCAATGTTTCGGATATGTTCCATGTGGCCCCTCCCGGAGAGCCGCGCACTATGCCCGTTTGCGGGTGGAAAACAAGAAACTTCAGTAATCGATTGGATGGATTTCGGTGGCCACGAATCCGCGATGGCTTATAGTTGGGGCATGAAACTATTCGTGGCGTGCTTCTCATTTTCGACATTGCTCCTCAGCAATTTTCTGACGGCGGACAACTGGCCGGCTTGGCGTGGGCCGAGTGAAAACGGCAGTGCCACGGGGGGTACGTATCCTGTGCAGTTGACCGATGAAGGGAAATGGGAATGGCGCGTTGCCTTGCCGGGCAAGGGCTGCTCGACGCCGGTGGTATGGGAGGATCACATTGTGGTCACCGCCCCGGTCGATGGACAAGACGCGTTGCTGGCATATGATTGGAAAGGTAAGGAACGCTGGCGAACCACTTTCGGCAAGGAAAACGCCGGTCGGCATCGGAATGGCTCGGGCAGCAATTCGTCAGCCGTAACGGATGGCCAGGCGTTTTATGTTTTCTTTAAAAGTAAGACACTCGCCGCAGTGGATTTTGCCGGCAAAATTTTGTGGCAACAAAACCTGAACCCCCTTGGCCGCGATACCTTGTATTGGGATTTTGGTACATCACCGGTGCTCACCGAAAAACACGTGGTGATGGCGCTGATGCGCGAAGGCAATTCCTGGCTGTTGGCGTACGACAAGCAGACTGGCAAGCTGGCTTGGAAAGTTGAGCGTAATTATAAAACGCCGCGCGAAGGCGATCATAGCTACTCGACGCCGCAGGTGATTCACCACGCGGGTCGCGAGGCGTTATTGGTTTGGGGCGCGGAACGCCTGACGGCGCATGATGCAGCCAATGGCAAAATCCTCTGGAGCTGCGCTGGGTTTAATCCGCAAAAGAAAAACAACTGGGTGGTTGTTTCCTCGTTTGTGAAAGTGGGAGACATGGCGGTGGTGCCGTACGGTCGCGGCAGCAAGCTGGCCGGTATACGGCTGGGCGGCAAAGGGGATGTAACCGAATCCCACCGCGCTTGGGAAACCGAGACCAGCAGTTTTGTGCCCACACCGGCCGCACACAACGGTCGCGTTTACATCGTGCGAGACCGGGGTGAGGTGTTGTGCATTGATCCCAAAACCGGGCAGACAATCTGGCAGGGCGCTTTGCCGAAAGATCGCGCGAGCTATTACTCCAGCCCATCCATTGGCGATGGCAAACTGTATGCCGCCCGTGAAGACGGCACGGTGTATGTGGCGCAGATCGAGGGAGAGTTCAAAGTGCTCTCAGAAAACGTCATGGGCGAACGGATCATTGCTTCGCCCGTCTTGGTAAACAGCCGCTTGCTCCTCCGCGGAGAGAAGCATCTTTACTGCATCAAACCCTAAAGCCGGCCCGATTGCTGATTGGGATGCCTGGGGCGTGTAAGCCTGAAGGCTATTTCTCGTCCAATCGGCCGGCGGCCCAGAGCAGGCCGCGGGCGACGTAACCGAGGAAGACGGGATCCCTAAAGGTCGCGTCCGAGTGGCCGTAGGTCGTGCCGAAGACGCGAGCTTTGCCGTACTGATGGGTCCAAATCACGGTGTGTTCCTTGCCGTCGCGCTCGCTCTTGCTGGTGGCCAGCGCGGTAACACTCGGGAGCTGTTTCTCCACGATGTACAGCTCGTCTTTCGGAGTCTTCCAATCTTTGGGCATGCCCTTGAGGATGGGGTGGTTCACGAGCTGTTTTACGGGATAATTGGCCTGATGATCGTGTTTCTTGCTGGTGACGCCGAGAAAATCGCGCCAATCATCAAAGGTTGCCGCGCGGTAGGTGTGCATCGCGCAATGGATCACCACCGCCGGCACTCCGGCCTTGTGCACCTTGGTGATGCTTTGCACGTAAGCTTTGTCGTTGGTGTTGGCGAAACACTCGTTGTGCACCACCACGTCGTAGCCCTTGGCCCAGTTGGGATTCTTGTACAACGGAATCATCGCTTTGGTGCCGCGGCCGCCTTCGTTAACGATCTTCCAGTCCACCTTCGCGTGCTTCGCCACGCCGGCGATTAGCGCCTGACTCTGGAACACATAGTTGTGGCAGCAACCACCGGTAATCAGGAGTGCCTTGATGGGCTTTTGTTTGTCTTCGGCAAACAAGCTCAATGAGCCTATGGCCAGTAATGTAAGGATTTGAAGGAAACGTTTCATGTGTGATTAATCGAATTTGCGATTGCGGTAGTCGCCCATCTCGGGGGCGTCTTTGTTGACCTCAGGGCCAAAGTAGCGCAGGAGGACGAGGGGCTCGGTGTCGCTTGTGTTCTCGAAGGTCACGCCCGCCTTGGCGCCGGCTTCGGTGCAGAAATATTCATCATCGGTCAGCTCGTGGAAGCGGATCAACTTCGGGCTGTTGAGCGGTTGGCCATTGATCGTACCTTTGCCTTGTACGCAGGTGCCACCCCATGCGCCCTTGTCGGTGATGGTGCATTTGGTACCGGGATCGACGGTTAATTCCTTGGCGGTAAAGAGCTGCTCTTTTTTGATGCGCCCGTAAACGACCCAGCGATCGACATAGCCTTCGCTGCGGGTATCGGCCACGGGGATGGGCTCCAGGTAATGGTTATCCTTGAAGTTCGGATCCACGTTGCCGGCCCAGTCGAGCTGGTCGACAATGAAATCCAGATCCTTGTGCTTACTCTTGGGCATGTTCTTCACAAGCATGCTCCATGGCACCTCACGGCCTTCCACGAGGTTCTGATACATACCGAATACATCACTGCCCCACTGCGGTTCGTAGGTGCAGAGACTGCCCGGTGCGTGTAGCACGCAGGGTGGGATCAGCCAGCCGGTGCCAGGCTTGAGGCGGTAGGCTTTGGAGAGATCCAGGATGCCGTTGTCGCCCTTGTTCCAATCCTCCAAGCACTTGCGCACCTGCGCCTTGGTGGTGCCGGGCTCGAGGCCCATGAAGGTATACGGGAAATTGTTGCCCACGCTGTTGTGTTGCGGCGGAAAATAATAGCTTTCCGGCTTGCCCTCCTGCTTCACCAGCTTGGCCTGCTTGGCGTTCTGGTGCATGTGATGCGGGATGGGGCCCATGTTGTCGAAAAATTTAGAGAACACCGGCCACTTGCCGTACTTATCCCAAATTCGTTTGCCGATGATATCCGCGCCGCACTCGGCCACTGCATCGCGCAGGGTGAATCGGTTGCGTCCGTGCACCACGTAGCTGAGGCCCTCGTCCGGCACACGCCCTTCATTGGCCGCCTCGGTGGTGGAGCTAAACCAACGCTCATCAATACCGCC
>CAJWMQ010000161.1 GCA_913042895.1 uncultured Verrucomicrobiales bacterium | reverse complement strand
AATGGTTGTTGACCGAAATACCGCCCCATTACTCAAGCAATTTGAAAAAACTGGAAGCTACCCTTGCCCAAGAGACCAAACGCCCATGCCAATTCCGGAGCCGCAGGTTTCCGTCCAGGGCACCACGGCCGTCATGGACATCAACGCCCGCTTGGCCAAGACAATTTTTGAGGAGAACCCAGGTCATGAGTTTTATGTGGAGGAAAGCTTCCCGCTTACCTGGATGTACCCGCACCTACGCCCCGCCGGCATCATCATGAAACTCGAACGCGAGCCGATTGATGAATTTGGTGAAGCCATTTTCACCAAAGACCGCAAGTTCTGGCGGAAATACTCAGAGCGCCTGATCGGCGACTGGATTAGGGAAGAAACCTCCGTGGAGAAAATATGCGACTGGATCGAGCGCACATACCAACGCCACGATCTGAGCGATTTCAAGGGCTCACATGAATTTGTTCGTGATAATGATGCCCAGAAAGGCTTCTCCAAATTACGCGCGGCAATTGCCGGCCTGTACACCTGGCGGTCATTAAACACAAAGGATCCTGCCCTACGAAAGCGCTATCAGCGGGAGGCTCATTTCGCCTACCGCCAGGCGATTGCCTTTGGCCCGATCAACCCGGAAACCGTGTTCAAGTTCATCAATTTGCTCTCCACGATGAATCAACACAATGACGCCATACGATTGGCGCAGACCTACCGCAAGCTTGATCCAGCCAATCCAAGTAGTCTGATCTTTGTTCGTCAGGTTTTGCAAAACCGCGAACAGCAACTCATCGCCGCCGGCGATTTTAAAGGTGCCATAGTCATTACTGAGCAGCTGAATCAAATTGACCCAAAAAATGATCATCTCATTCGGCGCGACCACTACCAAAGGCAACTCGACAACGAAAACTACTTTATCAATTCATTCACCAAGAATCCTGCCAACCCGACTAATTTTGTTCAGGCCATCTACATCCACGGCCGGCGCGGCCGCACCAATGAAATCCTGACGGCCATCAACACCTTTAACCCGCTGGCCGGCGAGAACCCCAAGAACCTTACGCTCATTAAAAATGCCTACGGCCTGATTCAGCGCTGGGAAGACAAAGCGGTGATCGATGAAAAACTAACCACCCTCACGCCTGATGACTACGCGCCGTGGTTTGATTTGGCGCAAACCCGACTGCAATTGCAGCAAACCAATCGCGCCACTCAAGCCCTCAAGGAAGCCCTCACTCGTTTTGATAAAGGGACAGAGAGTTCCTCGGCCGTGAATATCATCGACGCCATACAAACGAACGCGATTTTTGCCCCGCTTCGGGAACACCCGGAAATCAAACCGTTCCTTAAGGAAGCTGAAGAAAATTAGCCGCGGGGCGACTGCATCTCGTAATTGAGTGCAGAAATGGTGTACAGCGCGGCCGTCTCACTGCGGAGGATGACCTGCCCCAAGGTGATGGGGTGCACGCCACTGGAAAGAATGTCGTTCACCTCTGCCGGCGTGAAATCTCCTTCCGGCCCCACCCAAATCGCGATGCTTTCCGGCAACCGACCGTGCTCGGAACTGTAGCCATCCACATACTCGCGCGGATGCTTGGTGTGGCTTTGCAGGGACGCGGCCATAGGCAGATCAAATGACTCGTTGCGTGCCAGGAATTCCTTGGGCGTCACCGGCCTCTCAATCACCGGCAACCACGGACTACCACATTGCTTGATGGAATCAATGGCTATGGCGTTCCATTTCTCCAGCTTAGACTCCGCATCATCCACCTGCACCACCGAACGCCCTGCGGCCAGCGGCACAATCCGATGCACACACAGCTCGGTCGCCTTTTGGATGATGAAATCCATTGACTTGCCTTTTGTCATCGCCTGCAACAGGGTGATCCGGTACGGCAACGGGGCGATATCGTTTTGTTGCTGCACTTTCAACCGCACGGCCTTTTTATCCACCGCAGCAACTTCACACATCAACTCCGTGCCGGCACCATTAAGTACCGCCACCCGCTCGCCTTCGCGTACTCGCAAGACATTGACCGCATGATGGCTCTCGCGTTCATCCAAGGTGATTTCACTCTCGCTCACTAGGTTTGGAGGCAGATAAAAACGGTGCATTAGTTAAAAAAGTTTTTGGCTTTCTCAAGGAAGCTTTTGCTCTGCGGATTCACGTCGTCTCCGCATAACTTCGCAAACTCCTCGAGCTTGGCTTTTTGTTCCTTATCCAATCGGGCCGGTACCTCGACTTGCACTTTTACATTTAAGTCGCCTGTGCCGTAGCCCTGTAAATTTTTGACGCCTCGGCCCTTGAGGCGGAATATTGTTCCAGACTGGGTTCCTGCTGGAATCTTAATGCTGGCCGAACCGGACAACGTTGGCACCTTGAGTTCCCCTCCCAGCGCGGCCGTTACAAAACTGATCGGCACGTCACACAGGAGATCATCTTCGTCGCGGTCAAAAATCTCATGTGGCTGCACGTGCAGCACAACATACAAATCCCCACTGCTACCGCCGCGCACACCGGCTTCGCCTTTACCTGCGCAACGCAACCGCGTTCCTGTGCTGACCCCCTCAGGCACCTTGAGTGGAATCTTTGATTTCTTTTCCACACGCCCACTCCCACGGCAATCTCTACAGGGATTTTCAAGTATTGTACCTTGCCCTTCACACTCCGGACAGGTCTGTTGCATTCGGAAAAACCCTCGTTGAGTTATTACCTGGCCACGCCCGCCACAGATAGCACAGGTTTTCCGTCCGGACCCTTTTTTTGCGCCCGAGCCATTACATGGAGCGCAGACATCCAATTTGGTAATCGAAATCTTCTTTTCACAGCCGAGCACGGCTTCCTCGAATTTGATCTCCATGTCGTAACGCAGATCAGAACCGCGCTGCTCACCGCTGGAGTCAGGACTTTGTCCGCCACCAAAGAACTGTTCAAAAATACCACCGCCGCCTCCACCGCCACCGCCGAAGACCTGGTTAAACAAATCAAAAGGATCCACCGCGCCACCATGAAAACCACCTCGACCGCCACCACCGCCTTCAAACGCGGCGTGACCCATCTGGTCATAGGCTGCCCGTTTCTGGTCGTCACTCAGGACTTCGTAGGCTTCGCCGACTTCCTTGAATTTATCTTCGGCAGATTTGTCGTCGGGATTTTTGTCCGGATGAAACTGCACGGCCTTCTTGCGATAAGCCTTCTTGATTTCATCCGCTGACGCCCCCTTGGAAACGCCGAGCACCTCGTAATAATCGCGCTTGGCCATCAGTCTTCGGTCGGAGCTTCTTCCGCCGCTCCGGGCGCCTTGGCCACCACCACGCGGGCCGGCCGCACCAGGCGATCATTCAATTTATATCCACGCTGCACCTGTTGAACCACCGTGCCTTCTTCGGCATCCGTGGTTTCCTCCTGCGAGAGCGCCTCGTGAAGATTCGGATCAAACGATTGCCCAAGGGCATCGACCGGTTCCACTCCGGATTCCTTGAGCACACCCAGTAGTTGATCAAGAATCATCTGCACCCCATCGCGCACGGAAGGGTCGGCATCTTTCACAGCCGTCAGAGCCATTTCAAAATTGTCCAGAACCGGAAGCAGTTTTTCCAGCAGGCCCTGATTGGCAAATTGCCGGGCCTCATCTTTTTCGCGTTGGGCGCGTTTGCGGAAGTTATCAAAATCCGCCGTCAAGCGGACGATGCGTTCGTTCAATTCCGCAATGGCTTCCTGCGCCTCGGCCAACGTTTCCGGACCGGCGTTTTCATCCGCGCCCTCATCCGACTCCTGTGCCGCCTTCTCGGCCAGACGCTTTTCCAGCGCGGTCATTTCCGGTGCGGCATCTTCTTCAGACTGCTTTTTCGTCATTTTATCCCAGAACTTCATTCCACTTTTTTGGCCACTTTCACATCAATGTGCAGATCGCGCAGTTGACGCGGCTCCACTGCTGCCGGGCTTTCAGTCATTAAACAGGAGCCCTTCGCTGTTTTCGGGAAGGCCACCACGTCGCGAATACTGTCCGCCCCACATAACAGCGCAATTAAACGATCAAACCCAAGAGCGATGCCGCCGTGCGGCGGGCAACCAAATTTGAACGCCTCAAGCATGTACCCAAAACGTGCCTGCGTTATTTCTGGCGAGAGCTGCAGGACATCCTCGAAGACCTTCTTCTGCACGTCCGGCTGGTGGATGCGAATGGATCCACCGCCCAACTCCACGCCGTTGACCACGATGTCGTAATGTTGGCCACGAACCGATTTCGGATCATCAATCAGATTCGGCACATCCTCCGCCACCGGCGAGGTGAACGGATGGTGGCTCGAGTACCAACGATTCATCTCCTTATCAAAGGCGAGCAACGGGAAGTCGACCACCCACAAGAAGTTGAATTGATCCGCCGGGATCTCCAGTTTGCCGAGCGCCACCAGTTTCTCCGCCGCATACAGGCGAATTTTGCCCAGAATTTCACAGGCGTTCAGCCATTCATCGGCAGCAAAGAGAATGAGGTCGCCCTCTTCAATTTCCAGCTTCTCCTGCAAGGCCGCCTTTTCGGCTTCACTGAAAAACTTCACGATCGGCGATTTCCATTCGCCGCTCTCCACCTTGATGTAGGCCAAACCCTTGGCGCCAAAACTCTTTGCGGTTTCGGTCATGGCCTCCATCTGTCCCTGCGTCACACAAGCGTAGCCTTTGGCATTGAGTGCCTTGATCACGCCGCCATTGCCAATGACGCTACTGAACACCTTGAACTCGCTGCTGCCGAAATCTTCCGTGAGATCCACGATCTCCATTCCGAAACGCGTATCGGGCTTATCAATTCCCCAACGGCTCATCACTTCCTGATACGGAATGCGCGGGAATGGCGTGGGGACATCATAGTCGAGCGCCACTTTCCAGACGCGCTTTAGCAAGCCCTCGATCAACGCATAAATGTCTTCCCGATCAATGAACGACATCTCGATATCCACCTGCGTGAATTCGGGCTGACGATCCGCCCGCAAATCCTCATCACGATAACAGCGAGCGAGTTGGAAATATTTATCCACACCCGAACACATGAGGATTTGTTTGAACTGCTGGGGCGATTGCGGCAGCGCGTAAAATTCACCGGGCGACACCCGACTCGGCACGAGAAATTCTCGTGCGCCTTCAGGGGTAGACTTAAACAGCGTCGGTGTCTCCACTTCAAGAAAGCCTTCCTCCTCCATGAACACCCGCGTGGCTGTGGCCACCCGACTGCGCAATTGCATGTTGCGCATGATCTCCGGCCGGCGCAGGTCGAGGTAGCGGTACTGTAGGCGCAACTCCTCATTCACCTTGGCCGCAGTTTCCGGATCATCAATCTGGAACGGCAACACCTCGGCGTGATTATTCACGTCCATCACCGCCGCCAAGATCTCCACTTGACCGGTGGGGATCTTGGAATTCTCCGTCTCATCCGGGCGCTGCCGCACCTTGCCAGATACCGTGATTACGCTTTCACTGTGCAATTTGCCCGCGGCTTCCACCAGCGCGACGTCCGTTTCCTGCGGATCAAAAACCAGCTGCGTGCGCCCTTCGCGGTCGCGCACATCGATAAAAATCACCCCGCCCAAATCCCGGCGCGAGTGAACCCAGCCCGAAAGCGTGACCTCTTGGCCCGCGTGTTCCAGCCGCAATTCGTTGCAATGATGCGTTCTTTTCATGGATTTTCCGCCCTCTTTGGGCGAAATGGAGGCGGATACTGGCCGAAACCGACCAAAAATCAAAGTTTTTTCCCTCCCTTGCCAATCATTCCTCAAACCGCTAAACCGCTCGCATGCGAACGTGTATCCACGCCCTCTTCGCCATCCTCAGCCCAGCGCTTTGCGCGGACTGGAAACTTGTTTGGTCAGATGAATTCAATGGCACCAAGCTCGATTACTTCAAGTGGGGCATTGAGGAAAACGCCTTCGGCGGCGGCAATCACGAACAACAAATTTACACGGATCGCCCTAAAAACGTGCGCGTCGAAAATGGCTACCTGATTTTGGAAGCGCATAAGGATAACGCCCAGATCTCCGGCACGCAGCGACCTTATTCCTCCGGGCGCATTCGCTCCAAGCATCGGGGTGACTGGCAATACGGTAAGATCGAGGTGCGCGCCAAACTTCCAGCCGGACAAGGCTTGTGGCCTGCAATCTGGATGTTGCCCACCGATGAAAAATACGGCACTTGGGCGGCCAGCGGCGAAATTGATATAATGGAATTCAAAGGGCAGGAACCCGCCCGTATCCACGGCACGCTGCATCACGGTGGTAAATGGCCCGACAACCGGCACACCACAAAAACGCTGGATCTACCTCAGGGTAATTTCACCGAATCCTTTCACACCTTTGGCGTGGAATGGGAACAAGGTAAAATCCATTGGACCCTAGATGGCAAAACCTGGCAGACGCAGACGAAGTGGAGCAGCAATGGTGGCGCCTTCCCTGCACCGTTTGACCAACGATTTCATCTCCTGCTTAATCTCGCAGTGGGCGGACGTTTCGTCGGTGCCCCCGCAACAAAAACTCCCTTTCCTGCCCGTATGGATGTGGATTGGGTTCGGGTTTACCAAAAACGCTGAAGCGTTACTTCTCGGTCTCGTTCCAGAGGATTCGAAGATTATGCGTCTGGCGGCAGGCGACGATGATCTCCGGCCGCTTATCCCTGTTCAGATCAGCCGTCTTGATGTCCTCCACTGCCGTCTCCTTGCCACTTAGTTGATACGTCTCCCACTTGGTGTAGAGATCATCCTGCGGCACATACAATCGCACGCCCGGAACGCCCGGTGTCGTCATACCACGCCAACCGGCCA
>CAJWMQ010000160.1 GCA_913042895.1 uncultured Verrucomicrobiales bacterium | reverse complement strand
ATCTGGGCGAATTAATTCTAGGGTCGGGCCGAAAACTAACAGTTTTGGCTCGGGACATAGATAGACTGACTAAGATAAAAACGTTGGGCGCTGACATAATTGAAGGTGACGGCCTTGATTCGAAATCGGTTGAAAAGGCAATTGATGTAGCCGCTGAGAATGGGAATGGCAAAATTTCCGGAGCAGCTCACTTGATAGGCTCTATTTCTCTTAAAGCCCCACACCTCTCTGACCTAGATTTTTTTCACGAAGTAATCCATACCAATCTATCCAGCGCGTTTCTGGCTCTATCAATTTTCTCTAAAAAGATGTTAAAAGCAGGGGAGTCCCGTTTGGTTTTTACGTCGAGCGTTGCGGCTACGTTAGGGCTAGTAAATCATGAGGCAATCGCCGCTGCTAAAGCAGGCGTAGAGGGAATGGTCCGTTCTGCAGCGGCAACTTATGCTCGCCGAGGACTTCGGATCAATGTGGTGGCCCCAGGGCTCACCGACACTCGTCTAGCATCCCAGTTTACGGAATCAGATGTGGTTCGAAAAATGGCCACAGATATGATTCCCATTAGGAAGATAAGTACGCCATCTCAAATTGCATCTACAATAAATTGGTTACTAACCGAGGCACCTTCAAATCTGACCGGTGAAACAATTCACCTAGATGGAGGAATGTCCAGATTGAGGAATTGATGCGGGAGACTGATACCTCTCTGAAATAAGTCTTCTTTGAGCCTAAACAACGAACCCACTTAACACTTTTCCCTGAGGTTACTTGGTCAGAAATGCCTCGCTTAAAATCACCTGCTCAATTAAGTCGCGTAAGCGGTGGTCAGTGTTGCGAGTCTTGTCGGTAATTGCATTCACCTGCAATCGCGCCGCCAAGCTGGACCGCCGACCGGTACCATAGGCTAGCAACCGATCGGCAAGATGACGTGCCACTTCACCCTGATGTTTGCCGAGGATTACTTTCAATTCAACAATGTCTCGAAAGGGTTTCCCTCGCCATTTGCCGGCAGCATCCACCAAGCCTCGCTGGCCAGGAGCGTTTTTACGCCAGCCGCCGATTGGATCAAAATTTTCCAAGGCAAATCCGAGCGGATCGATTTGCCGATGGCAGGCGGCGCATGTAGCGTGATCACGGTGTGCAGCGAGCTGTTCGCGGATGGTAGTTGTCCCCCTAATGTCGGGTTCAATTGCTGACACATTGGCTGGGGGCGGAGGCGGAGGTTGGCCCAATAGATTTTCCAACACCCACATACCCCGAATGACCGGCGATGTATCAATGCCGTTCGCTGAGGCAGTCAGCACGCTAGCCTGGCCCAACAAACCACCTCGCCGGGGGTCAGTAAGTTTTATTAGTTCGAATGCCCGACTTTTCACCCCTTCAATACCATACAATCGAGCGAGTGGATAATTGACGAAGGTTAAATCCGAATTAATAAAATGGCTTACGCTGAGGTTTTGATCGAGTATATGGCGGAAAAACCGGACTGTTTCCTCGCGACCGTTGCGTTCAAGTTGACCGTGATAGTACCACGCACCAAATCCGTTTTCGTCCGGGGGCATGGAACCCAATTGATGAAGTCCCAACCATCGATCTGTAAAATGCCGCACAAACGCGTCCGATCGAGAATCAGCTAAAAGTCGTCGTGCTTGCCCTAAAAGAATACGGCGATCGCTCAATTGGCCTGCTGCTGCCAATTTCAGCAACTCGGCATCGGGCATGGTTGCCCAGAGAAAATAAGACAAGCGGCTAGCCAGCGCGTAATCATCAAGCTGACCTTTATTCTCGTAGAGATATAAAAACTGAGGCGCAACTAGTATTGCCCGCAAACCGTTTTTTAAAGCCACCTCGTGGTCCATTCCATTTGCCAGAGCTGTTTCTACCATGCTCACAATGGGATCCAATTCCCCCGAGCGTAACGGACGCCGAAAGGCGCGGCCGGCGAAACGTTCCAGAAAAGGTCGTGGCTCCAATTCATTCCAACTAGCATCACCAAATATCGCTCGATGACTAGCTGGTGGCCACTTCCTAACCAAAGGGCCTTCGATTGAAATCGAATGCAACCGCACCGAGGGACCTCGATAGATCTGGGCGAGTTCACGGCCCATACGGCGCAACCATTCTCCCTTTTCCTTGTTGGAAAGTTTCTTTTTATCCACCGTCTCCCATTGATCCGGAGCTAGCGATTGCACCAAATCGAGGTTAGGATTCTTGATGGGGCCATTGAGCCAGCTCAGCTTTGGGAACCAAGTCCGATCCAGCCAAATTTCCGTTTCAAACTCACGTCGCTCTCCATTGCGGGGTAATGCCCATTCGCGAACCTGCACATCTTGAGGGCTCTCACGAGTAGGCAATCCCACACCCCAAGGGGCTAAGCTTACGGCTAAAGTTGGCACCTCGGTGGTGTCATGGACTACCCCCTTTAGCCAAGGTCGTCCTACCTCATATGAAGCAACCACCCGCAGATTGTATCGGCCTCCAACCGGCGCGCCCTCCCATGCTTTGACGCGTGGCCCATTTTCATGAGGAGTCACCTCGCCAGAAGGGATCACGGCAAACCCTCCTTTTGTGCCTTGTCCCCCGGCAAAAAGAGCGAGGTACTCTTGTGAATTGACTGACCAGTGATGACGGGTCAGGGCGGTTTGTTTGTAATGTGGAGAAGGCGGCGAAGCATCTATACGTTGCGGACGCGGACGCGGACCGAATTGAATGGCACGATCCAGTGCTTCGGTCGCTGAAGCTAATTGTTGGCGCAGAAGAAAATCAGAGGTCATCAGCGTTTCGCCCACATTATCTAATCCATGATCGGTTTCATCCTCTGGAAAAGTTGCCGTAGGATCCCAAAGTGAAACATCCAGACTCAATAAATCGCCGATCGTCCGGCGATATTCCATTCGATTGAGTCGGCGCAAAATAGTCTGTGATTTACTTTTTGCGTCCAAATGGACCACCAATGAATTTAACAATGTTGCCACGGCTTCGGATCGTTCGGCGGGTGATGGTTGCTTTTTATTTGAAGGAGGCATGCCGACGCGGTCCAGCTGATCAAACACTCGGCGCCAATGATCCAAGTTTTCATCGGTGATTTCCCTGTCGAGCGTTTGCAAATTGAGACCACCTTCACTCGTCTCTGTATCGTGACAATCCACGCAATACTTCAAGAGGAACGGCTCTATTTTTCGAGCCGAAGGCGCAGCTACGATTATTCCAACCGTGAAAAGAATGGCCGTAACAAACTTCATCACCCAAAACCGTTCAGTGTGCCGGTACTGGTATTGAACCGATCAATCTCCAATCCAAAATGTTGGGCAATAGTGAGGTAGAGGTTATTCAACGGCACGCGTTTTTCTGGCTCTTCCGGAGAAACATGATGACGTCCATGGCGAAATCCGCCCCCAGCAACGAGGATGGGCATATTGTGTGTGGAATGAGAACTGCCATTGGCGAGACCACTACCGACCAATACCATGGTATGATCCAATAACCGGCCTCCATTCAAATTATCAGGGATAGACTGCAGTTGGTCCAAAAACTTGGCCAAGCATTGCATTTGATGCAGCTCAATCTTCAGTAACCCCTCCACCAACTCCGGTAAGCGCCCATGATGAGAGTATTTGTGGTAGCTAGGATAGGACAGGCCAAAATCCTCCAAAAGATTACCGCCATCGGCCCACGTCGTAGCTACTCGCGTGGAATCGGTCTGCAAGGCCAATGCCATCAACTCATAATAAAGCGGAAGATTCTTTTTTTGCCCTTCACCTTTTTGTGGCCGTTTTAGTTTCACTTCCGGCTTGGGGCGGTCGATCCAGTTGGCATTCATCCTCAACTTACGTTCCAATTCACGCACCGCTGTGAAGTACTGGTCTAGATGCTCTCGATCACGAGCGCCAAGATGACGAGCAAAACCTTTTGCCTGCTCACGTACAGCATCCAGAACGCTGCCGTCTAAACCCATTTGTAATCGCTGGGCCGCTCGGGCATCAGCAGTGTTGTCCAGAAACAAAGCATCAAAGATTCGGGCCGGGTCTCCTTCACTAGGCACTTGAACTCCATTACGCGTCCAGCTTTGGTCGGCATTATTACCTAGATGTAAGGAGGAAAACCGTGTGCGTGCTCCCACCCATCCGGCCATTTTTTGATCGATTGAAATATTCCCATCAGAAAAGCGACGGGCATCAGAAACCTTGATACCACTCAGAAACGCATGACAAGCCTTGTGCCCTCCCGATAAACCGTGGTCTAGATGCGAAAATATAGTGAAACGATTTTGGTGCTCCTTTAACGGACTTAAAAGAGAGGGCAATTCATAGCCCACCCCTGCCTGATTTGGGAAAAATGCATCAGGGTAAAACCCGAAAGGATTACTTGCTGCCACAAACCGTTTTACCAGCTGCGAGGGTTTATGGTGTTCAGCTCGAATTTCAAGCATAGGCAACGCCAAGCACACCCCTGCACCTCGCAAAAATGACCGCCGGCTTTGCATGAGTTAGTCCTATCATACCATCTAAACTATGTCTCCAAAAACCACTATTACGATTGAGAATACGTAACCACTAATGAGTCCTCGGATTTTAGAACCTCCCGATAGATGAATCTCTATGTCTCCAGTGAAAACTGAAGAGACAGTTTAATTTAAGTTATGTTCCTCTGAACTTTTTTGAAGTAAGGTGGTGTTGTAGAGTCCCCTCAGCAATACGATCATACTAGATGACTGGCGCCGGTTTCAAATTTGATAATACCTACCTTCAACTGCCGGAGATTTTTTATACAAAAATTCTCCCGGCACCTGTGCCGAAGCCGGAACTAGTTATCTTAAACACGCCACTCGCGACTGAGCTGGGCTTGGATTTTTCCAACACAAGTTTGGATAAACAAGCAGAACTGTTTTCCGGAAATCAAATGCCGGAAACAGCCGAGCCGTTTGCGCAGGCTTATGCCGGCCATCAATTTGGTCATTTTACCATGCTGGGTGACGGGCGAGCCATTGCCTGGGGCGAGCATATCACACCAACTGATAAGCGCTTTGACCTTCAGTTCAAGGGGTCGGGTCCCACGCCGTACTCGCGAGGTGGAGATGGGCGCGCGGCGTTAGGGCCGATGCTACGTGAATATATCATCAGCGAAGCAATGCAGGCGCTCAATATCCCTACCACTCGCAGCCTTGCAGTAGTGAACCACGGAGAGCAGGTCTATCGTGATACCTCCTTGCCCGGAGCAATCCTGACACGAGTTGCCCGATCGCATATACGTGTCGGCACCTTCCAATTCGCCGCGTTGAAAGAAGATAAGGAAACAATCCAAGCTCTACTCGATTACACAATCAAAAGGCACTATCCGGAGATTAAGGAGGAGCAAAATAAGGCCCTTTTTCTACTTAAAGCAGTGATTGAAAAACAGGCCGAACTGGTCACTCACTGGATGCGTGTGGGCTTCATTCACGGTGTCATGAATACGGACAACATGGCTTTATCGGGTGAGACAATTGATTATGGCCCATGCGCCTTCATGGATACCTACGATCCGGGGACGGTATTCAGTTCCATTGATCACGGAGGCCGCTACGCCTATGCCAACCAGCCAGCCATCGCGCAATGGAATCTGGCACGCCTTGCCGAAACGCTTTTGCCTCTGCTGGATGACGACCCCGATAAAGCAAAAGTTTTAGCCGAGGAAGCTATCCATAGTTTCGGTGCAATTTATAAAGAGAAATCTCTCTCCATGTTGCGCGCCAAAGTGGGCCTTATTGAAGAGCAACCAGAAGATGAAAAACTTATTACTGATCTACTCGACTGGATGCAGCAAACAGACTCGGACTACACCAATACCTTTAAGGATTTAACGAATAACTTGCCTCCAAGTGGGGAACGTTATGACAGTGATACTTTCAAAGACTGGCATGCCCGCTGGCAGACTCGCGTCGCGGTAAACACGCAACCACTGGAAGCCTCATTGGATTTGATGCGTGCCAATAACCCGGTCGTAATCCCGAGGAATCATAAAGTGGAGCAGGCTTTGGAAGCGGCAAATTCCGGTGATCTACAACCCTTTAAAGATCTGATCGCCGCACTGCAGGAACCCTATAAAAATAACCCGGACCTAAAGCCCTACCAATCCCCACCTAAGCCTGACGAAAAAGTTTGTCAGACATTTTGTGGGACATAGGTATTCGTTGTCTTAAGGGCGTTGGCGAGCGGCCAAAAGGATTGGACGCTTATATGTGTTCAAGTAAGGTCACGGGCGTGGATGAGGAATTAGAGGGTGAAGCCGAAAAGGTCGCATCCGATCATAAAGATTCAACAGGGGAAAAATCTGCCCACTCAGAGGAGTTCTTTAAAAATGCCAAATGGCGAAGACGATGGATTATCATTCCTTTAGCTTCGCTCACTGCAGGCATATATGGTTTTATATTTTCCAAAAAATTATTTTATTGGGTGAAAAACAGGCAGTTCGATCAGCAAAAAGGCTTAAAAATTATCCGCATTTCTGCTGTGAAAGAACGCCTGCTCTATGATCTTAAGCAATTTGAGGTCAGAGCGGGTCAACCAGTAAAACTAGAATTCGTGAATCCTGATGCCATCTCGCACAACCTCGTGAT
The DNA here is from genome assembly GCA_913042895.1 of uncultured Verrucomicrobiales bacterium. GTDB lineage: Bacteria > Verrucomicrobiota > Verrucomicrobiia > Limisphaerales > UBA1100 > UBA1100. Next base: position 333 of record CAJWMQ010000160.1, on the reverse strand, counting down.
TATTAGGCCTGGAACCAAAGAATCCGTCGGTCTGGAGGTAAACCGTATGATAGCCGATCCCAAGCAAATCGAAATTGGTCGGTATATCCCCGAGACAGACGCCATTTTATTCCATACCGAAATGGTTCCACCCAACTCCGGCGAAACCCTTCGTTTTATCGCCCCGAAAGAACCGGGCAACTATCCGTACATCTGCACTTTCCCTGGTCACTGGACGATTATGAAGGGTGTAATGGTGGTGAAGTAGTGGATCTCCAGAAAGGCACCCGATAATTAAAAAAAAAGCCGCCCTTGAGATAAACCGGAGTTTACCGCAGGGCGGCTACCAATCCT
>CAJWMQ010000159.1 GCA_913042895.1 uncultured Verrucomicrobiales bacterium | reverse complement strand
GCCGCATCCGGCTGGAGGAGTTGGGTCGCCTTTAGCAATGGATGACTAGTGTGAGACCTGCCTGGCGATGCCGGCGCGGATCAGCCGCAGCATCGCGCGGCGGAAGCGAAGTCCTGCATCGTCAGGCCAGCGCGAAATCGGCGGGGCGCAGCGGGAAGCGGCGCGGCCGGATGCCGGTGGCCGCCCGCACCGCATTGGCGATCGCGCCAGGCGCGGCGGCGATCGCCGTCTCGCCCGCCGCCAGCTCGAGCTCGGGGACCTCGAGCCCCTCGCCCCGCAGCCAGTCTGGGCTCCCGACCCGCACCTCCTTACCGGCCACCCGCCCGCGGGCGCCCGCGCCGGGGACCGCGCGGACCTCGGTCGCCGCCAAGGAAGGCAGCCCGCGCTCGCCGCGCGCCGCGACGACGCCCCGCGCCAGCGGGTGCTCGCTCTGCGACTCGACCGCCGCCGCGAAGACCAGGAGCTGACCCTCCGCGACCCCCTCGGCCGGCAACACGCGCTCGACCGCGAAGGCCCCCTCCGTGAGGGTCCCCGTCTTGTCGAACACCACGTGCGTCACCCCAGCCAGCGTCTCCAGCGTCTCGGCGTCGCGCAGCAGGACCCCCTCCCGCGCAGCCCTGCCCACGCCGACGACCAGGGCCGTCGAACATTGCATGAAGCGGGAATAGGTCCGAATGCTCTCATTGATCTGTGCCGCCAATTCGCGGGTCGGCGCCAGGATCAGCACCTGCATCGCGACGCCCTTCTCGACACGGTGGAGCACGGGGAGCCCGAACGACGCGGTCTTGCCGCTGCCCGTCTTCGCCTGCCCCAGCACATGCCGCCCCTCGCGCAGCGCGATCAGCGCCGAGGCATCGAACGCTCCGAGAAGATCCTCCGCTCGATCCGCCTGCGCCTCCGGAACGGGGCACACCGTCAGCCCCTCCCCCCCCCCGGTACCGGCAGTGAAAACAGCCGGCCCCCATCGGTTTTGCGAAATACATGCAGCTGATAACGACCGCGCACAGGGCGGGGCGGAGTCTTCGCACGATCCTTGGGCGGCCACAAAAGTTCCAAAATCCATTTCATGCCGGATGAGACGCGATCGGGGATTGGTTCCTCACTTCAAAGGCTTGAGCGTAATGTTCCTGTACCATGCTTCGGTGGGGGGGCCGCTGTGGATTTGGAGGGCGATCACGCCGGTCAACGGGATCTTGGAATCCGCTTCGGTAAAGTCGATGGTTTGGGTGCCGTTGATGTATAGCCGGATGCGCGGGCCTTCGCAGCGGATTTCGTATTGGTTCCAGTCGTTGGGCTTGAGGATATTCTCGATCACGCCGGCCTTGGGCTGGGCGAGCATACGGCGGCGGCGTGATTCATCGTACAGCGCCCCCCACCAGCCCTGGCCCATATCGGCCTGGTACCCGATCACTTCATGGTGGTTGGGAATACGCTTGGTGCGAATCTGAATGCCGGCATTGGCCTTGGGGCCGCCAACGAGTTTGACCTCCAGTTTGAGGATGAAATTTTTGTACGTCTTCTTGGTGCAGAGAAATTCGTTGTTGGGAATCTTGGTCTTAAGGTTGCCGGCCACCACGGCGCCTTGCTCGATTCGGAAGTATTTCAGATTTCCTTCCCAGCCATTGAAGGTTTTGCCGTCAAAAATTTGGACGGGTTTCTGGGCGTGCACCACCGACCCGGTGACGGCCAACATGATTGCAAAAAGAAATCGCTGCATGCTTACGATTATACCAACGGCGGTGCGGAGTCGCGAAAAAAATGTTTTCTAAACAAATCACTTTTTAGGGAGCGCTTTTAAAATAGTTGCCGTCAAACAAAAAACCCTGTGAAAAAAACCGTTTCGCTCCGGATAAACCAAAAAAACTTGAACCATCATCTATGGAACAATCACGGGACATGGTGGCTGCACTACACACTGCACCTACCCGACTACACCAAGCGCCGCGTGCGTAAGAGTTTGGCCACGCACAATGTGGAGGAAGCCAGACAGCGACGGGATGAGATTCTCGCCACCACGATGCTCTAAATCATGGTAGAGCATTGCTGTTGCTGATGTGATGACAGTGGCAGGCGTGTGGCTGCGCGAAAAAAGCCGTGACTTCAAATTTTGCCGCAGCACATTGATCATTGAAAAACAATCGCCCGCCCGCGATAGTCACCGCCCATGTACCTCCCCATGATGCGTCGGGTGATTTTGGAGACAGACAAACGTCTGCTCTGGAAGTTTGCCTACAACTTCGGTTGGCGCGGCATGCGGAGTGTGCAGCGGTTTAAGTCCGGGCTGAAGCGCGGCGAATATTTCCCGCCGTTCCTCTACATATCAGTTTTAAATTCCTGCAACCTCCGCTGTAAGGGCTGCTGGGTGGATGTGGCGGCGAAACAGGAGAAGATCGAGGCGGATCATTTGCACCGACTCATCCGCGAGGCCAGCGAGGCCGGCAACAGCTTTTTCGGCATCCTCGGTGGCGAACCCTTCATGTACAAGGGCTTGCTCGACATCCTCGCCGAGCATCCGGATTGTTATTTCCAAGTCTTCACCAATGGCCAACTCATTACGCCAGAGCACGCCGCACGCATGCGCGAGATGGGTAATGTGACGCCGCTCATTTCGATTGAAGGCACTGAGATCGTCAGTGACCAGCGGCGTGGCCGGAATAATGTTTACACCAAAAGCATGCAGGGCATCCTTAATTGTGTAGATGCCAAACTACTCACCGGCGTAGCTACCAGCCTGTGCCAGACTAACATCGACGATCTTCTGCGTGAGGAATGGCTCGATAAACTCATCGATCTCGGGGTGATGTACGCATGGTATCACACCTACCGCCCTGTCGGCCCCGAGCCCAATGATCAGCTCTGCCTCACACCCGAGCAGCAGCTTAAGATCCGCAAATTTGTCGTGGAAATGCGCGCCAAGAAACCGATCGCCATGATCGATGCATATTACATGCACGACGGCCAAGCGCTTTGCCCGGCCGCCACTGGCATCAGTCACCACATCAGTCCGTGGGGAGCCATTGAGCCGTGCCCGATCATTCAGTTCGCCAAAGAAAACATCCGCGACGAACGCCACATCCGCGATGTGTTTGTCCAAAGCGAATACCTGAAAGATTTTCGAGAAATGAGCGCCGAAACCACACGTGGATGCATCATGCTCGAGCGGCCAGACAAGGTGAAGGCGTTCGTTGAGAAACACGACGCGCCCGACGGCACCGCCCGAGGCACCGCATTGCCCGAGCTGGAGGCCATGAACAACCGCCCCAGCCAGTGGAACCACGCGGAACAGGTGCCGGAAAAAAACTGGATCTACAAATTCGCCAAAAAACACTTCTTCAGCGACTTCGGGGCATATGAGAATCTAAAGGAAGACTAGGCCATGCCGGCCATCTCCATCGTCATCCCGACGCTCAATGAGGCGAAGGAACTGCCAGAGACCCTCCGTCGCGCTAATTCACTTGATTGCCTTAAAGAAGTTATTGTCGTGGATGCCGGCAGTACCGACTCCACACAAAATATTGCGCGCGAAGCAGGCTGCATAACTCTCGAGTGCGAACCAAGTCGCGGCCGCCAGCTTCGTCTTGGCGCTGAACTAGCCAAAGGGGAGATCGTCCTGCTTTTACATGCCGACACTTGGTTGCCAGAGAACGCTGCATCCATCATCACAGAAACCCTGGCCAAACCAGGCGTCATCGCAGGTGCCTTTTACAAACGCTTTCGCGACCGCGGTGCATTACCTGGTTCTCGCATTCGCTGCTGGCTCTTATGGAAATTCGCCAACAAGTTCTTCGGAGACCAAGCCATCTTCGTAGAGCGCACCGCACTTGAGCAAGTCGGCGGTATCTCGAATGTTCCAATTATGGAAGAATTCGACCTTTGTAAGTATCTCAGCCGGCATGGTAAACTTTCCCTCGCCAACGCTTCCGTTCTCACCTCTGCTCGTAAATTCCGCGAGGAAGGCACAATGATAACCTACTGGAGAATGGCTTACTGCCTAACACGCTACTCCCTCTCTGCCTCTCCCCAGCGTTCTAAAGAAATCTATTATCCCCATAACGCTCAATTATAGAACTGAACATCAACCGCTTTCGTGATAATTTGGCCGCGCCATGTTTCAAATGGGCACATTAGGGTTGGGTTCGAACCTCTTCCTCTCGCCGCTGGCGGGATACACGAACCTCCCGTTCCGGCTAGTCATCCGAGAAGTCGGTGGGGTGGATTTGTGCACCACGGATTTGGTGAACGCCCGGTCGCTCATTGAACGCAATCCCAAGGCACTCAAGCTCATCGAGACCAATGACGCCGATCGCCCGGTCGCGGTGCAACTCTTCGGCGCGGTGCCGGAAGAAATGCGTGATGCCGCCCTCTACCTCGAGTCCCTTGGCGTTTCCGCCATTGATATCAACATGGGTTGCCCCGTACGCAAGGTGGTGAAAACCGGCGGCGGATCCGCGATGATGACCGAGCTGCCCAAGACCCAAGCCCTCGTGCGCGGCATGGTGGAGGCTCTTAAAATTCCCGTCACCGCCAAGATGCGGCTTGGATGGGACGACGACAACATAACCGCCCCCGACCTCGCCCGCGCCTTGGCTGACGCCGGCTGCACCACCATTTTCATCCATGGCCGTACACGCGCTCAGGGATTCGAAGGCACCGTGAAGCTTGACGGTATTCGCCGCGTAGTGAAGGCGGTACCCAGCCTGCCCGTGGTGGGCAATGGCGATGTGACCTCCGTCGAGGCCGCTTCGCACATGTTTGAGGCCACCGGTTGCGCCGGTGTGTCCATCGGACGTGGCGCGTTTTATAATCCATGGATTTTCAAACACACCCGCCACTATATTGAAACCGGCGAACTCCTTCCCGAGCCATCATTTGAAGAACGCATCCGCGTCCTGCGCCGTCATTATGACCTGATGATCGAGGTTTTCGGCGAAGATCGCGGCAGCGTGATGTTCCGCAAAGTCGCCCCGTGGTACGCCAAACGCTTCGGACCGGCCAAGCCTTTCAATAAAGCCATTGTCCAAATCAGTACTCGCGATGAGTTCGAAAATGCGCTAGGTGACTATCTGGATTGGCGTACGCAATTCACCGACGCATCCGGCAACCTCCGCCCTCAGTACGAACTGGAACCACTGATGGCGTCGTTCATGAAAGATCAGGAAAGTTCCGTTGAGAGCCGCAAATCCATCCCCGTGCCCAAAGGGCCGGTGGAAGTGTGGTGATTCAAAAATTTATTTTCGCGCAAAAACAAAGATTCTAATGTTTGTTTCTTCACGGTGTGCCTCGACCAATTCATCCATTAATACATTAAACCCCGCGCACTGAAAATCATGTATGATCTCTGTTCGTGATCTATAAATTGCGTTGTACTACGTTTGTAATTCCTCTGAAAAATGGTTTTGTAACTCATATCGCTCTTCGACGCCTACAGACTCTTTTATAATTACATCATCTGCCCGTTGTGCCGTGTGCATGGAAACCAAATTCACCGTCGCGATCCCAATCCAAAAGCTTCCCTCGCGAACTACGGCTAAAAGAGAGCCCCAATCAGACCAACAATGCAATTCATGCTTGTGGAAAAATGCTGCGGCTTCGACCATCAATTTTGCAAGATTGTCTACACATTATTTTGGAGTCATCACGTTTGTTAGCAATGTTGAAATATTTGACGTTACTGTGCAGACCTTTGAGCCCCTGTGACATACCACAGCAGAAACTGAATTCCTCTTTTTTTCCTGAAGGGAACAGCGTCCTTGTGTGCATTTTTGGAAGCTCTTCTGTTATCTTTTAAGCCGATGTCACAAACCATTCAGCGACAGTTTCAATGCCATAATTTTGACCGACCCCAACCCTAGTTCCATTCCAAAGCCCCTTATTTTCCGCCTTTCCCTTGACTTGCCCGCGCGGCTTGCCTCCAATGCGCGCGAACCCGATTTATTCCATGGCTGAATTTTTCCCGGACGTTAAGACAATTGAATACGAGGGCGCGGATTCCAAAAATCCGCTGGCCTTCAAGCATTACAACGCCGACGAGGTAATCGAAGGCAGGTCCATGAAGGACCACTTGCGCTTCGGCATCGCCTATTGGCACACCATGCGCGGCACGGGCAATGATCCCTTCGGCCCTGGCACCGCGGTGCGCCCGTGGGAAGCGGCCAATGATGATGTGGCCAATGCGCAGACCCGCGCACGGGTGTTCATAGAGTTCATGGAAAAACTCGGTGCGCCCTTCTATTGCTTCCACGATCGCGATATCGCACCCGAGGGCGCCACACTGCAGGAGAGCCACGATAACCTCGACTCCGTTGTGTCCGTGCTCAAGGAGGAGCAAGAACGCACCGGCATCCAGCTGCTGTGGGGCACAGCCAATCTCTTCAGCAACCCGCGTTTCATGCACGGCGCGGCGACCAGCTGCAACGCCGATGTCTTTGCCTACGCGGCGAGTCAGGTGAAGAAAATGCTCGAGGTCACCAAGGAATTGGGTGGCGAAAACTACGTGTTCTGGGGCGGCCGCGAAGGCTACCAGTGCTGGCTCAACACCGATATGCAACGCGAGCTCGATCACCTCGCCAAGTTCATGCACATGGCCGTGGATTACGCGAAGAAGATCGGCTTCACCGGCCAGTTCCTCTTCGAACCCAAGCCCAAGGAGCCAACCAAACACCAGTACGATACCGATTCCGCAACGGTCATTTCTTTCCTTCGTCAATATGATCTGATAGACCACTTCAAGCTCAATATCGAAGCCAATCATGCGACCCTGGCCGGACATACTTTCGAGCACGAACTGGCGGTCGCTTCGGCAGCAGGACTGCTTGGCAGCGTGGATGCCAACCGCGGTGATCAACTACTTGGCTGGGATACCGATCAGTTCCCGACCAATCTTTACGACACGACGAATGCCATGCTGGTTATCCTGCAACAGGGCGGCCTGGGAAGTGGTGGCCTCAATTTTGATGCCAAGTTGCGGCGCGGGTCCGTCGATCTGCTTGATC
>CAJWMQ010000158.1 GCA_913042895.1 uncultured Verrucomicrobiales bacterium | reverse complement strand
CCATACGGCCCTCGAACTGGCCTGATTCGCCACTCAGATGAATGAGTAGTTCACCGCCCCGACCGGAACCGATCACGAGGTCATCGCGCCCATCGGCATTGAGATCCGCCCAGGCCACCCCAGGGCCGAGTTGGCTCAGGCGATTGGGCAGCAACGATTGGTAAGCGAAATCGTCGAACGGTAATTCGTTATGTTTCACACGAGCTTCCAAGGTGGGATCATCGGGATGCTGGATATACAACAAGTCATCGGCCGACTCGAACAACGGCAAACGCAACGCGGGTTTGGGAATTTGGTATGGCTCACCCGTAGCCGGCTCGTGAATGGTGTACTGGTGATTAGGTTGCACATTGGACACATCGGTCTTGAGCAGTGTGCCATCGGCGCGGCGCCATATAATTTCCAGCGCCAGACCCTCGGTTTTATCCGCGGTACCGAAGACAATAAGGTTTTCGCTGGAGGACGCATAGCCGCCGCCGCAAACGATTTCATGCTCCATGGGCTTGGGACCGCCGGGACCGCCCAATAGACGCACCTTGGCTCCAATGGCCTGTGAATTAGCGCCGTGCCCCACCAATCGTACGGTAATGCGGGGGGCCGCGGTTTCGTTCTGGTAAATCTCGAGGGGATCGGTCCAGTTGTTGAAGATCAAATCCAGATCGCCATCGCCATCAAAATCCGCATGCACTAGGCCCCCGCTCACGGCCTCGGCCGAGAAGCCCCAGTCCTTGCTCTTGTACTTAAAGGTCAGGTCGCCCTGATTGCGCATCACCACATTTTGAGTGGGGAGCTTGGGAAACCATTCGCGGGTAAGCAACAGATCCTCCAGTTTATTAGAATCCCGGCCGGTCTCGGTGATGCGACCTTGCGTATCTGAATCCATAAAATCCCGGGTCATGCCGGTGGCCACAATGAGATCCTCGTAGCCATCCAGATCCACATCAGAAAACGACACGCCCCAAGACCATTCCGTGGCCTTGAGCCCGCTCAACTGCGCCACCTCCGACCAAGTGCCATCGCCTCGACCGAGTTGGAGGGTGTTTTGCATGATCTGCGGACGGTTTTGAATCAGGCCGATGCCGGACTCGGTGACCTGCATGTCTCCCATCTGGGTTTTCCGCCGTTTATGCGACCGGCTCAACATGTCGGCCGTAAGGAAATCCAAGTGGCCATCCCGATTCACATCCGTAAAATCCAGTCCCATTGAGAACTGACTGGTCCGGCGCATGGCCAGCGGATGGGCCTGACGAAAATAGCCGCGGCCATCGTTCAACCATAACCGATCCGGGTTGGCGAAATCCGCGGTCACATACAAATCCGGATCGCCGTCCCCATCAATATCCCGAAATATCGCTTCATGACTGGGATCCCGTGGTCGCTTCAGTGTCCGTCCGTTATAATCCACAAACCGGCGTTCCCGATCGGCCACCGCACGAAACCCGCCCGTGCCGTCATTAAGATAAAGGTGATCTTCAATATAGGCCGGCCGCATTTGGGGCACGGCATCCTCGCCTTTTTGAAGTCCCTGAATATGATCCTTGGGATCGATGTCGTAGTATTCCCAAAATAGCTCGGGCAAGAGACGCTTGTTCTGCAGTGCATCCAACCCCATTTTCTGAATTTTAAGGGCATAGTCCATATCCAGCTCTTGGTTCAGGAACATTTTCACGAAACCGGTGGTGTACATGTCCATATCCCCATCGCCATCCACATCGGCAAAGGATGTGGAAACCGTGCCGCCCCGGGGATTGTAAATCCAACCGACCTTGAGGTTTTCAGTGAAACGACCTTTGCCGTCATTGAGATACATGAAGTTCCGCCCATCGAGCAGTGAAGTCAGCGCCAGATCCAAATCGCCGTCGCCATCCACATCCACCAACACCGCCCCGCTCAACCGCCAGCCGCGACAGGCCACCCCGGCCGATTCAGCCACGTCCTCAAATTTCCAATTCCCGCGGTTCAGGTAAAGCGCATTGGCTTCTTCCATACCGCACACGAAGAGATCCACGAGGCCATCCCCATTCACATCGCCGGCCGCTAGGCCGGAATGGCCGGTCTCCCTAATTGGCACATTCTCTAGCGGTCGATAAATGCCCTTGGGCGACAATCCTGTCTGCTGTGGGGTGAGGCGGAGATATCCCGTGCGCCCTTCAATTGGCACGGGCAAGGGTTTCTCTTTTACCTGCGCGGCGATGAGGGCCGCGTGTAAAATCAATCCGAATACCCAAACCGTTTTCATGTGCACATTGTAGAGGCCTCTCGCCATGAGCAAAAGCTTTCTTCGAGGCATGGAATCTGGTAGTTCCCCCGCATGGACGACACGACCCGCTCTTCCGGCAAGACGCTCATCTACAAAGGGGTGCTGGCCGTGATGTTACTGTTGGCCACATTGATCCTTTTTTTCAAAACTGAGCCCGAACCACCCCAGGAACCCCTATTTGATTGGGGCACACCACCGCACGTTTCCGCCGCCATTACCAATGGAACAGACCGGCTGGCAGTTCTCGAATCCTTTCATTCCCTGGATACCTTCATTGCCGATCAATGTTTTGCCCCGGTGAAATTGGATCCGCAACAATTTGAAAGCCCCCGGGCATATCAACTCGCCAACCGTTTCATGGAAGACATGATGAGGTATGACTCGGCGGAACAACTGGCTGCCTTCATCAATACCGCCAAGGAGATAATCGGAGGACCACAACAGGCTTCGCCCCAAGTGATCGAACACTTCAGCCAATTGGTGGGGAGTCAGGCCGTCATAAATAGTGAAGGAGATCCCGAAGTTCTCCAGGCCACCTATCAGATCGCCAACCAACGCCTGCAGCAACTGCACTCGCGGGACCAAATTCAACTGATCCGAGAGCTGGCTACCCAAGGGCTGGATGATGCGCTTCGAAAATCCGGCATTCTCGTAACCGACCCCACCGATGTTCCCGGTGAGCACGATCAAATCCTCCGTTATTGGGAACTCACCGGCACACGTTATCTGCTTTGCCAAACCGGCAACCAGCATACCAGCAACACCATCCGGACCAAATTCCCCAATCCATTCCGCCCCGTTTACATCAATGCCCTGAACGCCGTATTGGATCCAGTGAAGCGGCGTTTTGAAAGCGCCGTTTCATTTGAAGTGGACGCCCGTTTGGAAGAAACCGGACTGAAACTTCGCACGGCCCCCGAAGGCCCGTTAACCCTCGTGGTTTTCAAGGGCGCACTGCCGCGCGTCAAACTCTATGCCGACTGGCGCTCAGGCCTCACCGCCGAAGCCGCCGCCCAGCTCGTCTATAGCCCCGGCTTTATTCCAGCTCTCCAGGTGGCATTGCACGGTAAATCCATGCCCGCTCCGGAACATCCTGCGCGAACCGAAGATCTAGCTGCCCTCACACTGACTCAGCACGCCGACGACCACGCGACCCTAACCCTGCCACCCACAGAATTCGCCACGGTCTTGCTCATCAACAACACCGTGGATCCCACATGGCAGGCCAGCATTGACGGCAACAACATCCCCATCCACCGCGCCAACCTCAACGCCGCGGCCGTGCACCTCCCAGCTTCCGCTGCCGAACGCACCATCGAGTTCACCCGCTAAAATCCCAGCTTGCCAATGGGCTTGCCAATCAGCAGTTAACCTCTAGAATAAAAAAGACTTTTTAAACGTCTATTCCTGCAGATGCATAGTATAAATCCCCACCTGTTTTCGCGCCGCAGCGCCCTGCAATCCATGGCCTGTGGCTTTGGGGCGATGGCTGCGGGGGCGATGGCGCATCGGGTGTCGGCGGCGGATAATCCGCTGAACCCCAAGCTGGTGCATCATGCACCTAGGGCGAAGCGCGTAATTTTTCTCTTCATGGCCGGCGGCGTGAGCCATGTGGATTCGTTCGACTACAAGCAGAAGCTCTTTGATGACGACGGCAAGATGGTGCGCTTCGATGATGCCCGGACGCTGGCCAAGACGCGCAAGATCGTAGAGCACCGCGTCAAGAAGCCACTATGGGATTTCCAGAATTACGGCCAATGCGGCCAGCCGGTTAGCGAACTGTTCCCACACATGGCCCAGCATGTGGATGATCTCTGTCTGCTCAAGGGCATGCACACTGAAGGCGTGGCACACGGCCCGAGCACGCTGTTCATGCACTCGGGCACGATCAATCTCATTCGCCCGAGCATGGGGGCGTGGGTCAATTACGGACTCGGCACCGAGAATGAAAATCTGCCTGGCTTCGTGAGCATCGGCCCCTCGATGGGCAATGGCGGCCCGCGCAATTACAGCAACGCCTTTTTACCTGCAGCCTATCAGGGCACCCCACTGGGCCGCGCCGGCATTCCGGCCAAGGATGCCACGATCAAAAATATCACAGCGCCCAGCACGGATCCCAAGGCTCAGGCCCGACAGTTTGACCTATTGCGCGCCATCAACGCCGAACAAGCCAAACGCCGCCCCGGCGATGACGAACTTGATGCAGTGATCGGCTCCTTCGAGCTGGCGTGGCGCATGCAAAACAACGCGCCGGAGATTCTCGATCTGGCCGATGAAGATCCCAAGACGCTGGAGATGTACGGGATCAACCAGCAGCCGACCGATAACTTTGGCCGTTACTGCCTGATGGCCCGGCGCCTGAGCGAAGCCGGGGTCCGCTACATTCAGGTAAATTACACCGACAACGGCAACAATCCCTCGTGGGATCAGCACTCCAACATGCCCAAGCACATGGAGCATGCTAAGGCCACCGACCAGCCGGTCGGCGCGTTGCTGACCGACCTCAAGCAGCGCGGGTTGCTGGATGATACCATCGTCTGGTGGGGCAGCGAATTTGGCCGCACGCCGTACGCCCAGAACAAGGGTACCGGCCGCGACCATAACCCCGATGGTTTCACCGTGTGCCTTGCCGGCGGCGGTTTCAAAAAGGGGTTTGCTTACGGTGGCACCGACGAATACGGCCACCACGCCGTGGACGGCAAGGTGCACATGCACGACCTGCACGCCACCATTCTGCACCAACTCGGCCTCGACCACGAAAAACTCACCTACCGTTACGACGGGCGCGATTTCCGACTGACCGATGTACACGGACGCGTGGTGAAAGAAATCCTCGCGTAGTTTTCCGCGCATTCGGATGTGTTTCACCGACCAAACCCTGTGGTGACCGGCGGCACACGTGACATTGGTTTGGTCATTAGTCGGGCGTTGGCCGCAGAAGCGTTGATACGGTAACGCGGCTTGTCAAACGCCCCAAGGCCGCTAAAATTTTCTCCACGCAAATGATGAAAAAGACACTGCTTATCTTTGGCCTCACCCTGAGCCTGAACACCGTTGCCGCTCCTGGTCTGTGGACGAACGCGAAAGACAAAACGTTGCCTACGGATTTTAAGATCCAAGGTGAATACATCGGCGACCTTTCATGCGGCTGCGACATTGGCGCGCAGGTGATCGCGCTGGGCGGCGGCGAGTTTCAGCTCGTAGTGTACCCGGGTGGCCTACCCGGAGACGGCTGGGATCGCGGGGATGACCGATCGTTGATGACCGGCAAGCTCCGGGGCAACAAGGCCGTGTTTGCCGCCGCGATCGGCAAACGGCGTTACCTGGGTGGCCGCGCGAATGAATTCAGTGCCACCAGCCAATACCCACCTAAGGGCCAGAAGGAAGGCAAGGCCGTAATTGAAAACGGCAAGCTCACCGGTTCCTACGGCAAGAAAACCTTTGAACTGGAACGTCTGGAACGTAAGAGCCCCTCCCTTGGGGCCAAGGCACCCAAGGGCGCTATCGTGCTGTTCGACGGCACGGGCAAAGGCGAATGGCAGGGCGGCCGTTTGGACGAGCAGACCAAGCTGCTGAACACCGACGGGCGCGACATCCGCACCGCTCGCAAATTTCAAAACTACACCATGCACGTGGAATTTCTGCTACCCTTTAAGCCTGCCGCGCGCGGACAGGGCCGGGGCAACAGCGGCTTTTATCAGGTGGACCATTACGAGGTGCAGATCCTCGATTCGTTTGGGTTGGAAGGGAAAAACAACGAGTGCGGTGGCGTCTACACCAAGGCCGATCCGATCGTGAACATGTGCCTGCCGCCGCTCCAGTGGCAAACCTACGACGTGGAGTTCACCAATGCCGTGATGAAGGACGGCAAGAAAATCAAAAACGCCCGCATGACACTGAAACATAACGGCGTGGTGATCCACAAGGAGTTGGAGATCAATGGCAAGACTGGTGGATCACGGCGCGACCCAGAAGGCACGCCCGGCCCGATCAAGCTGCAGGGCCACGGCAACCCGCTCCAATTCCGCAACGTGTGGATCGTGGAAAATTAATAATGAAATCTCTCCCACTAACGGAAGGGGCGAGCTTATCTCGCCCCTTACCTTTTTCCTATCGCCTGCCCCATGAACCCCCGACTGCTCATCACTCTCGGTCTTCTTAGTATCCTGCTGCATTCTGTAGGATGCGCCGGGCTTAGTGGATTCGCGCGGCGCACCGGGCCGGCCTACGAGGCGGAGGTGCAGTCGTGGCAACAGATCATTCAAGAGAATGGCGGTAACGGCATGTGGCTGGTAAATCGCGGTTACCGTCTGGGCGATGACATCGTGGCCACCGCCACTGGCTCCGCTTTCCCACACGCCGCCATTCTTGATCATGAAAACGAGGTGGTGATCGAGGCGCTTTGGCCTGGCAACGTCGTAACCCCGCTGGACGAATTTATCGCCCTGTCCCATCGCGTGGCTTTAGTGCAGCCGGAGGGCTGGACGCCGGAAGCCGGCGATGCCGCCCTAGCGAAGGCACGGTCGCAGTTGGGCAAAAAATACGATTTCGCCGGCATCCTTGGCTTACCCGGTTCCAATCGCTGGTACTGCAGTGAACTAGCCACATGGTGCTGGGATCGCCCGGCCGATAGACTGGGTCCGTGGTATGTGATTCACCCACGCCGACTACTAAAGATGGGCACGGTGATATTTGATTCCGGCTCCCGGGATGGTGTGCCGGATGCGGCTGCATCTAGCGCGGCGGCTCCAGCACTGCCGGCTGAATCTGTTCCAGCTCCCGCACCGCC
>CAJWMQ010000157.1 GCA_913042895.1 uncultured Verrucomicrobiales bacterium | reverse complement strand
CGGCTTTGGCACATTCAATGCCTGGCAGGTTCCGCCGGCCGCTTCAATCGCCTTTTGAGCCGCGCCACTGAATTTGTGCGCGGTCACGGTCAATTTCTTATTCAACTTGCCGTTACCCAAAATCTTTACGAGCACTTTGCCACCTCCATTGGCGAGGCCAGCCGTCTTGAGAGTGCACACATCCACCGTGGCTCCATCCTCAAAATGCTTCTCCAGATCGGACAGGTTCACCGGCACATATTCGGTGCGGAACCGGGCATTGTTGAAGCCGCGCTTGGGCAAACGGCGAATGTAGGGCATTTGCCCTCCCTCAAAGGTCGCCCGTGTGCTGCTGCCCGCGCGAGAGCCTTGGCCCTTATGTCCCCGGGTGCTCGTCTTGCCTCGGCTACTGCCGTGACCACGACCCAAGCGTTTGCGGCGATGCTTCGCGCCCGGGTTCGGTTTCAAATCATGTAAACGCATTGCTTGTTCCTCAGGTAAAATAGGTTACTTATCGCGACCGGCCATCACGTCCTCGCGGCGTCGCATTTGTTGCAAGGCCTGCAGTGCGGCCTTGGCCAAATTGGCGGGGTTCTTGGAGCCGAGCGATTTGCTCAACACATCGCGCACGCCCGCACTCTCGAGCACGGCCCGCACGGTTTTGCCGGCAATGATGCCGGTCCCGGGCGAAGCCGGACGCAACAGTACACGGGCACCACCATAAATGGAGTACACTTCATGCGGCACAGTGGAGCCGTTCAGTGATACGCTCACCATGTTGCGGCGAGCCACCTCGGTGCCCTTGGTGATGCAGGAAATAACCTCACGAGCCTTACCGGTACCCAAACCCACTTTGCCTTCCTTGTCGCCCACCACAACGAGGGCACTAAAACCAAATCGACGGCCTCCTTTCACCACTTTGCTGGAGCGGTTGATGTGGATCACCTTCTCCGCGATGCCATCGTCTTCCTTCTGCTGCCGCGGACCGCGTTGATTGCGGCCACGTGGGCCACCACCACGACGATCGCCACCACCGCCACGACGATCGCCACCACCGCCACGACGATCGCCACCGCGTTGCTGACCCTCTTGACCCGCAGATTGCTCGGCTGGTGCGGGTGCCGTCTCTGCCGGAGCCACTTCGGCGGCCGGGGCTACTGCGGTCTCAGTAGGTGCCTCAGCGGGTGCGGCTGCCTGGGTATCCTGCTTTTCTTCGTCTGCCACGATGTTCGTCTTTCTAGTTGCGGTTAAAATTTCAGTCCTTCAGCACGCGCGGCACTGGCCAGCGCATCCACTTTGCCGCCCTTAACATAGCGGGATCCGCTGCGATCAAAAATCACATCGGTGATGCCGACGCCCTTGGCGGCCTCTGCGGCGGCTTTGCCGATTTGCTCAGCTGAAGCCTTGTTGGCAACGAGCTTGACGCGATCTGCCTGTTCCTTATGACGGGTGGAGGCGGACGCCAATGTCTTGCCTTCGACGTCGTCAATAAACTGCACGTAAATGTTGCGCTCGGTGAAGCGCACGCTCATGCGGGGACGGTCGGCCGTGCCCTTGATCTTGTTACGGATCCGGAAGCGGCGCTTTTGCTCTATCCTGCGTTTTACTTCGGCTCTCATCGTTTTTTTAACGGTTCAAATTTATGTAACCTGTTTGCCCTGCTTGCGCACGACGTGTTCGTCGGAATAGCGAACGCCCTTACCTTTGTAGGGCTCCACCGGGTAGTAGGAGCGCACCTCGGCAGCCACCTTACCCACTACGGCCTTGTCGGCACCCTCGATGGTGACGTTGGTGTTGCTTTCCACGGTCACGGTGATACCGGCGGGAATCTCGTGGTTGATCTCGTGCGAGTAGCCGAGGTTCAAGTTGATTACGTTGCCTTTGACGGCTGCCTTGAAACCCACACCGTTGATCTCGAGCTTCTTCACGAAGCCCTTTTCCACGCCCACGACCATATTGTTGATGAGGGAACGAGCCAGGCCATGCATGGCTTTGGCGCGTTTCTCGTCGTTCTCACGGGTCACCACCACCTGGCCGTCTTCCAGCGAGGCCTCGGTGTGATCCGGCAAATCAAGCTGCAGCTTACCCTTGGGGCCCTCCACAGACACCGTCCGGCCGTCGATCGCCACCTTTACGGCGTCCGGCACAGGCACGGGTTTTTTTCCAATACGCGACATGGTTCGTTCCTTTCTACTCAGCTCCAGCTTACCAAATGTGGGCGAGCACTTCGCCACCCACCTTTTGATCCCGGGCCTCTTGGCCGGTCAACACACCCTTGGGCGTGCTCAAAATCGCCACTCCCAAGCCACCCAACACGCGCGGAATCTCATCCACGGCCACGTACTGGCGCAGGCCCGGCTTGCTTACGCGCGTGATGCCGGCAATAACGCCCTTGCGGGCCTTGAACTTCAGATCAATCTGAAGTTCCTTCTTCGCGTCGCCACTCACGGAGTAGTCGCTCACGTACCCTTCCTGCTTCAGGATGCGGGCGATGTTTTCCTTCAGGTTGGAGTGGCGCACCACTACGTTCGGCTTTAACGCCTGATTGGCGTTGCGCACATGGGTCAGCATATCGGCTACAGTATCCATCGTTTTTACCAGCTGGCTTTTGTGACTCCGGGGATCAGACCGCTCACCGCTGCCTCACGAAAGGCAATGCGGCTCAGGCCAAACTTACGAATAAATCCATGACGGCGACCGGTAAGCTCACAACGGTTCACCACGCGCACGGGGCTGGCGTTGCGGGGCAACTGGCTCAGCGCCTCGTAGTCGCCGGCAGCCTTTAGCTCCGCACGCTTGGAGGCGTACTTGGCCACGGCGCGGGCCTTCTTCTTATTCCGGGCTATCCAACTCTTTTTCGCCATATCAAATTCTCCTTATTTCTTTGCAAACGGCATGCCCAACCTGGTGAGCAGGTCCTTGGCCTCATCATTGGTTTTGGCCGTCGTCACAAATGTAATGTCCATGCCCTGAGTGCGCTTCACTTTATCCAGCTCTATCTCCGGGAAGATGGACTGGTCGCTCACACCCATGGAATAGTTGCCACGGCCGTCAAAGCCGCGCGGGCTGATGCCGCGAAAGTCCCGAATACGGGGCAGAGCGGCAGTGGTCAGGCGGTCCATGAATTCCCACATCACCTCGCGACGGAGGGTTACGTGACAACCAATGGCCTGGCCCTCTCGGAGTTTAAAGTTTGAGACCGCCTTGCGGGATTTGTCGATCACGGGCTTACGGCCGGTGATGGTTGTCATGTCCTTCACCGCGTCATCGAGCGCGGATTTCTCAAGGGTGGCGTCCACGCCCATGCGAACGACGATTTTATCCAGACCAGGAATCTGGTGCACATTGGCGTAGCCTCGCTCGGTCTGCAGGGCCGGCTTCACCTCATCCTTATACTTCTTGTATAGTCGCGATTCCATCTTGCTTCAAATTAGTTGGCCTGATCTGAGCGCTTCTTGTCCCAGCGGTCTTTTTTCATCACATTCGACACGTGAACGGTCGGGTTCAAAAACAGGCGGGTGCCGTTCGGAAATTCCTGACTGCGGCGCTGGTGTTTAATGACCTTGTCATCGTCTTCCAATCCATCCACTTCCAGTTCCACACGGTCGCCGTCATTCACAAAGCGCACAACTTTGGCGGTGCGTTCGCGGTGTTCTCCGGCAAGGATCACCACCTCGTCGCCTGACATCACTTTGTATTCAGCTTTTGCGCTCATTACAGAACCTCCGGGGCGAGGGAAATGATCTTCATGAATTTCTTCTGCTCGCGCAGTTCGCGGGCCACCGGGCCAAAGATACGCGTACCGCGGGGTGCGCCTTCCTTGTCAATGATCACCACGGCGTTGTTGTCAAAACGCAGGTAGGAGCCATCGGCGCGCCGTATGGCGCGGCGGGTGCGCACCACCACGGCGTCGACCACTTCGCTTTTTTTCACGCTGCCATCGGGGGCGGCTTCCTTGATGTGCGCCTTCACCACGTCGCCAATCTCACCGTAGCGTTTGGCTTCGCCGAGCACGTGGATAATCGCCGCGCGCTTGGCGCCGGTGTTATCGGCAACATCACAAACTGAACGTAACTGCAACATCTCTTCAAATCTCCTAGGTTAACCGCCCACTACTTCGAGTAATTCCCAACGCTTGAGTTTGGATTTCGGCGGGCATTCCTGAATGCGCACCTGGTCCCCGGCCTTGGCCTTGTTATCCTCGTCATGGGCGTAAAATT
Organism: uncultured Verrucomicrobiales bacterium; assembly: GCA_913042895.1. Taxonomy (GTDB): domain Bacteria; phylum Verrucomicrobiota; class Verrucomicrobiia; order Limisphaerales; family UBA1100; genus UBA1100. Next base: position 2,978 of record CAJWMQ010000157.1, on the reverse strand, counting down.
TCTTAAAACGCGTCACCACTTTCTTGTAGAGCGGATGACGCACGCGGCGTTTCACCTTCACCACGATGGTCTTGTCGGCGGCGGCCGAAACCACTTCGCCCTGGCGCTGTTTGCGATGTTTTTCTGTCGCTTCACTCATGAGTCAAATTCCCTAGGCCGACGCGGCCTCTTTCTTTTTGGCGCTCAACGCACTTTCCACGCGGGCGATGTCCTTCCGCAATTCGCCGATGCGATGGGGCTTTTCGAGCGTGCCGATGGATTTCTGCAGGTTCAGGTTGAACAGCTCCGCACGGAGCTCGCGGCCTTTGGCCAGCAGCTCCACGGGGGGCATTTCTTTAATTTCTTTGTTGTTCATCGCTATCGCTTGATCATGCGGGTTTTGATCGGCAGCTTGGCCGCCGCCAGAGACAGGGCCTCTTTAGCCAAGCTCTCGCTGACACCTGAAATTTCAAACAACATATTGGCCGGACGCACCACAGCCACCCAGCCTTCCACCGCGGCCTTGCCTTTACCCATCCGCACTTCCAACGGTTTCTTGGTGTAGGATTTGTGCGGGAAGATGCGAATCCACACCTTGCCGCGACGTTTCATTTTGCGGGTAATAGTCTGGCGACAGGCTTCAATTTGGCGGGTGGTTATCCATGCCCGGTCCAATGCCTGCAGTCCGTACTCCCCAAAAGACACATCAGAGCCCTTCCACGCGATGCCGGCACGACTGCCACGGTGCATCTTACGGTACTTGACGCGGGCTGGAATTTGCTTGGCCATCGTTCTTATTCTTTCTTCTGCTTACTTGCTCTCGGCCGCGCCGGTTTCAATAACCTCAGCGCTCTTGTTCGAGGGCTTATCCTCACCGGTACAAATCCAGCATTTAATGCCCAGAATCCCAGCTTTGGTTTTGGCCTCGGTAAATCCGTAATCGATATTCGCACGCAGGGTGTGCAACGGCACACGGCCTTCGAGGTACTGCTCCGTACGGGAAAGCTCGGCACCGCCTAATCGACCGGCACAACGGATACGAATGCCTTCGGCTCCGAAATCCATCGCCATTTGCACAGCGCGTTTCATGGCCCGGCGGAACATTATGCGGCGCTCGAGTTGTTGGGCCACGTTTTCGGCCACGAGCTGGGCATCGATCTCCGGCTTGCGGATTTCCTGGATGTCCACGTAAACCTCTTTGCCAGTCATGCGGGCGAGTTGCTCCTTGATCTTGTCGATCTCAGCACCGCGCCGGCCGATCACCACGCCGGGGCGGGCGGTCAAAATCTTGATGCGCACGCGCTGGGTGGCACGCTCGATGAGAATCTTGGTTACGGCTGCGCCGCCCAATTTATCAAACAACAGCTTGCGGATCGCCCGGTCCTCGGTGAGGTAGTTGGCGAAGCTCTTCTTGTCCGCATACCACTTGGAGGCCCAGTCTTTGTTGACTGCCAGGCGAAGGCCGATTGGATTGCTCTTTTGTCCCATGGTACTAAATCCTATTTATCGTCGGAGAGGGTGATCCGAATGTGGCTGGTGCGCTTGATGATGGCGCCGCCTCCGCCACGCGCGCGGGTGCGCCAACGCCGTAATGGCGTGGCTGCGCCGGCCATCGCTTCCTTGATCACGAGGGTATCGACCGCCAGCTTGTTGTCCGAATCGAGGTAAGCCTCGTACTTGGCCAGATCCGCCTTGAGGTGGCGGTATTTTCGGGCCAGCGTGCCCTTCTCCGTGGTTTTGTTTTGAATCGTTTCCTTGATCTCAGCCACCTTGTTCTGGATCTCGCCCTCGTTCCATTCCACGCTGATGTGCTCGGCATTGGCTACGGCGGATTTCAGGGTCTGGGCAACGAGCCGCGCGGATTTGCGCGGGATGTTGGACAACACAGCCTGAGCCTTGGACACCGGCAGACCGGCGATCTGGCGCGTCACTTCACGCACCTTCTTCGGCGACATGCGCACGTTGCGCGTTGTGGCAGTAATATTCATCTTAACGGACCTCCCGTTTCACGTGGGCGGTATGGCCCTTGAACTGGCGGGTCGGGGAAAACTCACCGAGCTTGTGGCCCACCATGTTTTCACTCACATACACCGGCAGAAATTGTTTACCGTTGTGGACATTAAACGTCAGCCCCACAAAGTCGGGCATAATGGTGGAACGGCGTGACCAGGTCTTGATCGGCTTGGTCGAGCCGGATTCCTTTGCCTTCATCGCCTTGCCGAGGAGCTTGGCGTCGGTGTAGTAACCTTTTTTGATTGAACGTGCCATGGCTGCTTACTTCCGTTTCATCGGCCGACCATCGCGGCGTACGAGGATAAATTTGTTAGAGTACTTCTTCTTGGAGCGAGTCTTGTAACCCTTGGTGATCACACCCCACGGGGTGACCGGATGCCCGCCACCGGAGGTCTTGGCCTCACCACCACCCATCGGATGATCGTGCGGGTTCTTCGCCACCGCGCGGGTGATGCCGCGGCGACCGCGATGCCGAGTGTTACCCGCCTTGCCAATCACCTGCTTCTCGTGATCAGCATTGCCCACCACACCCACGGTGGCCCAGCAATTGGCTTTCACGCGGCGAATTTCTCCGGAGGGCAGCTTGATCTGTGCGTAATCCTTGTCACTCGCCATCACGGTGGCCGAGGAGCCAGCCGCGCGGACGATTTGGCCCCCCTTGCCTTGAGTCAGCTCGACATTGTGAACCGCGGTGCCCGCGGGAATCTTGGCCAGCGGCAAAGCATTGCCCGATTCCGGCTCGGCGTCGGGACCGCTGTGAATCTTGTGCCCCACTTCCATTCCTTTAGCGGCGATGATGTAGCGCTTCTCATTGTCCTTGTATTCCACGAGAGCAATGCGAGAGGAGCGCATGGGATCGTACTCAATGGCGATCACAGTGCCTTCCACCGTAGCGTTGGCACCGTACTTGTCGCGGGCGAAACGCCGGCGGAAATCCACGTTGCGAATCTTCTGCTTCGCACCGCCACCGAGGCCCCGCATGGTGA
>CAJWMQ010000156.1 GCA_913042895.1 uncultured Verrucomicrobiales bacterium | reverse complement strand
CCGCCGTTCGGATTCCAAAACAGATGTTTCACATTCCGCAACGGCCTTTCGGACTGTGAAAAAACCGTTTCGAATTCCAGAACAACTGTTTCCAAATCCAAACCCGGAAATTTGGATGCCAAAATCGGTCATTTTGATCGGCACCAGTCCGGACACTGTCAGTTGGTCGGCCTTGTTGGCAATGTTCACGTCGAAGTTCAGCGGCTGTTTTTTACCGTTGATCTCAATGGCACCGGAACCTGCGCAGGTGGACACGCCGTCCTTCACGGATGTCACTTCGAGACCGGTGATGGTAAACTTGATGAGCTTGTGCTTCGGCTCGTTCATAGCCGCGTGCATCACTTCGTCCATGCGCTTTTTGCCGCTCTTGAGCTGGCGCACGGGTACGATCACCGTGCCGCTGGCTTGAGGGGTGCCCGTTTTGCCGAGGGCGGCGCTGTCCACATTCAGAAACCCACCGATGACCTTGGTCTCGACTTTCCATTTGTGCACGCTGGAGTTGCCGTTGATGGTCAGATTGCTGAGTCCAAACTTGGCCTTGTAGAGCTCGGCTTGCGCGGGCAGGGCGAGGATTAGGGCGGTGAGAATGAGGGGTTTTTTCATGGAATATATGGGGGGTTAAACAGTTAGATCTTCGGGTTTGATTTCCACACGCTTGCCGGTCATCACGGCCTCGTTGGCTTTGAGGGCAATCACGTTGGCCTGGTAGCCGGCGGTGGCATCAGCGGCGGGCAGCAGGCTGTTAGTTGAGCCAAGCTGGTCGGCGAGATAATCGGCCAGAGTCTCGGCATCGGCTTCGCCAAACGTATTGAGGAAATCCTCCACGGCGCTTCTGACCTGATGGCTGTTGTAGGCAAAGGCCTCTAGGCTGTAGAATAGCGGTGACTGGGTGAAGGTGGATTCCTGGTACAACTTCTTTCCACCTTTGCCGAGCGTGGTGGCACCGGCTGCCAGCACCACGCCGGGCGAGCCGTAGTGGGGCATCTTACGGGCGTACACTTCCCAGCCGATCAGCGGGGCGTCGGCCTCCTTGTACATCCACGCCTGCGCGCCACGCAGCATCACGGCACTGTTAGTGCCGTGCATCACTTCGTACTCGCCATCGAATGAGTTTGCGAGGGTAAGTTCCTGCGTGAGGGAAAAGTCGTTTGCATACTCGTACACGATGTTCACCGTGTCGGGCACCTTGCGGCCGTCGCGCCATTGGACAGTGTTCCCAAAGCCGCTGACTGCGACGGGTTGCAGTTTGAGGAAATGATTCACAATATCGGCCTGATGCATGCCGATCTCGCCGACGAGGCCGGGGGAGAGTTCGGGGTTCAGGCGCCAGTTGATCAGTTTCTCCCGTTCGGCATTGGGCGAGACAAAACGCCAGCTGGTTTTCTTGTGCCACTGCGTCCGTGCGTGCACGGCCTTGCCGATCGCGCCGGCGCGCATGAAAGGGAACATGAATTGTCGCTGCGGTTCACTGCGGTACTGCAGGCCCGGCTGGAAATTGACCTTCGGATTGGCCGCGGCCGCTTTGGCAATGGCGCGGGCATCTTCGACGGTGCCGCCGAGCGGCGCCTCGCAGTAGACATGCTTGCCGGCCTTGAGCGCGGCCAGAGCGATCTCCTTGTGATCGTGCGGCGCGGTGGCAATCACTACCCCTTCCACATTCTCGTCCTTGAGCAGGTCCTGAAAATTATCATAGCTGGCTGCCTTGGGATGCTCGCGTTTGGCACGGCGTTGCATGGCACCATAGTGATCGGCCACGGCGACTAGCGGCGCGCTTGGTAGTTGCGCTAGGTTGCGGGCGATCTCACGGCCGTGCGGGCCGTAGCCAATGAGGCCCATCTTGATTGGCGGCGTGGAATCATCGGTGCGGCGCGAGGCGTCTTTGCCTTCGCTTTCCTGTGCGCGCGTCTCGAGGGCCTGCATCATCGCGGCCATCGCGGCCAACGAACCGCCGGCGGAGGAAATAAAATCGCGCCGGTTGAAATCCTGTTTATTTTCACTCATGGGCAGAGGCACATTTTGATGTTTTCACGGGTAAAAGCAAGCGCGGACAAGTGTTTGATTGGCTTGTTACAAGCTTTGAAGTCATTTCAATTGGTCCAAAACGGCTTGGATGAGTTTCATGTCTTTACCTCGACTCTTCCAGCTGTTCTCACGGAGAAGTTTGATAAATTGGTCATCATCGGCCTTAGCTTTCATTTTCTTCACCAACTCAGACTCGTTGAGTTGTAGTTTTTGGGAGGCGAACAGGGCGAAGGCTTTGATGCTTTCCTGGACTTGTAATTCGGGATTCGGCTCAGAAGGGCCATCAGTAAGCTTTAGACTCCATTTAAATCCCTCGATGAGGTGTTTGTGGAAAGTTTCATTTTCCCATGTTGAGCCGTTGTGGCCAAGGTTGGTGAAGAACACGCGGCCTTTGCCGAAGCTGCGCACCCAGCAGACCGGCACGTGATAGGGCATCTGCGGTTTGCTCTTGGCCATATTCAGGCTGAAGAGTACGCGTACAGCCTTGGGGTCGAAGTTGTTGTATTGGTAAATCTCGTCCTTCCACATGAACTCCTTGCCGAGCATAGCCACGGTGGGGTGAGAGGGTTCGTGGTTAAGAAATCCGTTGGTGCCGCCGGCGTTCCACGGGTGACCGGCAAAGGTGCCGTTGATCATCTTCACATAGCCATCGTACTTCTTGAAGGTGTCGGCTGCACTGTGTGCCCCCACAAAGCCTTTGCCAGACTGAATGAACTCCATCAGCGCATCGCGCGGATCGCCGGCGGGCAACAGCATGCCGGTGGTGTAAAAGAAGATGCCGTCAAACTGCTTCAAGTTTTCGCGCGTGATACTTTCGATGGCGTTCTGCGAATTCACCGTGGTGAACACCCCGCTCTGCTCGCCGATCTCCGCCAGCACGCGTTCGACCTGGCAGGTGTCCTTGCCGGCGCGATTGACTGGTTGATGGCGGAACCCGGCGGACTGGGTGATCACCAAAATCTTTTTCGGCGCGGACTGCACCTCGGCCGGGGTGTTCAGGAGCATCAATCCGCCCAAGGCGGCCAACAGGATTCGTTTCAGGATTTTCATGAGGTCGATATAGGACTCTATTTGGGGGTGGACAATTCATCAGGGAATACCATTGCGGTCAAGGTTTCTCGACTTGAACTCCAGCTCATAACTATGGCAGTGTTGTGAGCCACTTTGGCGCTCCTGTGAGCTCGGTTTTTCGCGGGGCAAAATGGCACCAACAGCACATGGCTACTGAACGCACCAGTTTTTTCGATCGTATTGCCGGCCGCATTGATCAGCTCGATTCGGAGGGGCTGCAGACCGTGGTGGCTCGTTTGGCACGGGAGCGTGATTTCCTCGAGACGCTATTTGATACGATTGAGGATGGCGTCCTCGTCCTGGATGGTAAGGCGCACATTTCCTGGCACAACCAATCCGCCGAACATTTACTGAGCCTGCCACTGGACAAGGCTGAGGGGCAGGGGTTGGCAAAGTTCCTGCCCGGGCTCGATTGGGACAAGCTTTGCGCCGAGGAATCCACCGACAGCCTGTCAGTGACGCGGCATGAATTGGAGGTCGCCTATCCCATTCGCCGCTTCCTGCGCGTGTATACCGCAGCCTTGGTCGGTGAGGGTGCCCATGGCTTGGCGGTAATTATCAATGACGCCACCGAGCAGCAGCAGAAAACCTTTGAGGTAATCGAGAGCGAACGGGTTGAGGCGCTCACTATGTTGGCTGCCAGTGTGGCGCATGAAATCGGTAACCCCCTCAACGCCCTTCACATTCATTTGCAGTTGATGGAACGTGAGGTGAAAAAGCTGAAGGCCACCGACGCCGACGCGCCGCTGGACCTTGCCGATCCTGATGCCGCCGCCAACTACGCCGCCAGTATTCGCAAGCTGGAAACCTATCTCGAGATCGCCAAGGGCGAAATCAACCGGCTGGACTACATCATCAGCCAATTTTTGCAGGCCATCCGTCCGACGCGTCCGGAGCTCAAGCCCGTTTCGCTTAACGATGTTTTGCTCGATACCCTGACTTTACTCGGGCCGGAAATTGAAAACCGTGAGGTCACGCTGTCGCAGCACTTCGCCGAGGAGCTGCCCAACGCGCCGCTGGACGAAGTGCAGGTGAAACAGGCGCTGGTGAATCTCATCAAGAACGCCATCCAGGCCATGACTCAAGGGGGCGCGCTAACATTGACCACCATCGCCGAGACCGACGGCGTGTGGGTTTACGTGGGCGATACCGGCGGCGGTATTCCGCAGGAGAAAATCAACCGCATCTTTCAGCCCTATTTCACCACCAAGAAAGAAGGTAGTGGCTTGGGCCTAATGATTGTTCAGCGTATTGTGCGCGAACACGGCGGTCGCATTGAGCTGGAGAGCAACACCGGCCAGGGCACCACCTTCCGTCTCTGGTTCCCGCTCACCGAACAACAACCCCTGCGCCTGACCGGCGGCGAGTCCTCGCAGGTTAGCGCAACAAACGATCATGCTTAAACCCACAGTCTTAATCGTTGATGATGAGAAACCCACCCGTGAAGGCCTGCGGGCGGCACTGGAGGATCGCTACGATGTCTACATCGCCGAGGATGGTGAGGGCGCGATGCGGTTGCTGGAGGAGGACGGTTATGACGTGCTACTCACTGACCTGCGCATGCCGGGCATTGGTGGTCTCGACCTGATCAAGCGCGCCAAGTCGCTTAGTAAACCGCCTATTTGTATTTTGATGACTGCCTATGGTAGCGAGGAAATGGCTGTGGATGCCATGCGACAGGGCGCTGATGATTACATCGCCAAGGGTCGGTTGCAGATTGATGAACTCGAAATGCGAATCGCGCGCGCCGTGCGTTCGCAGAAGCTGGAATCCGAAAACCGCGAGTTGCGTTCGCAGGTGGATACCAAGTTCGGTCTCGAAAACGTGATCGGTCAATCGCCGGCAATGGAGGGTATTTACGAAATCGTCCAGCAAGTCGCCCCTGCGCGTGCCAGCGTGCTGGTGCTCGGCGAAAGCGGTACCGGCAAGGAACTCATTGCCAAGGCCATCCACAACCTCAGCCCGCGTGCCAAGCAGCCGCTGGTCACCGTGCATTGCGCGGCCCTCTCGCCTACGCTGCTGGAGAGTGAATTGTTTGGTCACGAAAAAGGTGCGTTTACCGGCGCGCACGAACGCCGTATCGGCCGCTTCGAGCAGGCCAATGGTGGCACGTTGTTCCTCGATGAGATTGGCGAGATTGATCAGGCCATTCAGGTCAAGCTGCTACGGTTCCTTGGCGAACGCACCTTCGAGCGTGTGGGGTCCAACAAAACCCTCTCCTCTGATGTCCGCATCATTGCCGCCACCAATCGCAATCTCGAACACGAGGTGGCTGAGGGCAATTTCCGGGAAGACCTGTTCTTTCGCCTGCGTGTGGTGGAGCTAAGCCTACCGCCTCTACGCGATCGCGGCACCGACGCCGTGTTGCTCGCGAAAAGTTTCCTCAAGGAATTCGTTCAGGAAAACGCCAAGGCCATCGAGGACTTTCATCCGGACGCCGTCGAGGCACTGCTGAATCATTCTTGGCCTGGCAACGTACGCGAACTACGCACGGCCATCGAGCACGCCGTGGTGTTGTGCCGCGGCAACACCATTGGCCTGCGTGATCTGCCGCCCAGTGTGCGCGGCGAATCCGCTGGCGCGCCGCATCCGGACGCTAAGGAAGTGTTAAGCAAAAAAAACCTCACCGTGGAGGACGCCGAAAAGGCATTGATCATCCGCGCCCTGAAGGAATGCGAGGGCAACCGCACCAAGGCCGCCGAGAAAATCGGCATGAGCCGCCGCACCCTGCACCGCAAGCTGCACACCTACAACCTGCACGATTTATAGGCGGCTGGCTACTCGGCCAGACACCGGCGCAGCACCACCTCGACCTCGATCTCGTCGAAGCTGTTGGGAATGTTGCACTGGGGTAGCACCATGGGCATCAACTCCCAGCCGTCTGCTCCCAATTCATTGAGTTTGGCCTGAGACAGGTCGCCTCTTTTTAGTACTTTGTACTCCCACTTCTGCATGACGTGATTGTAGCGAGGGCGACAAGCTGTGGCGAACCCGTTTTGGTATTTTGGACAAAGATTCCGGCTGAACTCTTAATGGCATAGTAAAGACGCGGTTGAGCTTGACCGCAAAGGCCGGCAAGCATCAACTCTCTCCATGTCCAAGATTTCTGTTCGCCTGATGGCGTTGATGTTGTTCGTTTCGTTTGCCGTTCAGGCTGAGGTATCCGTTCCTTCTATCTTTGGTAGTCGCATGGTGTTGCAGCGGGGGCAGGCCAATCCGGTGTGGGGCTGGGCGGCGCCGGGTGAGAAAATTTCCGTCACGTTCGCCGGCCAGAAACACACGGCTACGGCCGGCAAGGACGGCGCTTGGCGTGTGAAGCTCCAGCCGCTGAAGGCCAATGCCAAGGGCCAGACACTGACCATTCAGGGCAGCAACAAGCTGGAGCTGACCGATGTGTTGGTGGGCGAAGTGTGGGTGTGCTCCGGTCAGTCGAACATGGCATGGTCAGTTGATCGTTCTTACGATCCGGATTTGGAGAGCCTCACGGCGAAATTCCCCAACATCCGTCTGATCTCAGTACCGCCGGTCGGCACACAGGAACCGCAAAAGGATTTCAACGGCGAATGGGTGGCTGCCTCACCGGAGTCGGTGATGAGCTTTTCCGCCGTGGGCTTTTTCTTTGGTCGTACACTCCATCAGGCAATTGATGTGCCGGTGGGTTTGATTGACAATGCTTGGGGCGGCTCGGCTGCGGAGGCATGGATTCGCCGTGACCTATTGAACAAACTACCCACTGCTGCGCCTTATATGGCTACTTGGAAACAGACTGAGGCCAATTATGATCATGAGAAAACCATGGCTACTTATGAGACGCGCTACAAGAAATGGCAGACCGCCGCCGCGGATGCGCGCAAGGCCGGCAAGCCGGCACCGCAACGTCCGCGCAATCCACGCAACCCACTGACCGGCCAGCATCGGCCCGGTAACCTTTATAATGGCGTGCTCAAACCTTTCATCGGGTACGGCATCAAGGGAGCAATTTGGTATCAAGGTGAAAGCAATAGCGGTCGAGCAAAGGCTTACCGTGACGTGTTTCCGCTCATGATCCAAAATTGGCGCGATGAATGGGGGCAGGGAGATTTCCCGTTTTATTGGGTTCAACTTGCTGATTTCCGTGATGAGCAACCGGAGCCTATGG
>CAJWMQ010000155.1 GCA_913042895.1 uncultured Verrucomicrobiales bacterium | reverse complement strand
CTTTACATCGGCAGCAACGGCAACGTGAATTATATGCTGCGGAAATTCATGAAGCCCAGTAACCTTCCCTATTTTAAATCTGGCGTGACCTGCCATCTACTAATGAACGATGGATCCAGGGACTGGCGCGATCTCTACCAACGCGCCCGAAGCCGCCCTGTGCTGACGCGCTAGGCCGCGGCCATGGTGCGGGTCTTTTCCTGCGCCGAAGCAATTTGATCGGGCGTCATGCAACGTTCGGTCAGCCGCTTGTATTTGGACGCTATATCTAGCCCTTGTGCTGCGGCGTGGTTAAACCACACGTAAGCCAGCACATAATCCTCCGGTACGCCTCGGCCGCGCAAATAACAATCGGCCAGTAACAACTGCGCAGCGGCCACGCCCTGCGCGGCCGCTGCCTTTAACCATTTGGCCGCCTCAGCCTCGTTGGCCTCCACGCCTTCACCATGTTGATATAGGGAAGCCAACACATACTGCGCCGAGGCATGGCCCTGTCGCGCCGCGCGCTGGTACCATCCGATGGCTCCCGATAAATCCGCCTCTCCACCGCGGCCGGTGTGAAGCATCACCGCGAGGTTATACTGTGCACGCGGCAAACCCTGCTCGGCCGCCAAGGCGTACCAACGTAGGGCCGACTCCGGGCTTTCCTCCACCCCGCGCCCGCGCTCGTACAGGGCGCCGAGGTTACATTGCGCACTCGCCACGGCCTGTTCGGCGGCTTGGCGAAAATACTCCGCAGCCCGAACATCATCCGGGATCACCCCGCGCCCCTGTAAATACAGCACTCCGATGTTAAATTGTGCGGTGGCATGGCCGTTTTCCGCGGCCAAGGTGTACCAATCAATCGCATGCTCCGGATCCGGCTCGCAGCCTTCGCCGCGCTCCAAGGCCACGGCCACGGCAAACTGCGCCTCTACCTTACCGCCCTCAGCCGCCTTACGATACCACTTGTAGGCCTCGGCTTGCGCTTTTTCCGAGCTATCCCCCAGAAGGGTTCCGTCGTCATACACGCCGGCCAAACAATACTGTGCCTCGGGGTGCCCCGCCACCGCCGCCAACCGTAGCCAATGCGCGCCCATTTCGGCGTTCATCGGCACGCCATCGCCTTCCACCAAATGTCGGCCAAGATTGTACTGCGCGGGCACGCATCCTTGTTGGGCCGCCGCGCCGTACCAGCGAATGGCCTCCGCGGGATCAGGCGTGGTGCCGCGCGCTTCGATCAGGCGCAGGGCGAGATTGTTTTGGGCAGTCACATGGCCTTGCTCAGCCGCCTTTCGATACCAACGGCTAGCCGCGCCTTCATCATGATCGCCGCCTTCTCCGGCAGCGCACATTTCCGCGAGGACAAATTGCGCTTCGCTGAAGCCTGTCTTAGCCGCCTGCTGAAGAAAATCCCGGGCCACATCCGGTTCGGCCGCCGTGCCACGACCGTGCCGTAGCCGAATGCCGAGGTTGTGTTGGGCTGCAGTCAATCCCTGCTCGGCCGCCTTGCGAAACCAACCTACCGCCTCAGTTTCATCCGGCTCCACCCCGAGCCCCCCGGAGAGACAAATGCCCAGGCGGTTTTGAGCTGCCGCCACATTTTGTTCGGCAGCCTTACGGGTCCATTCATAGGATTCGGTTAAATCCTTTAACACGCCCTCGCCCTGCCAAAGATGGCGTGCCAAATTCCATTGGCCGGCGGCCATGCCTTGCTGTGCAGCGCGACGGAACCATTTCACAGCCTCCTCCGGCTGGGGTCTCTCCAATCGTTTTCCAGCCAACAAAAGCCCAAGATTGTTTTGCGCCGGAGCAAAATCCTGTTGAGCAGCTTTGCGATACCATTTGACGGCCTCGGCGACTTCCTTGGGGCCGTTTTCAGCCGTGCCCAATTTGATACCCAATAAATACTGTGCCCGCACCGAGCCACCCCGGGCGGCCAGCCGCAGCTCCACTAGCTCCTTCAATGAGGCGGTCTTATCCTTGATGTCGCTTGATATGGACATTTTTACCCTGCACAGGTACGGTCAAATGCGGAAAAGACGCCTTTTAGACGTTTTTTCTGACATTTTCCAGCCTTCTCCTTAGCGCAAAATTCTCGGGATTATTTGAGCAACCATTATGCCATTTTGTGAATAAACAGTTAATAACACGAAAAACCCCGCCCGAAGGCGGGGTAAACAGGCGTGGTTGGGCAGCCCGTTGAGGATAATTTATTGAGTATCGGTCTGCTTCTTTTTGCCGCGTTTTTGGCGTTTAAGCCGCGCACCGTCTTCGTAGGTTTCCACTCCATCTGGTGAATCCACCTTAAGAATCTTGAAGCCGCGATCAGTGATTTGTAAGAAAACCTTACCTTCTTCCCCACATTCATTTTCAACACTAATCAGCACACCAGCATCAGTCACCTTCCAAGTACCGCTGAAAATCTCCCCTTCATTCGGGTCTTCCGCCGACCGAATTGAGGTGTGGCCGTTTGGCTGCAATTCAACCTGCATTCCCTCGCCATCAAACTCGCCGGTGTAAATGCCGGCGGGCCCTTTGTCGGCCAAGGCCTTTTTCTTAGCAAAGTGCGGCGCCAGGAGTTCGTCCACTTCACCGTCCGGATTGATGATTTTCCTCAGAATTAGGTCAGCGCCATCACGATGGAACACCACCGTGCCTTGGTCCCCATCAAGGAAGGCGAGCTTGGCTGTCACGGTGTTGCCATCGGCTTTCCAGGAACCACGCATCACTACCTCCGGTTCGTCAGCAGACGGATGCACGATCATGGTGCCGTCGGCTTTCAGAATGGCTCGGGCTTTGTCGCCTTGCACCACGCCAACATACACGCCAGCCAGGGCGGGTTTCTTGTTATCGGCCCAAACCGAATTCAGCAGCCCGCTTACCAGAGCCAGTATGAAAATGATACGCATGAGTTAAACCTCCCAGCCTTTCCGATAGTCTTTGGTGGCCAGTGCTGTAGCTTTTTTGTTTGAGGAATTGAGCTTGTCCGCGTTCCAGTCGAACCCTTCGCCGACCTTCATGGCAATGTTACCCATGAGGATGGCTTCAGTGAAGTTACCGGCGTGGTTGAAGTTGCTCAGGGCAATCTCAGGTGTGCCGGCCTTGATGGCCTCGGCCCATTCGATTTTCATTCCCACGTCGCCGCGATTGTTGCGGGCGAGTACAGGGTCAACCTTCTTGTATTCAGGCGCCTTGGTGCCACCGGCCACGGGAAGAAGTTGCCAACTGGAACCATAATCGTTAGGCGAATATAGAATTCCCTTAGTGCCGACAATCAGCGAGCCACTGTTGGGCGGACGGTTGCCATGGAAAAGCTCCGCGGGCGGCAGTTTCTTTTTGCCGTCCTGTTTGCCTTCGTACCAGAAAAAGTCCACGGGTCCGCGGCCTTTGATGGCGGGAAATTTCAGTTTCACAATTGCCCAAGCCGGGAAAGTCTCGAGATTGACAGGGCCAACAGTGATCGGCTCCACCCAGTTTGGCTGAGTGAGTTTGCAGCCCATGTAAGCGAGATTAGCGGTGTGACAAGCCATGTCACCCATCGCACCGGTACCGTAATCCCACCAGCCGCGCCACTTGAAGGGATGATAACCGGAATTGTACGGCCGCATTTCGGCCGGTCCGATGAAGGAATTCCAATCGACATGATCCGGTACGGTTTGCTCTGGCAAACGCTTGGTGACGCCCGGCGCCTGCGGCCACACGGGGCGGTTGGTCCACACGTGGCATTCCTTGATCTCGCCAATGGCGCCGGCCCACAATGCCTCCACCCCCTCGCGCATGCCAGTGCTCGCGGTGCCTTGGTTTCCCATCTGCGTGCAAACCTTGTTCTTCTCCGCCACCAACCGCATTTGGCGCGCTTCCCAAACGGTGTGCGTCAACGGCTTTTGGCAATACACGTGAATGCCTTGGTTCATCGCGCGGATGGCGGCCGGCGCGTGGGTGTGATCCGGGGTGGACACGGTGCAGGCATCAATGTCCTTGCCCATCTTGTCGAGCATCTCGCGGAAATCGGTAAACTTCTTGGCCTTAGGCCATTTCTTGGCCGCGCCGCCGCCGCGATTGAAATCGCAATCACAAAGCGCAATCACCTCGCCAACCTCGCCAGCACCACTTATGTCGCTACCGCCTTTGCCGCCCACTCCGATGCCGGCCATAGTGATGCGTTCATTGGCGCCAAACACACGTGCGGGAAGGAAGTTCACAGCGATAGCCGAGGCCGTGCCGGCCTTCAGGATGTCGCGTCGAGTATAAGTTTTGATGAAGGTGTTGCGTGACATAAGAGAGAATTGATGAGGTTAACGGTGGCGTAAGTATCCGCCGCGACCACGGATGCGCAAGTGAAAAGATTATAGAGGAAATTGTTTTCTAAGCATCCGGGATCATCCTTTCCCTCGCCACGCCGTCTCTGGAACGGTACACCTTGGCCACGATGGAATATCTTTTTGAACACGCGCTGCAATACAAGGGCTCTGACTGGGCCGCGATGGTGTTTACTTTTCTTTCGCTATATCTGCTGGGCAATAAAAGCCGCACTGGCTTTGTAATGGGGATTATCGCCAACGTGTTTTGGTTCAGCTACGGCTATCTGACCGGTAGTGTAGCAAATATGTTTTGTTCCTCAGTGGTCATTTATCTGCAAGCTCGCGGTTGGGTCAATTGGGGCAAGGATACAGACCTGCTTCCCGCCTCTGCGAACTCAACGAACAGCGAATCCCAATAACGTTCCAAGATCATGAAAAACTTAAGCATGAAGGCATAGGATATCGCATTGGCGTCATCGTGTTCTTTTTCCTGTTTGCCATCACCATTACCATCCTGCCCAATAGGATTTGAGTTGCTTTTCCGGTAGCTTCACCCCGCGCTTGCCTTTGCCGTGGCAGGATGCTTGAGTGGCCGCGACCATGAAGTTCATTTCACGAATTGCCCTGCTACTGTTGGCCGGTTGGCTGGCCACTCCGTCGATCGCCTCCGAGCGCCCGAATATTCTCTTTGTCTTTACCGACGACCACGCGGCACACGCCATTAGCGCGTACGGCTCGAAGATCAACACCACGCCGCACATGGACCGCATCGCGAGCGAGGGGATGTTGTTCGAGAAATGTTATGTCAGCAATTCCATCTGCGGCCCGAGCCGGGCGGTGATCCTCACCGGCAAGCACAGCCATCTCAATGGCTTCTTCCGTAACGGCATTACCTTCAACGGTGCGCAGCAAACTTTTCCCAAACTACTACGCAAAGCCGGCTACACCACGGCGGTAATTGGCAAATGGCACCTCGGCAGCACGCCCACCGGGTTTGATTATTACGATGTCCTCAAAGGGCAAGGCCCCTACTACAACCCGCCGATGATTACCGCCGATGGCAACGGCAACCCAGTCACCAAACCGCACACCGGCTACACGACCGATATCATCACGGACAAAACCCTCGCCTGGCTCAAAAACGATCGCGACGAGAAGAAGCCCTTCATGCTGATGTACCAGCATAAGGCACCCCACCGCAACTGGCAGCCCGGCCCGGCCCACCTCACCACCTTTGACGACGTAGAAATCCCCGAACCGGAAACCTTGTGGGACGATTACAAGGGCCGCCCCTCAGCCGCCGCCGAACAAGCCATGACCATCGCGCGGCATCTGAGTGAAAATGATCTCAAGCTCAATCGAGGCCCGAACAATCTCACCCCCGAGCAGCGTAAACTCTGGGAAGCCGCCTACGGACCCAAAAACGAAGCCTTCCGCAAAGCCAACCTACAAGGCGAGGAACTCGTGAAATGGAAATACCAGCGCTACATCAAGGATTACCTTCGCTGTGTGCAGAGCGTGGATGACAATCTCGGCCGAGTGCTCGATTACCTCGACAAAAGCGGTCTCGCCAAGAACACCATCGTGATCTATAGCAGCGATCAGGGTTGGTACCTCGGCGATCATGGCTGGTACGATAAACGCTGGATGTACGAGGAAAGCCTCGTCATGCCCCTGCTTATCCGCTGGCCCGGCGTCGTGAAGCCCGGCAGCCGCAACAGCGACATCGTCTCCAACCTCGATTTCGCCCAGACCTTCCTGGACATCGCCGGTGTGAAATCCCCTGCCGACATGCAGGGCACCAGCCTCGTGCCGTTATTCAAGGGCCATACCCCTAAGGATTGGCGCACCCATTTCTACTATCACTACTATGAATTCCCCGGCGCCCACAGCGTGGCTCGCCACTACGGTGTCACCAACGGTCGGCATAAGCTCATTCATTTCTACCAGAACAATGAATGGGAACTTTTCGACCTGAAGAAGGATCCAAACGAACTTCAAAGCGTGTACGGCAATAGCGATTACAAGACGATTCAGAGCGATCTTCTCGCCGAACTCAAGCGCCTGCGCATCCACTACAAAGTGCCCGAGGAAGATCCCGTACCCCCAAAGCGCAAACGGCCCAACCAACCGAATAGGCCGAAGAAAAAATAACCCGACCCAAGGCGAGGGCAACCTCGCCTTTTTTCTTGTACCCCTGCAATGGCGGCCGATTCCACTTCACCGCTGACGCAAAGCGTCATCATTCGCACCTGGCTGCCGCTCGCTGCCAGCTGGCTATTGATGGGCGCGGAGCTACCTCTGCTCAGTGCGGTGGTCGCGCGGCTGGACAATCCCGACATCCATCTGGCCGCCTACAGTGGGATTGTCTTTCCACTGGCGCTGGTGATCGAGTCGCCCATCATTATGCTGCTCACCGCCGCCACCGCGCTGGGGCGCGATCTGAATGCGTATCACAAACTCTGGCGGCTCACCAATCTGCTCGGGCTTGCCCTCACCGCCCTGCATATGCTCCTGGCGTTTACGCCGTTATACGATTGGGTCGCTCGATCGCTGATCGGGGCACCGGAAGAAATCATTGAGCCCGGTCGGATTGGCCTGCAAATCATGACCCCTTGGACCTGGGCCATCGGGTACCGCCGCTTTCATCAGGGTGTTCTCATTCGGTTCGGCCATGCCGGCGCAGTCGGCTGGGGCACCGCCATGCGGTTGCTGGCGGATGTGGTGGTGCTCGGCATTGGATTCGCCTTGCACAAGTACTCGGGCATCGTGGTGGCCACCTCGGCCGTAGCCGTTGGGGTTCTCGCCGAGGCGGTCTACATCCGCTGGCGATTCCAGCGTGTTCTTACCGGGCCACTGGCCGAAGCCACCGGCCCGGCCATTACCATGCGCGAAGTGGTGCTCTTTTATCTGCCCATCGCCTTTGCGCCCACCATCGGATTACTGGGCCAACCGATCCTTACCGGCGCCATGAGCCGGCTGG
>CAJWMQ010000154.1 GCA_913042895.1 uncultured Verrucomicrobiales bacterium | reverse complement strand
CTCGCAGGCCGGATCATCGGCAAAAATCAGAACGGGCAAACCCACGTCAGTTTCGCAAGCCAAACCCGTGTTTTACCGCCAAGGCAAGGGAAATGAATCAAAGGGACTGTCAATGTCCCACCCTGCGTGGCATCGTGAGGCGGTCTGTATGGGAGTGCGTCCGGAGATCATTCATTTGCCCTGGGATCAACCGATTGTGGCTACCGCCGTGGATTGGTTGGTTGCGGACGCGGGTGGTGACCGGGTGGACCTGAGTGAGACGTGGGTGCTGTTGCCCACGCGCCAAGCGGGCCGACGTTTAAGGGAAGCCTTGGCGTGGGCTTGCCGCGAACGAGGCGGTGTTTTTCCGCCCCGAACGGGTACGCCGTTTCAGTTGCTGAATCACCAAGAAACCCAAGTCGCGCCGGAGGTGGCGTGTATTGGGCACTGGGTGCAACTCCTCGAGGGTCGCATTGTCGAGACGTGTCCAAACTTGTTTCCGGCGTTGCCTGATCAACGCGATTTTGGATGGCGCCGCAAAATGGCCGAGGCGCTACACGCGATGCGCGCCACGTTGCTGGAAGGCGGCTGGGATTGCGCGCAGTTGGCCGACTCAGAACATTGCGAAGAGGAGGCCGGTCGCTGGCGAGATTTGGCGCGATTGGAGGCGGCGTATCGGGAGCGGTTGACCCAAGCCGGTTTGGTTGATGTCCATGACGTACGCCGTGCCGCGGTGGATACTCTAGAGCTCCCGGATGTTCGCCGCGTGGTGATGCTGGGGGTGACGGATATATCTCCGGTCATTGAGCAGACGCTGACGCATTTGATGGATCAGGGAGTGCAGGTACAGCTTGTATGTTTTGGGCCTAGTGAAGGCATGGATGACTGGGGCCGACCGTTGCCTGAATTTTGGAATGGCCGTTCCTTGCCTGTTACCGAGGATCATCTGGTACCTGCACTGGACGAACGAGCGCAGGCCGAGGCGGCGGTGGCGCGAGTGAAACCGTATCGCAAACAGGTGCACGACCGCGTAGCGGTCGGGGTGGCGGATCCAGCGGTGTTGCCGCATCTCGAACGTACCCTGGCCAATGACGCGATTCCTGTATTTAACCCGGACGGTCGACCGTTAAGCCGGACGCCTTTGTTTGTCTTTTTGAAAACGCTGCATGCGCTGATGCAGCAGCCGAGTTTCCCTCAGGCGGCGGCGTTTCTGCGGTTGCCCGACGCGTGGGCTTGGGCGAAGGGCGAAGATGAGCAGTTTACCTCGACCCGGTTGCTGGCCGGTTTGGATGAAATCCATAAGAACCATTTGCCGGCGAGTCTGGAGGATGCCGTCCGATTGCATTTTGACGGGGATCGGATTCAAAATCGAATTGTGGCGCGCACCGCCCTGAAACGGTTGGCCGAAGCCTTGAGGACCTTGGAGCGGGAACGACTGAGCCGCGGACTGGCAGGCTTTCTAAATGCGGTGTTTGCCAGCCGCGAGTTTCGGGAAGGAAACCCCATCGACAAGATGTATCTTGAGACGGCGCGCAGTTTCATGGACCGCCTGCGTGAATGGGAGTCGGCGATGGGCGAGACCGACGTGCCGGCTGATCAAGCATTGGCGCTGCTCTTGGATGCAGTGGGCCAAGAATCAGTATTTCCGGAACGCAGCGGAGCGGCGGTGGATATCCAGGGCTGGCTTGAATTGACCTGGGAAGATGCGCCACATCTGATCGTGGCCGGGTGCAACGAAGGGCATCTGCCGCAATCAATTGTGGGAGACCGGTTCTTGCCCGAGCAATTGCGAGAACGCCTTGGGCTCATCACCAACGCGCAACGTCTGGCTCGGGACGTGTATTTGCTGGAATTGCTGCTGCAATCCCGAAGCAGGCACGGCCGCGTGGATTTGATTCTCGGGCGGCAACGCGCGAACGGCGATCCCCTTCGGCCGTCGCGTGTGCTGTTGCGTTGCCCTGATGAACAATTGCCGGACCGCGTGGCGAGTTTGTTTCAAGAGCTTCCGTCACCGGCGTCAACCCCGGCCTGGAAAATGCCATGGACGCTAGCGCCCCGTGCTGTGCCTCCGTTGGAGCGGATGAGCGTGACCGCGTTCCGTTCCTTTCTGGCCTGCCCGTTTCGGTTCTATCTCAAACATGCGTTACGCATGGAATTGATCGACACCTCAAAACGCGAATTGGACGCATTGGATTTCGGTTCGTTGGTGCATCAAGTGGTTGAGGATTTCGGTCGGGACGAAGCGGCCCGCGAGCTGGCGGATCCGAAGGCGATTCATAATTATTTTGTCGAACAACTCCGCACTGTGATCGCAACGCGCTATGGCTTGAAACCGCCGTTGCCGGTGCAGGTGCAGGCGGAGATTGCTGAACGTCGGTTGCAGGCGGCAGCCCATGCCCAAGCAAAGGAATACGCGGCGGGCTGGCGGATCACCGGCACGGAAAGAGAAATTGATGGAGAGATCAACGGACTGGCGGTACGTGGCCGGATTGATCGGGTGGAGCGAAATGAAGAAACCGGCGTGCTGCGCGTGCTGGATTACAAGACCTCCGGGAAGGCAAAATCCCCACTGGATGCGCACACCGCCCGGCGCACCGATACCACGCCGGACTACGCGGCGGTGGATGTGGTGATCAAAGGCAAGGACCGGCCCAGTGGCTGGGTCGATCTGCAGTTGCCGCTGTATTATTGGGCCTTGGAAACGGAAGCCGATAATGGGTTGCAGTTGGGGTATTTTAATCTACCCACGGTCGGGGCTGACACTGGGGTGCAGCTGATGGAAGGGTATACCCCGGACATGCACGCCAACGCGATGGCATGCGCGACGGCCATTGTGGATCGTGTTCAGGCCGGTGAGTTTTGGCCGGCTCGGGAAAAGGTGCGCTACGACGAGTTTGATCCCATCCTGTTTGGTCAGGTGGAAATGGCAGCTCAAGCACCGGCATGGAGGGAATGCAATGAGTAACTCTGGATCCATTCTCGGCAGTGAAATGATCCGGGCCTCGGCGGGCTCGGGCAAAACATATCGGCTGGTGAACCGCTACATCCGTCTGTTGCTGATGGGCCAGGCACCTGAGCGGATTATTGCGCTGACCTTCACTCGAAAGGCGGCTGGGGAATTTTTTGAAGGAATCCTGAAGCGACTGGCGGAGTCGGTGGCGGATGAAGCTCAGCGGAAGAAATTATCCCGGGACATCGAGCTGCCGGAATTGACCGCCGCCGATTATCGGCGCGCCCTGCGCGAGTTGCTGGAGCGGATGCCGCAGCTGGCCCTTGGGACGATTGATGGATTTTTCCATCGGGTGCTCGGGATGTTTTCACTTGAGTACGGTTTAAGCGGCGAATTCGAGATCATGGACGAGTTCACTGCGCAACGCGCGCGCCTGAGGGCATTGGATCAGTTGTTCGCGGCAGCCGAGGCCAGTGAAGCCGATCGCCAGGCGTTGTTGAAGTCGTTCGAATTAATGTCCGCTGGTCAGCAGGATCGCCGCATTTACGATGTGCTTGAGCAGTACCTTCGGGATTGTCATTCAATGTATCACAGCGCCTCCGGGGAACATTGCTGGGGTCAACCTGAAACGATTTGGCCTCAGGGCAATCCGTGGCATGTTCAACCGGAGGATCCGTCAGCACTGGTGCAGGCCTTTCGGGATGCACTGGAAGCGGAGACCGGGTTTGATGACGTGCATGCGCGCGCGCGGCCGGCGTGGCAAAAAGCGGCGGACCATCTTCAGCAATGGGAGCCTGGTAAGGATTTGCTCGGCTCAGCCACGCTTTTGAAAAAGGCGTTCTCCGGATTGAGTCGGCTGGAATCCGGCGACTGGATGTTTCAATTCTATCGGAAAGATTTCCAGCCGGGCGCTGTATTTCAGCAATCCTTGGGTGCGTTATTGCGACATTGTTTGGCGGCAGAATTCAACCGGCTGCTGGAGCGGACGCGTGGGGTGTTTGCCATGTTGCGCGAATACGAGGGCCGCTATGACGGATTGATCCGGCGGCAAGGGCTGTTGACCTTTGCGGATTTGCCGGTGCTATTGGCTCCAGAAGGAGGCCGGCCGGTGTTGGGCGGGGCGGGGCCGGATCGGTTGTCGTTGGAATACCGGCTCGACGGCGCGTTTGATCATTGGCTGCTGGATGAATTTCAGGATACCAGCGCGGCGCAGTGGCGTGTGTTGGAGAATTTGGTGGATGAAGCGGTGCAGGATCCGGACCGTTCCTTTTTCTGCGTAGGTGATGTGAAGCAATCCATCTACGGCTGGCGTGGTGGTGATCCGCGGTTGTTTGGGCGGTTAGAGGAGCATTACCGGCATGGCGCCGGCCGAGAGTTTGCGGTGCAGTCCATGGACGTGTCCTGGCGGTCGGCCCCGGCCGTGTTGAAATTAGTCAATGTCGTCTTCGGGCAACCGGATCTGTTCCGTGAGTTTGATCCAGTGGCGGCGGCACGCTGGGCGGATGTGTGGAATGAACATCAAGCCGCGGAACCTCATGCCGATCTAGTCGGGCACACGATGCATTTGACCGTGGACCATGCGGACGATCGTTATTCGGTGTTGGCTGGATTATTACGGGAACTACAGCCGACCCAACGAGGCATGCGATGCGTGGTACTGGTTCAAACGAATAAGGAGGCGGGGCGTGTGGTGGAATACTTACGCGAACACGTGGCGGACCTATCGGTGGTGGGAGAATCAGCCACGCGGCCGGCGACCGACAACGCGCTGGGCGCCGCGATGATGTCGCTGTTCAAGGCGGTGGCGCACCCGGGAGATCGATATGCGCGCGAGCACGTAGCGATGACGCCGCTGCGCGAACAGTTCGAAGGGGAACCTCCTCAATGGGATTTGGCGATGCGACGGCTGCAGGAGCAATTGTACCACGAGGGATTTGAGGCCATCGCCCGCGAATGGTCGCGCCCGTTGGCGATAGATGATTTTTCGAGCCACCGGCGCAGGCAATTTATTGAGTTGGCCCGGCAATATGATGAATCTGGTTTGCGGGATGTGGATGAATTCATCGGCTTTGCCGAAAGCCGGGATTTGAACGAAGGCGGCGCATCTGGCGTGGTGCAGGTGATGACCGTTCACAAGGCCAAGGGTCTGACCTTTGATGTGACATTGGTGTCGGATCTGGAAGGAAGTCGGCTTGATGCGCGGCGGGCCGAGGCGTTGCACGCGCAAGTCGATGACCATGGTGAGGTGGAATGGGTGATGGATTTGCCACGACAGGATTTATGTGCGGCGGATGAGGTGTTGGGGAGCGCAGTGGCTGCGGGGCGCAGTAAAGAATGTTTTGAAAATCTATGCCGATTGTATGTGGCCCTGACACGGGCCCGGCATGGGTTGTATGTGATCAGTACGCGGCCGAGAGAGAAATCACCTTCGCCGAATTTCGTTTACCTGTTGAATGAATCGCTCGGCAACGCTGAGGAGGAATGGACGGGCGGTGGCGCGACGGCTGTGAAGGCGTTTGAATCTGGCGCCTGGGAGTGGGTGGAGGCGTTTGAATCGGATGCAGCGGCAGCCCAGTACGATCAACCCTGCGTGCAGGTCAAAGAGGGACGGGGTTTCCCCAAGCTGGAACGCCGCAAGCCTTCCGAACATGAGAGGGCGTTAATTCAGGGTTCGCGTTTGTTTGATCCGCAAGCTAAGGAAGCGGCGCAATTCGGGGAGGCAGTGCACGCGGTGTTCGAACAGATCGAGTGGCACACGGACGAAACGAGGGAATTATTGGATGTTGATACGGAAGCGGTCGCGATGGTGCGGGCGTGCCTGGAGGAACCGGAGATCCAGAAGCATTTCACAGCGAGTTCGGAAGCGGCTGTGTGGCGGGAACGGCGGTTTGGCGTGGTGTTGGATGGGGAGTTTTGTTCAGGTGTATTTGACCGGGTGGTGCTTTGGCCGGACCGCGCAGAGATCGTGGATTTCAAAACGGATATGGTGCGCGACGCGGTGGATGTGGAGGCGGCAGTGGCGCGGCATCAATCCCAACTGGATTGGTACCGGCGCGTTTTGGCGCTCATGACTGGGTTACCTTTCGAGTACATCACCTGTCGCCTGTTGTTCGCCCGACTTCCGCGGTTGGTAACCGTGCCATAAAAAAGCCCCGCGGGTGCGGGGCTTGGGGATTGTGTTGGAGAACGGGTTACTTGATGTTCTCTAGGTACTTCTCAGGATTAGACTCGAAACGGCTCTTAGCGCGAGTTTTGCAGAAGTAAATCTTTTTGCCATCATGTTCAATGAACGGGTTCCCTGGATGTACACGAGTGTCGGTATAAACCGGACAAAATTTTTGCGTCATTGGTTTGATGTCTTTAGAGGCGACGGCTTTCAGCTGTGGGGCTTGTTCCTGACAAACCACGGCGAAGTAGTCTGGATTTGATGCCCACATCTTTTTACAGGTGCCGCAGCACACGAACACTTTTACCCCTTTATAAACGAGGAATTCCTCTACATCGATTTCGTCCTCTACCATAAGAGGACACATCTTCTGTGCAGGCGCGCCTTCGAGGGTGATTGTTAAACCCACCATCATGGCAGTTAGAGCGAGTACGTTACTGATCAGTTTCTTCATAATCTAAATAGTCGTTGTGAAAATGATTGGTGGAAGAGACACCACATAAGAGCGCTTTATTCAATTAAAAAAACAGTAAACGACTAAAAATAGCGGTTTTTGGTGGTGGTTGACACAAAAAAACCGCACCGACCGAAGCCGACGCGGTGTGAAGATTGGAGTTGCTTACACGTCCTTCCAAGCGCGGTCCTTTGCAGAATCGAGCACTGCGTCGCAGACCTTGGCGGTCTCAAGGGCGTCGCGGAAGGTGGGGTTGCACGGGGTGCCTTCGTCGAGGCTCTTCAGGAAGTCGGCCACCTGATGCACAAAGGTGTGTTCGTAGCCGATGCACAGGCCGGGCACCCACCACTTGTCCATGTACGGCATGTCGCCGTCAGTTATGTGTACGTTGCGCCAGCCGCGCGTGGTCGATTCGTCGCTGTGATCGAAGAATTCCAGACGGTTGAGGTCATGCAGATCCCAGCGGATGGAGGCGTCCGAGCCGTTGATCTCCAGCGTGTACAGGGCCTTGTGGCCGCGCGCGTACCGGGTGGATTCAAACAGGCCGAGCGAGCCATTTTCGAAGTGACAATGGAAGATGCAGGCGTCGTCGATAGTGACTTTCTGTTTCTCGCCGGTGGCGGTGTGGACGCGCTCTTTAATAAACGTCTCGGTCACGGCAGACACATCGCTGATACTGCCGTTGAGCCAGATGGCGGTGTCGATACAGTGAGCCAGCAGATCGCCGGTCACGCCGCTGCCAGCTGCGGCGGCATCGAGACGCCAGAGGCCTTCGCCTCCCTGTGGGAGATCGGCACTTATGGTCCAGTCCTGCAGGAAGTTGGCACGGTAATGGAAGATCTGGCCAAGCTTGCCGCTCTCGATGATTTGCTTGGCGAGGGTGACAGCGGGCACTCGGCGATAGTTGTACCACACAGTGTTGGCTACGCCGGCCTTCTCCACGGCG
>CAJWMQ010000153.1 GCA_913042895.1 uncultured Verrucomicrobiales bacterium | reverse complement strand
GTATTCATCCGAAGTTCCTGCAACCAGAACTAGTTTACCGTGATCCGTAAGCGCGAGAATATTGTCCCCCACACGAATAACATTGCCCGCGCCAAATCCTTCCTGCTCCCACTTGATTTCGCCGGTGGCGATATCCACACATTTAAGGGGCCCATCGCCATATTTCTTAAAACTAAACATGCCGTACAAGTAGCCGTCCTTGAGTACCGGCGTACTCCAGTGGTTCGCCACATGCTTATGACCGGGAATACGCCAGATCTCGTCCGTGCCCCATTGACCACCCTTGAGGGTCACCTTGTAAGCGCCGCCGCCCACACCGTACCCGGCCGAGCAGAACACCACGTCTCCATCTACAATCGGCGAGGCCGCGGTGGAGACCGCGAACTTAAACGGCTGCTTCCACAGGGGTTTACCCGAATTGATCTCAACTGAAACCAGACCGGACACACAGAAAAAGATCACCTGCCGAACACCATGAATCTCTGCCACCACCGGTGTGGCATGTGTCACAGTTTCGGAGCCGGTTTTCCAGGCGAGTTTGCCGGTGGCTTTATTGAAAGCCAGTAATGACTGACCCTCACCGCCACCGCCCACGATTACCAGATCTCCATCCACCACCGGGGAGGCGGCATTTTTCCATTTAATTTGTTGCCCGCCAAAATCACCCAGTAAATCATGCGACCATTGCTTCCGGCCGTTTTGCAGTGAGTAACTCACCAAAACAAAGTCGGCAGACAACACATAAACTGAACCGCCGTCAATCGAAGGCGTTGAACGCGGGCCATCCCCACCCTTGTTATCATTCGCCCCGGCGTTTCCGCCGTCATGGCCGTAGTCCGCTGTATCCAGTGCCGCAGACCAAGCCATCCGGCCTGAATCCGCTTTTAGCACAGCAACAGTTTCTTTGCCTTGCACCGTGTACTGCGTCGCAGCAAAACCACCGGCAACAGCGAAGGAGCTAAACCCATTCGGAGTCGCAGTCTTCCAAGCGGCCCTCAAACCATCCGCACCCCATGGAGCTAAGGATTCCTTGGAAGCTCCGGTGTGATGTGGCCCTCGGTATTGCGGCCATTCATCGGCCGGCACGAAAACCGCCATGCTGGCGGCGAGCAACAGAGAATACGTTTTCATGAAAACTGTAGCGGGAGTCTCGATAAACCAGCCGAACGCTTCAAGCCTGATTTTGCACTGGCTCAGGATTTTGCAATGCCGCGGCGTCCACCACATTGTCCGGCGTTGGCACCTCGGCCACAGGCTCGGCACTCGCCACAGTCAGGCGCTGAATCAATTCGGTGGCCAGCACATCGTAGGCGGCAGTGCCTAATCCATCCGGATCATACACCAAAGACGGCTGACCATGACTCGGGGCCTCAGCTAATCGCGTCGCCCGTGGAATGGTGGTTTCGAAAATGATTTCTGCAAAATGCTCGCGCACCTCGTCGAGGACCTGTTGGGACAGGCGTGTGCGCCCATCGTACATGGTCATCACGATGCCCATGATATGCAGGCCTGGATTATCACCGGAGTTTCGCACTTGATCGATTAACCGTTGCACCATGGAGATACCTTCTAGCGCATAGTATTCGCACTGAATCGGCACAACCAGCGAATCCGACGCCACAAACGCATTCAACGTCAGCGAGCCCAGCGACGGCGGGCAATCGATCATAATGATGTCATACACATTGGCCATTCGCACTGAATGCAGCGCTCCCTGTAGACGGTGCAGGCAATCCTCCATGCGCGGCAAATCAATCTCCGCACCGCACAAGTTTACTTCACCGGGGATAATTGAAAGATTCTCATAAACCGTGCGAACGATTTGATCGCTCAACAGCGCATCGCCAACCAGCGCCTCGTACACACTGCCTCCTTCTCGTTTCTCGACGCCCAAACCGCTCGTTGCGTTGGCTTGCGGATCCAAATCCACCAACAACACACTTTTTCCCTGGCTTGCCAAACTGGCAGCCAGATTGATGGAGGTCGTCGTTTTGCCAACCCCTCCTTTCTGATTGGCGACAGCAATCACACTGGTAGGCATGACGTAAGATTAAATCGCCGCCCGCGCCCTCCGAGCAAAACTTATCCCCACGAAACCGCCTTTGGCACGTTCCTTGCATCATTAAACGGTAACATGAAGTTTGACTCACAAATTTCGGGAAAACACGAAGGAACAGCCGATTTCGAGCGTGATTCCCACGCAAACAGTGTGGAATCCGCCCCGTTCACCAAGCAAATCGCCTTGGCCGGGGTCGCCTCGCTGATAATGGTTGTTTTTGTAGCCGCTCTGTTGAAAACGCTGGCGTAGCTCGTGTAAGACCTCGACTGGACTTACTCGCGGCGTGCAGCCAAACTGCACGTGTGCCGCATCATGAGCCAGTAGAGTCATCGTTTGTTGATTCCTTCGCCGCCCTCCCTTTAGGAGCACTACGGGCTCATTCGCTGCGAACCACCGCAGAAGCTTTTCAAAAGAGTCTTGGCGCAGCGCAGCCGTCTCTTGAAGATTTTGCCCAGTTTATTTCCCCTGCAGGCGCGCATCAATTGGAGGCGTTGGCTAGTCGTTCCAGGGCACTAACCCAACAACGATTTGGCCGAGCCATTCGCCTCTTCGCACCGCTGTATCTTTCCAACGAATGCATCAACAATTGCGCCTACTGCGGTTTCTCACGCGACAACCCAATTCTGCGCGTCACGCTCGAGCCGGAAGAAGTGATGGCCGAAGCCCAAGCGCTCGCAGAACAAGGCTTCAGAAATGTACTCCTTGTGGCTGGCGAACATCCCAAATTCGTTTCCAACGGCTACGTGGAACAATGCGTCCGAATACTCCACGAAACTTTGCCTAGCCTTTCATTGGAGCTAGGCCCACTGAAAACCGAGGCTTATCAGCCACTCGTAACTGCAGGAGCAGAAGGTTTGATCGTCTATCAGGAGACCTACGATCGCAATGCTTATCGAGTGCATCACACAGCCGGCCCAAAGAAGAATTTCGACTGGCGCCTTGCAACCCCCGAACGCGCCTACGCCGCTGGCTTCCGCCGCCTCGGCATTGGCGCTCTTTTTGGGTTGAGCGACTGGCGCACCGAAGCAATAGCTCTTGCGGCGCATGCGGAGTGGCTATTGAAACATTGCTGGAAAGCTCAACTGACACTTTCCCTGCCCCGTCTCCGACCTTGCGCCGGAAGCTTTGATCCCATTGATCCGATTTCTGACCGCGACCTCACGCAATTGATTTGCGCACTGCGCCTGTTTCTCCCCGATGTCGGCATTGTGCTCTCGACCCGAGAACCGGCCACCTTGCGCAATGGCCTGATTCCGCTGGGCGTTACCCTGATGAGTGCCGGAAGCCATACCGAGCCAGGAGGTTACACTGGAGCTGGTAGCGACAAGCTCCATAAAACCGAACGCGGCAAAATAATTGATTTGGAGGAGCAATCCAGCGAATGGGCCACGGGCGCTACAGGCCAGTTTGATATCGCCGATGAGCGCTCTCCAGAGACAATCGCCCAACAGATAATCAGTCTCGGCTATGATCCTGTTTGGAAAGATTGGGACGCAGCGTTGACCCCTTGAAGTCAGAGGTTATTCTTCGGCCGTGATCAAGCGCCCCCGCAACTATTGGCAAAACCGTAGAAACCGGCGGCGCTTTCTCTGGGGCTCACTCGGCTCCAGCTTTGTCGGTTCGGGTTCATATTCATGTATGCGCCTTTGGGAATCCGGCTGGCTTGAGGTCAATCGCCACCGCGCCCCAATCATGAAAGCCAAACGCCCGCTTCGTTTACTGCACTTATCTGACCTGCACGCCTCCAAGGCCGTGAGCCTCGGTTACCTACGCCGCTTAGGTGACCGCTGGCTTCACATCACCAAAGGGGTTGGCAACCTCCACGGGCTGCGTTTCAATTGCCGCCCAGAAGTGAGTTTGCTTCAAATTTCATGATGTCCGCAGTCATTGCCAATGGTAAAGAAACAAACGTGAACACCCCCTGCACGGTCGACGAATTCCTGCAACAACTCGACCTACCACCTCGTTCCGTTGTGGTCGAACTCAATGGCGAAGCCCTTTCGCCGTCTTCCTTTGCTGTACAGAAACTCAAATCCGGCGACCGTCTTGAGATCGTCCGAATTGTCGCCGGTGGTTAAATCGTTCATGCCGGTGAACACTCGTGGCTTGAAAAACGTCAGTTCTGTCGTAAAATCCAAGCACTGCGGAGGCATCCATGGCGGACACAACCCCCATCTATCTGGACGAGTTTAAGGCAATGCACCCGGCTGATCTGGCCGATCGCCTGCAGCGAATGCCTACCGAGGAAGCTCGCCACCTCCTAGCCGAGCTCCCCGTCGACACCGCTTCAGCCACCTTGGCCGAACTGGAAGATGAGTGGATCGCGGATTTACTAGAGGAGTTCCCACAGTCCAAGCTCGTTCCGCTCCTCAACAAAATGTACGCGGAAGAGGCTGCGGACGTGCTGGGAGAAATCCCAGAGATCGACCGCGCACGCCTGCTCCGCAAGATGGGCAAGCAGGAAGCGCAGGCTGCGCGTGATCTCCTGAAATACCCCGAGGACACCGCGGGTGGCATCATGAACGACCGGTTCGTGACGCTGCGCTCCCACCACACAGTAGGCGATGGTCTCCGCCGTATTCGACGTAAGCATCGTGAACATTCACCATCAGATATCAATTATCTGTACGTCACCGATAAGGACGAAAAACTTGTCGGCATCGTTTCCATTCGTGATCTCATTTTCTCTGATGACGAGGTAAAAACCGCGGACGTCATGAACCGAGAAGTCAAGTATGTGCGCGTCACTGACGACCAAGAGGAGGTCGTCCGGCGCTTTGAAAAATACCACTTCCTCGGCCTCCCTGTGCTTGATGAAGAAGGCCGACTGGTTGGCGTCATCCGAGGCGACGAAGCATTGTCCGTTGCCATTGAAGAGCAGACGGAGGACATGCAAAAGATGGTGGGCCTCTCCGGCGAAGAACGCGCGCTCACACCTTGGAAACAATCCTTTGGCAAACGACTGCCATGGCTGTGCATTAACCTAATCACCGCCTGCCTCGCTGGCGCGGTAGTAGGCGTCTTTGAAAGCACAATTGAAACATTTGCTGTGCTAGCCATTTTCCTGCCAATCATTGCCGGTCAAGGCGGCAATGCCGGCATGCAAACAGTCACCGTTATCATTCGCGACATGGCGCTAGGAGAACTATCCCCCGGAGACGGTCGCAAAGCACTATTTAAAGAGATTCTCCTGAGTGTTCTGATTGGACTAATTATAGGCCTGATTGTCGGTGTTGTCGGCTATCTCGTAGGAGGACTGTTTGATGGACGCCTCGGATGGAAGCTGGGCTTGGTTGTAGGCTTAGCCATGATCCTTAACCTGATAGCCGCTGCGCTGTTTGGAGTTCTGATCCCGTTTGCCTTAAAATTCTTTAGGCTAGATCCTGCGTTAGCCTCAAGTATCCTAATCACAACGGTTACTGATGTGGCCGGTTTCTTCTTCCTGCTGGCCTTGGCTAAGTGGATCTTGATACCGACCGTTGTCGGATAGGCTTGACCCCACCTTGTGGACCACTCAATTTTCCCGTATGAAACTTTGGCCCGCCATTGCTCTTAGTGTCCTCCTATATTCTTTTGGGACTTCAACCTCCGCATTGGCCGCGGACCCACCGCCGTTTGTGGTAAACACCAATAACGCCGCAAAGCAGAAAACCGAAGCGCTCGCTAAGAAACTCGAGGACTCGGCGGCCGTTCAGACCTTTCAGCAATACCTCGGACAGGACATTCTCGGCATCGGCATATTGGCTTGGCAATTGGTGGCTGCTTTTCTCGTGATTCTGGCGGGGCTAATTATCAAGCGTATTGCCCTCAGATTTCTTCAAACGCGCATCGAGAAATTCGTGCAGCAAACCGAGGCGGAATGGGACGATCAACTGTTTGAGGCAATCATCAAGCCGATCAACACGTTTGTCATGATCGGTGCCGTTCACTTGGCGGCGTTTCTCCTAATCTTCAATTTAGAACGTTTCCCGACCGAGCTGATCGGCAAGAGCTACACAATCTTCCTTGGTTTCACGATCATTTGGCTAATATATCGTTTGGTGGATGTGGCCGCACATTATTTGGATGAATTATTGGCCAAAGCCGACGAAGGGTTGCGCGGCCAATTCACACCGCTCATCCGACGTGCTTTAAGAATTGTGGTAGTCATTATCGGAACACTCACCGTTTTGGCGACCATCGGTGTAAACATCACCGGTTTGGTCGCTTTGGGCGGCGTACTGGGCTTTGCTTTTTCCATGGGCTCAAAGGATTCAGTCGCCCATCTTGTTGGCACGATCAATATCCTGACCGACCGGCCCTACAAGGTGGGCGATTGGATTACCGTGGGCGACTCAATTGATGGTGATGTTGAGGAAATCGGTTTTCGCTCTACCAAAATCAGAATGTTCGATAAAACACTAATGACTGTCCCCAACGGCACGTTAGCCAGTGCGACAATTAAAAACTGGTCCCAAATGCCGAAACGCCGCATCAAGATGACGCTGGGACTAACATACGACACCACGCCCGACCAAATGCGTGAAGCTCTTAAGGCCATTGAAACGATCCTCAACGAAGATGAAGGCGTGGATCAGGACTACAAACTCGTGCAGTTCACGGACTTCAGCCCGAGTTCTTTGGATGTCTTCCTGTATTATTTCAGCACAAGCACAGTGTGGAAAGAGTACCTAGAGACCCGCGAACGCGTTAATCTCAAGATCATGGATAAACTGACCGAGATGGGCCTGGAGTTTGCTTTCCCAACGCAAACCCTTCATCTAAAAGGCGACGAACTCAAAACCCTCAAAGATTTGGGTTAATTATCTGCCGAAAAAAGCTCACCAATCCACCCTAGCAACGTAGGTTTCAATGACCCCGCGTACAATAATGAAAAACACAGTCCTCTCTATCGTGCAGCTCTCATTGATTGCTGCGTTTATTCTTACTACTTCCCTCCGTGCCGAAGACAAGCCGGCCAAACGGGAATTCGACGATGCTGCGAAAGAGCTCATCGGTAAAGTCCGCAGTCTCATTTCTGAAGACCGTGCCAAGGCTTTTAAAGAATACGCCAAAGGCGCACAAGAATTGGCCAAGGAATTTCCAACTGACAGCAGGCCACTGATGATGTTGTCCGAGGCAAGCACTCTGGTGGAAGACGAAAAGCTCGCCAAAACGCTAGCGGTAAAGGCCGAAAAAGGCGTCCTCGCAATCCTCAATAAAGACCCCAAGGATTCCGGTGCCAACGCCGTATTGATGCGCATGGCTGATTCCGTAGAACCCGAAAAAGCCAAAGATTTTCTTAAGCGCGTCATGGAAAACGGGCCGACCCAGATGGCCAGTGTGGCTGCCGGCAAGCTCAAGAAAATGGACGCCTTAGGCAAGCCTGTCAAAATGGCCTTCAAAGCTGTGGACGGACGCCAGGTCGATCTAGGCAAGCTGAAGGGCAAGGTTGTGTTGATCGACTTCTGGGCCACTT
>CAJWMQ010000152.1 GCA_913042895.1 uncultured Verrucomicrobiales bacterium | reverse complement strand
CGCTTGATATCCACCACAAACATTGCGTCCGGCGTACTGTCCATGTGGCGGATGCCGCCGAGGTTCTTCACGAGACGTTGTTTTTCGCGGCGAATGGAGGCTTGCTCCTGTTTCACGTAACCGGCGATGCTGCCATCCTCTTCCATTGCCTCGATTTCCTTGAGGCGCTTGAGGCGCTGCTTCACGGTCTTGAGGTTGGTGAGCATGCCGCCCAACCAACGGTCCGTGACAAAGTGTTGTTTGTGGGTCTCGGCCAGCTCACGTACGATGGGCTGGGCTTGTTTTTTTGTGCCCACGAAAAGAATCTTGCCGCCACCCCGAATGGTGTTGCCCAGAAAATTACAGGCAGCCTGGAGTTGGTCGACGGTTTGGGTGAGGTCGATGATATGGACTCCGTTGTGTGCCCGGAAAATATAGGGCTTCATCTTCGGATTCCAACGACGGGTTTGGTGGCCAAAATGGACACCTGCTTCAAGCAGTTCTTGAATTCCTATGCTCATGTTGTGTTCCCTTGTTCCAGACCCTTGCGGGCCATCCCGCAGGATGACGGGATTGTATTAGTTGTTTTTGAGGCCACCGTGTTCACTCGAGCGCGGATGCTTCGGGCCATGGCTTTTCCCTGCCTTACGGTGGGAAAAGGGCCGGCAAAGTATCATGCACCAAGCAAAAGGCAACCCGTTTTTTGAGAAAAATGAGCAAAAAAAACACCATTGAAGCCGTGGTTCTCGCCGGCGGCCAAAGTCGGCGGATGGGCGAAGACAAGGCGCGCCTGCGAGTGGGGCGGCGCACGATGCTGGGCCATGCGCGGGCCTTGGCGGCGGATTTGGGGTTGGCGTGCCGTGTGGTGCGGGTGGATCGACGCGCGGACAATGGTCCGATGGGCGGTATTGAAACGGCCCTCCGCCGCGCGCAGGCAGAGCGCGTTCTGTTTCTCAGTTGTGATATGCCTTTTTTGAACCCGACAGTGGTGGAGCGCGTGCTCGCAGTGCAGCATCCGGCCGTGTTTGCCGAGGCGGACAAGCTGGTAGGATTTCCATTTTGCATTTCAACGGAATTGCTGGCCGCTGTGGAGGCCTTTCTTGAGACGGAGGATCGATCGCTGCAATCGTTTTCCCGACGGCATGGTCGTCGGGTGCGAATACCCCGGCGAGATTGGCCGCTCTTGGCAAATATTAATACGCCAATGGAACTCATCGCGGCGCGCGCGGCCTTGTAATAGAATTGGAGGCCGTTATCATTGGGGCGAACTCACTCGGTAACCTATCCCAGTGTGGTGCGTACCTAAATTTGGATTCATGAAAAAAGCTACTCTCCTTTTATTGATGTGGGTCGTATTCCCTTTGAGTGCGGCACAACCCCCAGAGTCTTTGCTGCCGCTGAACACAATTGCCGTGGTCAGCGTGCCCGACATGAATACTGCTCGGACTTTGTTTAAGGCTAACTCCTTTATTCAGATGTGGAATGATCCATCTATGGAAGCCTTTGCCAATCGCTTTCAAAAGGCATTTCGAAAAAATGTCATGAAACGGATTCGAGATGAAGCCCCTGTTCAACCTGACGAATTATGGAAGCTAGCCCAAGGACAGATGACGGTGGCCCTAACACGTAAACCAGGGCGACCGGACCCTGGGTTAATCGTGCTGATGGATAGCGGTAAGCATGCGGAGGAAATGGAGAGAGGTTTGCAACTCTTGCGCGAGACATTGGTTGATAATCAGGTGGATCACGAGCGTTTAAGAGTTGAGGCGTCGGACTTTTTGCATGTTCCACATCCTCGGCGCCCACAACGTGGTTTGTATATTGGTCACACAAATTCTCTTTTTATCATGACTTCAACCCGCGATTTGGCTGAGCAAGTGGTGCAACTACATAAGAAGAAACCTAAGGTCAAATCACTCAAGGACAACCCCGGTTTCGCTGTCCGACAGAAAGCTCAATTGGGTGATGCGTGGGCGTATGCATGGCTGGATTTTTCGCTGGTAATGGAAGTGGTTATTGATGAAATCGACAAGCGGCGTGACCCAGATGCTGAACCCAATCCATTGGTGCCTCAGCCTGAGCGGATTTTGGAGGCACTCGGCTTGTTAGGGTTGAACGGTGTCAGCGTTTCGGCTTCCAGTGAGAATGATGGCAGTCTTTTAGAAATAAATCTGGATGTACCAAAGGCACAGCGTCGCGGTTTATTTGAGATGTTAACGACTCCAGCTAAGAATGCCGGACCGTTGCCCTTTGTGGCTGCGGATGTTTCGAGCTTCGGTCGTTGGCGGCAGAGTGGAGGGCACTTGTGGAAAACCCTTATCGACACAGCTAATGAGATTACTCCGGCGGCTGCCGGTGCCATGGCCTTTTTTCAGGCTTCGGTGCAGGCTAAAAACCCTGATTTTAATCTCAAGGCACAGTTAATTGATACTATGGCTGATGATTTCATTGTGATTGAGCAACCGCCGCGAGGCCAGGATTTGCAGTCCATTATGTCGCCGCCACGTCTCTATCTAATGAAATCCGACAAACCAAAGGTAACACTCGGGGCGATGAAAGATTTGGTTTCAATGGTGGTGGATTCACCTCCTGATGAGGAGGAGATCGAAGGGCGAACGGTGTATTCCTATCAATTCGGTAATTTCAACAATGATGCTGAAATGGCCGTGCACGCGGTAGCGGTTGGTGAGTATGTACTTTTGTCTCAGGATATGAAGGCAGTTAAGGATTACCTTAATGGGCCCAAGAAAGATGCAAAACCTCTGAGCAAATTGCCTGGGCTTGAACACGCAGCTGCTAAAGTGGGAGGCTTTGACGGTGGCGCTTTTGGATTTGAAAACTCCCGCGTTATGGTTGGGGCCATCTTTTCAGTACTCAAAGAAAATCCGAGCCTGCTATCCGAGGCTTTAGGTGATTTGCCTGAGGGTATTGATCCTGAGACCGGCTTGCCAGTAGGCGGAGGAAGGTTAAACGAGTGGTTTGATTTTAAGCTGTTACCCGAATTTAAAAAGATTTCAAAGTACTTACATTACACGGTCATGGGAGCTACCACTTCAGATTCTGGTATTCGCTTCCGGTTATTCATGCCTACGCCACCCAAGTTGCGATAGTCTTTTACTCTCCCAATAGGTGTACGGTCACTTTGCGGTGGTGATCGTGGTGGCGGTGTTCCCAGAGGTACACACCCTGCCAGGTGCCAAGGGCAATTCGGCTTTGGGTGATGGGTATGGAGAGGTTTACGGCGGTGAGGGCGGTCCGCACGTGGGCGGGCATGTCGTCGGGGCCCTCATAATCATGCTCAAACATTGGGTCGCCGTCGGGGCAGACGCGCGCCATGAAACGTTCCAGATCACGCCGCACGCCGGGGTCGGCATTTTCCTGTATGACCAGTGAGGCACTGGTGTGTTGCAGATGCAAGGTGGCCAGACCGGTGGTGAACCCGGCTTGTTCGACCAAGGTTTCCAGTTCCAAGGTTAGGTCATGAAACTGTCGGCCACCGGTGGCCACGCGCAGGGTGTGGGTGTGCTGCGAAAGCATGGGGAAAGGTTGCGGTCGGCGGGGAAAAGTTCAAGTCACGAGGGCGGTTGCAGCCGTTTCCGTGACTCAAGGGCGGTGATCCTGCAAGAGGTGGACGGGGGCTTCATTGGACCACGAGGGGGTGTCGTCCGCAGGTTCAAACCGCCAGGCGGAGAAGAAGGCGTGGTCGGGCTCGCGCTCCATTTCACGAAGGAGGAAGCATAAAATGGGTGTGCGAGTGTTCCATTGCGGCAAACGGTTTAGTGCGGCGATGGTGTAGATCCCTCCGGATTTGGGGAGGGTGGATGTCCACTCCCAGACAGCGCCTGAGAAGTGGTCGTTTGTGCAGCGAACCCGTTGGCCTTGGTACCACATCAGTCGTTCTCCTTATTACCAATTTCGCACAGGTTGGGCGGGTGTGCCGGATTAGTTGTTCCCCGCTGTGGACAAGCTAAACAGGCCGGGCTTAAACAGGAAACGGCGGCCCGTAGGCCGCCGTTCCCATTGGGTTGTGCGTTGGGTCGAAAGGTTTCTAGAGCCCCTTGTCGATCATGAGCTTTAGCAGGTCTCCCACGCGGTTGGAGTAGCCCCACTCGTTGTCGTACCAGCTTACGAGCTTGAAGAAGTTTTCGTTCAACTCCATGCCGGCGCCCTGATCGAAGATACTCGAGTTGGCGCAGTGAATGAAGTCCGTACTCACAACGGCGTCTTCGGTGTAAGCCAGTACGTCCTTGAGATAGGTTTCACTGGCGTTTTTCATGGCTGCGGAGATTTCAGCGTAACTGGTGCTCTTCTCGGTCTTAAAGGTGAGGTCCACCACTGAGGAGGTGG
This sequence comes from uncultured Verrucomicrobiales bacterium, assembly GCA_913042895.1. Classification (GTDB taxonomy): domain Bacteria; phylum Verrucomicrobiota; class Verrucomicrobiia; order Limisphaerales; family UBA1100; genus UBA1100. The sequence continues at coordinate 3,217 of CAJWMQ010000152.1, read as the reverse complement.
GGGTGGGCACGCGGAAGGCCATGCCGGTGAGTTTGCCCTTCACCTCCGGGCACACGAGGCTCACCGCCTTGGCAGCGCCGGTGCTTGCGGGAATGATGTTGGTGGCGGCAGCGCGGCCGTCACGCCAAGCCTTGCGGCTCGGGCCATCTACCGTCTTCTGGGTGGCGGTGTAGGCGTGAATGGTGGTCATAAGACCCTCGGCGATACCGAAGCCTTCCTTGAGCAGCACGTGCACGACCGGAGCCAGACAGTTGGTGGTGCAGGAAGCGTTGGATACGATGTGATGATTCGCGCCGTCGTAGAGATGGTCGTTCACGCCCATCACCACGGTGAGATCTTCGTTTTTGGCCGGGGCGGAAATAATCACCTTCTTTGCGCCGGCTTCGATGTGGCCCTTGGCCTTTTCGCCGTCGGTGAAGAGGCCGGTGGATTCGATCACCACGTCCACGCCGAGTTCTTTCCACGGTAATTCCGCCGGGGACGGGGCTTTCACCACCTTGATCTCCGCGCCGTTCACCACGAGGGTTTCGTCGTCCTTATGGCTGACTTCGCCATCGAACGAGCCCTGAGTGGAATCGTACTTGAGCAGGTAGGCGAGGTTATCGGCGGGGACGAGATCGCCCACAGCCACTACCTCCACGCCGTTGCCGACGAGGCCTTGCTCCACCATCGCACGAAACGCCAACCGGCCGATTCGTCCGAAACCATTGATTGCTACTTTGACTGACATGATACGTTTGTTCTAAAAAGTCGGGGGCGCGCATCATAGCCATGGCGGACGGGCCGTCAACGTCAAAGACTGGGCTTTTTCAATTGAAAACTCCCCGCAAACCCAGCCAAAGCGGCATGGACACCCCACGCCTACCGCGTTAGTCTCTCGCCGTGCCGCTGCTGAAAATCCAACAGCTCATCAAACGCTACACCGCACCGGGAGGCGAGGCGCACACGGTTCTGGACGTACCGGAATTCACCCTCGACGCCGGCCAACAGGTCGCCCTGCGCGGTTCCAGCGGCACCGGCAAGACCACTTTTCTCAACTGCATCGCCGGTATCCTGCGGGCAGACCAGGGCGACATTGAATTGGCCGGCCAAAACATCGCCGTAGCCAGTGAAGGTCAACGCGACCAACTTCGCGCCCAACACATCGGCTACATTTTTCAAACCTTCAATCTGTTGCAGGGCTACACGTGCCTGGAGAATGTCCTCTTGGGTATGAGCTTTTACGGGCAGGCCAACATCCAGGCCGCTGCGGCAATCCTGAAGCGTGTCGGTCTGTCAGACCGAATGGATTACCGACCTAGCGAGCTTTCCGTGGGTCAACAACAACGAGTGGCGGTGGCGCGGGCATTGGCCAACCGGCCACAGCTGGTGCTGGCCGATGAACCCACCGGCAATCTGGATCCGCAAAATTCCTGGGAAGCACTGCAATTGATTCGCGAAGTCTGCAAGGAAAACCAGGCTGCCCTGCTGTTGGTAAGCCATGATCAAGCCGTGCTGGATCAATTTGAAGACAGCCTCGATTTGGCGGAGCTTAATCAAGCCGCAAGGGAGGTGGCCAAATGACGATCTGGATGATTATTCGTAATAGTCTGCGACATCACGCTCTATCCACTGGGGTCACGGCGGTGAGTATTGGCTTGGGTTGCGGACTTTTAATGTCGGTTTGGGTTGTAAACTTTCAAACCCAACGTGCATTTAAAAATGTAACCGGTGGGTTTGATTCTATTCTCGGCCCTCGTGGTTCTCAGTTGCAACTTGTGCTTAACAGCCTGTTCCACATGGATTCTTCCCCGGGTTTGGTAAAAGCATTTGATTACCGACTTTTTCGCGAAAAATATAAGCGCTTTTACAACCGGGCTGTGCCGATTGCTGTTGGTGATAATTTAAAAGGATATCGAATTGTAGGAACAACTCTCGAGTTATTCGAAGTTGAACATTCGCCTGGCCAAAAATACGAATTAGCCGCTGGAGAAAAGTTTATTCAGAATGAAACCCAATGGAACAAGGAAGCTGTTATTGGTCACACAGTTGCAGTTCAACTGGGGCTTGGAATTAATGATACATTTCAACCTTACCATGGACTAAATTTCACCGAGGGGCAGATACCTCACAAGGATATTTATTCGGTTACCGGTATTCTAAAGCCCTCCGGAACGCCGGCTGACCGGGTGATTTGGATTCCCATTGAAGGCCTCCAGCAGATGGATGGTCATGACCCTCGCTTTGCTGGTGATGTGAGTGCGGTGCTGATTCAGATGAGCGATAACACTACCGCGCGCGCATTCGGAATGAATAGTTTGGATAGCATTTATAATAAGGGAACCGATCACCTGACATTTGTGAAATCCAATGAAGATGTTGTGGCACGTCTTTTCGCCCAGTTTGCGTGGGCAGAATCGGTTTTGCGGTGGGTAGCATATTTAGTCGCGGTGGTGGCAGCAGCAGGGGTGTTGGCCAGTATCTACAACACTATGAATGAAAGACGCCGTGAATTTGCTATTCTTCGTGCCCTCGGTGCTAGGCGTTCAACCATATTTAGCGTCATCGTTCTGGAAAGTGCCACCATCGCGGCGTTGGGGGTTCTAATTGGATTTGGCGTTTACGCCATCATTCTATTGGCTGCCGAGGGCACTCTGCGAAATGAAATTGGAGTATCTTTGCATCCCATGGAGCCGCATAAAGTAATGCTAATCGTCCCTGTTGTAATGGTTGCCTTTGGTGCCTTAGTCGGTATTATTCCTGCAGCCAAAGCTTATGGTACGGATGTAGCAAAGAATCTTACCCCGCAAATTTAACATGAAATTAATCCTCTTATCTCTACTCATTACACTGTCTCTGGGCTGCCAAAAAGATCACGACCATGACCACGACCATGACCATGACCACGGGGGCGGTCATGCCCACTCCCATGAAGCCCCTAATGGCGGAGTGTTGGTGAATGTGGAAAATGAATTTTGTCATTTGGAATTCCTAGTCGATCCGCTAAATGGCAGGTTGCAAATGCACGCTATGCGGTTTCATCCGAGTGAAGGGCCTTTAAAGTTTTTCATGGAGCAGGTAGAGGCCACAGCCAAAATTGGGGCCCCAAAATTCTGGGCCCCAAATTGGGCCCCAAATACATGAAAATGTTCCACATCGAAACTTCAGACTTTTTTGAACATTTTCCAATTTCTTCATGCACTTTTACCAACATTTTCCATTTCCCGTAATAGTGAAA
>CAJWMQ010000151.1 GCA_913042895.1 uncultured Verrucomicrobiales bacterium | reverse complement strand
GTCAGGCGGACTACAAAAAGGCCGGGGCCGTGCCGGACGAAAGCGAGGGACTTATCGACCACATCCGCGACATTCAGGGTGTGAAGGTCGCCTGTCTGTTTGAAGAGATCGAACCAGAGATCACCCGCATCAGCCTGCGTTCGAAATTACCGGAAGTAAACGCCTCCGATATTGCCCTCGCCTTTGGCGGCGGTGGCCACCAATCCGCCGCCGGCGCCCGGATTCCCGGCAAATCCAGCACCGTACAGCGCCGCGTGCTCGCCGCCGTGAAACAGGCGCTCGCCGAAAGTAACCAATCCCGCTAATGCCCCGCAACCGCTACCACCAGCCGCAAAACGAATTGCACGGTGCATTACTCATCGACAAGCCGGCCGGCCCCACGTCCCACGACATTGTGGACATTATCCGCGGCCAATTCGGCCTTCAAAAGGTCGGCCATTGCGGCACCCTCGACCCAGCCGCTACTGGCCTCCTGATCATGCTCCTCGGTCGGGCCACCAAGCTTTCCATGAAACTCACTGCCGACCACAAAGTCTACGAGGGATCTATTGAGTTCGGAAAAACTACTGACACCTACGATGCTCAGGGAGACATTACGGCCACCGCAGCCGTGCCCACGCTCGATTGTAAGGCACTGAACACTGCCGCCCAATCCTTCCAAGGAGATATCCAGCAGAAACCGCCCATGGTTTCCGCCGTCAAGAAAAACGGCATACCGCTCTACAAGCTAGCCCGAAAAGGCAAGACCATCGAGCGCGAGGCGAAGCCGGTTCATATTTTTTCATTCGAATTCAATCAATACACCGCATCCGTCGGCATCTTCCGCGTACATTGTTCTAAGGGCACCTACGTGCGAAGCCTCGCGCATGATCTCGGCCAACAACTCGGATGCGGCGCGCACCTACGCACCCTGCACCGCACCGACTCCGGAAAATTTGGTGTCGCCAACGCTATCCGGCTGGAGGACCTCATAAAACTGCCAGATGCCGAATTGCCCGGCCGCGTGCTCTCGCTCGTGGAACTAGCATACCTGTTGCAACCTGAATGAGAACACTCAGCGATGCCCGCGATCTAAAGCCGGCCAATGGTCGCGTATGCTGCGCCATCGGTATGTTTGATGGGGTTCATCTCGGACACCAACAGGTGATCCGACAGGCCGTTTCCGATGCACACCAGCTCGAAGCCTCCTCCCTCTGCATCACCTTTGATAAACATCCGTCCACCGTCATCGCCCCGGAGCGAGCGCCGCTGTTGATTCAATCGCTCGACCAACGCCTCGAAGCCATTCGCGCGCTGAGTGTGGACGCCACCTTGATCCTTCCCTTTGACGAGGCCATGAGCCAAATCCCCGCCGAGGCGTTCATTCAGGGATTGGCCGTCGATCTCGGCCGCATCAGCTCCATTTGTGTCGGCACCCAATTCGCTTTTGGTCAGGGTCGGAAAGGCAATGTGGAGTTACTGCATCAACTCGGCCAGGAACTTCATTTTGTGGCGCATGGCACGGCCAGTGTGGCGTTGGATGGGAAGACGGTGAGCAGCACGCGGATTCGACAGGCGATCGCCGGTGGGCAATTGGATCTGGCCGGACAGATGCTCGGGCGGGAGTACGCGCTGGAGGGTAAAGTGATCCGCGGCGATCAACGCGGGCGGGAACTGGGTTTTCCCACGTCAAACCTCGAGATCACCGGGCGTTGCACGCCGCCCAATGGCGTGTATGCCGCTCATGCAGAGGTGGATGGCGAACCCTACCGCGCCGCCGTGAACATCGGGCTGCGGCCCACCATGAAAGATCCGGAGCCGACCCTGCATGTGGAGGCCCATTTGCTGGACTTCGACGAGGAGATTTATGACCGTGTCTGCGCGCTAACCTTTGTGGGTAAATTACGCGAGGAACAATCCTTCGATTCACTGGACGCCTTGCGAGCGCAGATTGAAAAAGATGTGGTTCAGGCACGATATCTCTTCACCCAGCTTTAATCGGGAGCTATGCTCCACCCATGCCCACCACCAAGGTCTACGAGTACAAAGGCTGCAGCACCTGTCGCAAAGCACTCAAATGGCTGGACGCCCAGGGGATTGAGTACAAGGCCGTTCCCGTGCGAGAGACGCCGCCCAACAAGACCGAATTGCGGCGTGTGCTCAAGGCCAGTAAGGGCAATGTCCGTAAACTCTTCAACACTTCGGGCGCCGATTACAAAAAGCTGAACCTGAAAGACAACCTCCCGACACTCAGCGAAGCGCAGGCCATCGATATCCTCAACACCAACGGCAACCTCGTGAAGCGGCCGTTTGTGGTCAACAAATCCGGAGGGCTCACCGGCTTCAACGAGGATGCCTGGCAGGAATTTTTCGGCCTTTAGCCCTGCGCCCTCTGCCGTTACCCTCCCGGTATGAATCGGGACGAAATCGAGGCGGCCAATCAACGGGTCATTGAGGCAGGCGAATTTGTTAAGCCTTTGCTGAGCGAAGTGGGCAAGGTGATTGTCGGCCAATCTTACCTCATGGAACGGCTGATGATCAGTCTACTGGCCAACGGCCACGTGCTGCTCGAGGGCGTGCCCGGGCTGGCCAAGACGCTGGCGATCAAAACGCTGGCCGACACGTTAAACGTCAACTTCTCCCGCATTCAGTTCACGCCGGACATGCTACCAGCCGACGTGACGGGTACGCAGATTTACAATCCTCAATCCGGCGAATTCACCACGCGCCAAGGGCCGGTATTTGCCAATCTGGTATTGGCGGATGAAATCAACCGCGCCCCTGCCAAGGTGCAAAGCGCGCTACTGGAGGCCATGCAAGAAAAGCAGGTGACCATCGGTGCCAAGACCTACTCCCTGCCCGCGCCCTTTCTCGTGATGGCAACGGAAAACCCCATCGAACAGGAAGGCACCTACACACTGCCTGAGGCGCAGGTAGACCGCTTCATGCTCAAGGTAGTGATCACCTACCCCGAGCGCGACGACGAACGACGGATTTTGGATGACTGGGCCAAGACAGAAGATTTACCCACCGCCTCTCAGGTGGTGACGGCGGAGCAAATCCTCACCGCGCGCAAGGTGGTCGATTCCATTTATGTGGATGACAAAGTGAAGGACTACATTGTGGACCTCGTCTGCGCCACGCGCGATCCGGGCAAATACAAGATCCCCGCCGAAGGTCTCATCGAGCTAGGTGCCTCGCCCCGCGCCACCATTTTCCTCACGCTCGCCGCCAAATCCCACGCCTTTGTTCAGGGCCGTGGTTATGTGACTCCGCAGGATGTAAAGAGCATCGCTATGGATGTACTACGCCATCGCGTGCATGTGTCCTACGAAGCCGAGGCGGAGGAGAAAAGCAGCGAACAAATCGTGCAACTACTGCTCGATCACTTGCCCGTGCCCTAGCCCATGAACCTGCCCGAACTCCAGGCTCAAGTGCGGCAGATCGAGATCCGCACCCGCCGACTGGTCAGCGATTTGATGATTGGCCAGTACCAGAGTGTCTTCAAGGGACAGGGCATGGACTTCGATGATATCCGGGAATATCAACCGGGCGACGAGGTGCGCCACATCGATTGGAACGTCACCGCCCGACTGAACCAGCCGTTCATTAAACAGTACGTTGAGGAACGCGAACTCACCGTCATGCTCGTGGTTGATCTGAGCGCCTCGGGCACCTTTGGCAGCGGTCGCCAAACCAAGCGCGAACTAGCCGCTGAAGTGGGCGCCGTGCTCGCCTTTGCCGCCCAGCGCAACAACGACAAGGTTGGCCTCACGTTGTTTACCGAGCGCGTGGAAAAATACGTCGCCCCCGCCAAAGGCAACCGGCATGTGCTGCGCGTGGTGCGGGATATTCTCGGGCACACACCGAATCATCGCGGCGGCGACCTGCGCCATGCGCTACAGCATTTGCAAAAATCGTTCCGCCGCCGTTCGGTGATGGTGTTGCTATCCGATTTCCTCGACCCCCTCCCCATCTCCACCCTGCAACAGGCCCGCCGCCGACACGATGTGGTGGCCATCCAGATCACCGACCCGCATGAGGAACAACTGCCCACACTCGGCCGGATGACGCTGGAGGATGCCGAAACCGGCGAGGTCGGCGAGGTGACCCTGCGCAGCGAGGAAGACCTCGAAGCCTTCTTCCGCCGCCGCGCCGAGGCGCAGAATGAATTGGAGCAGCAATTCAACGGGCTGGGCATCGATCACATTCGCCTGCGCACCAATGAACCGTTTGTGCCGGAGCTGGGACGGTTTTTTCGCACCCGTCTGGAACGGCAACGCCGCACATGAACGACGACACCAACCAGCTCGACCTGCTCGATATCAAGCCGCCGCTGGACCTAGATCCTGGCGACGGCACGGGCCCGTTGTGGTGGGTGCTGGCCGTGCTGCTGATCGCCGGCGGCGCCCTACTCTGGTGGGCGTTTCGTCGTACGACCAAACCGCCCACGCTGCCGGCGCCCGATGCCGTGGCCCAGCGAAAACTCCGCGAAGCTTGGGCTCTGCTCGGCACTCCTGCGCTCTTTACCGAGTCTGTGGCCGATATCCTGCGTGTGTACCTGGAGGAACGCTTCAAAGCCCACGCCTCCGAACGCACCACCGAGGAGTTTCTAAACGAACTGCAAGAGATGCCGCAGATGACCGGGCAACAAAAGGAGTTGCTCGGGCAATTCCTGAAGTTCTGTGACTTCCCGAAATTTGCCCAGCTCGATCCCTCTGAGGAGGAATGCCGAAGGCTGCACGGCATCGCTGTGAAACTGGTGCAGGAAACCGCCCCGGCCCGACCCGGCAGTGCGCCGCCACAAATTGTGCCCACGAAAATCAGCTGATGGATACCTTCACCTTTGCCGATCCCGCCTGGCTGTGGCTGCTCCTGCTGCTGCCGCTGGCCGGCTGGCTCAAGGGCGCCGCCGGTACGCCGCCGGCCGTGGTGTATTCCTCGCTGTCACTGGTGCGGCAGCTGCAAAAAATCGCCCCACAAAAAGCCGGCCGCCTGCTGTGGCTGCTGCGCTGGCTAGCATTGATCGTCTTCATCCTCGCCCTGGCCCGGCCGCAATGGGGCGAAGGCAAACAACGCATCCGCGCCAGCGGTATTGATATTGTAGTGTCCATGGACCTCAGCGACAGCATGCTCGCCGAAGATTTCCAGCGCTTCGGGCGCGACGCCAATCGTCTGGATGTAAGCAAGGATGTGCTCGAGGAATTCATCAAGGGCCGGCCCAGCGATCGCATCGGGCTCATTGCCTTTTCCGGCAAGGCCTACATCGCCAGCCCGCCCACGCTCAATCACGCGTTTTTGCTCGAGAACCTCGATCGTTTCACCACCGATACCGTGCCGGAGGAAGGCACCGCCATCGGCTCCGGCATCAGCGCGGCGATCAATCGCCTGCGAGAGATCAAGGATTCCAAAAGCCGCATCGTCATTCTCATGACAGACGGCGAGGAAAACACCGGCAAGATCAAGGGCCACGAAGCCGCCACTGCCGCCGCCGCCATGGGCGTGAAAATCTACACCATCGGCATCGGCAAAGATGGCACCATGCTTTATCTGCCCGACCAGTTCGGCTTCAAACGGCCCGTGCAGCTGGTGGGAATTGATGAAGATAGTCTGCGCGAGATTGCCGACAAAACCGGCGGCAAATATTTCCGTGCTGAAAGTGCAGACGCCCTGCGCGCCGTGTACAAGGAAATTGATCTACTGGAAAAAACTGAGCGCGAAGAACAACGCTTCCTCCAATACCACGATCTTTTTCGCACCTTTCTAGGCGTGGCGCTGGCGTTGTTGGTACTGGACCTCGTTTTGAATTATACTCTGTTGAGGAAACTACCATGAACTGGGGCTACCCTGGCTACATTACCTTGAGCATCCTGCTGGCGCTGCTTGTACTCAGTGGCAGCGTCGCCATGTGGCTCCATCGCGAGCGTGTGTTGGCGCTGTTCGTAAGCAAAGCCCGCGTGCAGGAACTCACCGCCGCCATGCCGGGCTGGGAATACTGGACCCGCACCGGCCTGATCATGGGCGCCGTAATCCTCGGCTGCCTTGCCCTCGCCTCCCCACGCTGGGGATATGTGCTCGAGAAATCAAACGCCAACTCACTGGATATCCTCATCGCCGTCGACACCTCGCGCAGCATGCTTGCCGACGACCTCGTGCCATCCCGCATGAAGCGGACCCAGCTCGCCATTCAGGAACTCCTCAAGCTCGGCGAAGGCGACCGGTTCGGCCTCATCCCCTTTGCCGGATCCGCCTTCCTCCAATGCCCCCTCACCGTGGATCAGGAAGCCCTGCGCCAGCACGTCAACCTCGTTAACGTCGATCTCATCCCCGAAGGCGGCACCCACCTCGGCGAGGCGATTGATGCTGCCATGGAAGCCTTCGAGGGCCATGAGCAGGACAGCCATAAGGTGCTTGTGCTTTTTTCCGATGGCGAAGATCACGACGAAAATGCCCTGGCCAAGGCAGAGGAAGCAGCCCAAAAAGGGCTGCGCATTTTCACCATTGGCGCCGGGACGCCCGATGGGGAATTAATCCCGGTCAATTATTGTCCGAACTGCGAATCGCCCAACCAGCCGGGTCGATCACGATGCCGGGTTTGCAACGCCTACCTCACGCCCGGCCAAGATTTTATTCGCGATGAAAACGGCAATGCTGTTCGAAGCCGGCTCAATGAATCGATGCTGGAGGAATTAGCTGAAACCACCGACGGTTTCTATCTTCGCCTCGAAGGCGCGCAAACCATGGAGGTACTCTACAAAAATGGACTCGCGCCGCTGCCAAAATCGGAGAATACTAGCACCATGGTAAGGCGCCAACGAGAGCGTTATCAATGGCCCTTGGCGGGAGCCGTGGGACTCTTGTTGCTGGAATTGCTGTGGCCCATGGGACGGCGGCGCCGTCCGGCGTCCGCCACCGCAGTCATCCTCGCTCTGCTCCTGCCTTGTTCACTGGACGCCGCCACGCTCCAGCAGGCCGCCCAGCAATATCAGAAGGGCGAATTTGCCTTGGCGCTTCAGGAGTACGAAGAGCTATTGCGGCACGATCCGGGTAATCCGAAGCTGCATTACAATGCCGGCGCAGCCGCTTATCAGGCCGGGAAACACAATGAGGCGGCCAAGCATTTCCGTGGTGCCTTGCGGACGCCTGATTTGAAGCTCCAACACCGCGCCTTTTACAATCTCGGCAACACACGTTTTCAACTGGGCGAGGCTATGAAAAATCCAGAGGATCAAATTCCGGTTTGGGAGGAGGCCGCCGATCACTTTGAAGCCGCCACCCAGTTGAAACCGCAGGATCCCAGTGCCCAGCGCAACCTGAAATTTGTCCGCCACAAAATCGATGAAGCCAAACGCAAGCTCGACCAGCTCTCCGATGAGGTGCCGCTTGATGGCATTACGCGATTTAAACAGGAAGACGAGAAGGAATACACCCTGCGCATCTGGCCACCTGACCGTGAGCAAATCCCTGAACGCCCCTACTGGCGAATGTTTGCCCTCGATCATTACGCCCATGGCGTCGCCAAAGTCTCCGATTCGCTTCGGGCCCAAGCCAAGGCCCTGAGCCCGACCGAATACGGCGGCCGCCCGCCAGCCGCATTTGCGCATGCAAAC
>CAJWMQ010000150.1 GCA_913042895.1 uncultured Verrucomicrobiales bacterium | reverse complement strand
CTGTTCCGGGCGCTGCTCCGGCACCTGCTCCTGTTCCGGGCGCTGCTCCGGCACCCGCTCCTGATCAAGGAGTGCCCACTTCAGGCGTGGCTCCGGCACCGGGTGGGGCCCCAGCAGTGGCTGCTCCCGCGCCCATGCCTAGTGTGGGCCCGGGAGATGAAACGACGCCTCCAGGGGCCGTTCCGGCCGGAGCGCCAGCTCCCGGAGGTGGTTCTGTTCCTGGGGCGCCAGCACCGCAACCTTTGCCTGGTGAAGCCCCAGAGGGTGCACCGGTACCTGCGGCCGCACTGGCTGCGGCTGAAGGAGGGGGCGAGCCGGACAAGATTGACATGATTTTAGCCGTGGTTGCCTTTCTCGTTACCGTGGGATGTGTGCTGGTGTTAAAGGTTTTTTAACCGTCTGCCAAAAACGCTTGTCCCTTTGCCCCTTCGACCTTTACCCTTTATACCTATGGCCTCTGAGAACGTAGTTGTTGTGACCGCTGATAATTTTGAAAGCGAAGTATTGCAGAGTGATATGCCTGTGCTGGTGGATTTCTGGGCCCCTTGGTGTGGTCCGTGCAAAATGCTGGGCCCGGTGATCGATCAATTGGCTGATGAATATGTCGGCAAGGCGAAGGTGGCCAAGGTGGATATTGAATCGGATGAGGCGACAAAGCAGCTGGCTATGACCGAGGGAGTCACAAGCATTCCGGCGTTAATGGTTTTCAAGGGAGGCGAAAAAGTGGCGAGTGAAGTCGGAGCACAGGGTAAACCTAAGCTGGCTGAGCTGATCGATAACGCCCTGGCCTAACCCAGAAGGGGAGCGCGATGAATCTCCCCGAGCTTCAACAAGACGAGGCCCTTCGGTGTCGAGAGTTCCCCGTCTCCGGAGACAAGGTTTACTTGGCTCATGCCGGTGTGTCGCCGGTGCCTGCGTGCGTGGAGCGCGCTGTGGCGTCCGCCGTCAGTGCTGCGGCGCGAGACGATCAGGAGGAAGGCTTGAGCACGTTGCTCCGTCAAACCCGCGCGCGTGCCAGTGAATTACTGGGAGCGGATCCCGGCGAAGTGGCGCTCATTGGCCCCACCACCACCGGTATCAGTGCTGTGGCGGCGGGGCTGGATTGGCAGGCGGGCGATGAGGTGCTGATTTATCAGGACGATTTCCCGGTCAACGTCTATCCATGGCAGGCCTTGGAATCACGGGGCGTGACGGTGCGACGTTTATCCACGCCTACGCTCGGGGAAATCACACCGGAGCTGGTGGTCGAACAGCTCACAGCCAAAACCCGCCTTGTTGCGCTGGCCTCGTGCCATTTTGTTTCCGGTTACCGCATTGACCACGACGCCATTGGGCGGTTGTTGCGCGAGCGCGATGTTTTGTTTTGTCTCGACGCCATCCAGACGCTTGGCGCGTTTCCGACCACGGTGGAGCATGTGGATTTCCTCGCCGCCGATGCTCATAAATGGCTACTCGGCCCGTGTGCGGCTGGCGTATTTTATGTGCGGCGCGACCTGCAGGATCGGCTTGCACCGCAGGCGTTCGGCTGGAACAACGTGCGGTGCCCCAACTACGTGTCACAGGAGACGATGAATCTGCGTAGTGACGCCCGCCGGTATGAGGCCGGAAGCTTCAATATTCTGGGGATCGCCGGCCTCAATGCTGCGCTTGGGTTACTGCTTGAGGTGGGTATCGCCGCCATCGCCGCCGATCTGACCGCCAAACGCACGGGCTTGGCGGCGGCGCTGCAGGCGAAAGGGTATGAGGTCTTTTTTCCGGAGGGCCAACAGACTGGCGGCATCACCAGCTGCTGGCGCGAAGGCACGGACATGAAGGCCGTGGGGGAGCGTTTGGCCGCTGAGAATATCATCGCCTCCGTACGTGGCGATCGTGCTGGTCGTGATTACCTCCGTTTATCGCCGCACTTTTACAATACCTCGTCCGATCTAGACTTAGCGCTGGAGTTGCTCTAATTATTCGCAATGAGGCGATGTCGCTTGCGTTGTCTTGGCCCGCTGGGCTTTACTGCCCCGGTTTTACATGGATTTGGAATTACTGGAAAAGGCAAAGGCGTACGGGTTTTCGGACCGGCAGATCGCGCATCTGACAGGACGCACGGAGGACGAGGTGCGCGCGGAACGCAAAGCGGCAGGCGTGGTGCCGGCGTATCGGTTAGTGGACACCTGCGCGGCGGAGTTCGAGGCGTATACGCCGTATTATTATTCCACCTACGATCGCGGCGATGACGAGATTGATGCGTCGGACCGCAAGAAGGTGATGATCCTCGGCGGTGGCCCAAACCGAATCGGGCAGGGCATTGAGTTTGATTACTGCTGCGTGCACGCGGCGTTTGCCTTGAAGGAGGATGGCTTTGAGACGTTGATGGTGAACTCCAATCCGGAGACGGTGTCCACCGATTACGACACGAGCGACAAACTCTTTTTCGAACCGCTCACACTCGAGGATGTCTTGCATATTTACGAGCGGGAAAATTGCTGGGGCGCCATCGCCCAATTCGGCGGGCAGACACCGCTGAACCTCGCGCTCGGTTTGCAGGCTAACGGCGTCAACATTCTCGGCACCAGCCCGCAGAGCATCGAGCGCGCGGAGGATCGCGAGATGTTTGCCGCCATGCTGCACAAGCTGGACATCCCTCAACCGCCGAACGGCCTGGCCACCAACGAAGAGGAGGCGGTGACCGAGGCGCAGAAGCTGGGCTATCCCGTGCTCGTGCGGCCGTCCTTTGTGCTCGGCGGGCGCGCGATGCAGATTGTTTATTCGGACAACGAGCTGAGCCATTACATGCAACATGCGGTAGAGGCGTCGCCTGAGCGGCCGGTGTTGGTGGATAAATTTCTGGAAGACGCCACCGAGGTGGATGTGGACTGCATTGCCGACGCCAAGGATGGCACGATCGTGGTCGGCGGCATGCTCGAGCATGTGGAATTTGCCGGCGTGCATTCCGGCGACGCCGCCATGGTGCTGCCGCCGCACACCCTCAGTCAGGCTGCCATCGACACCATGCGTGAGTACACGCACGCCATGGCCAAGGAACTGGAGGTCACCGGCCTGATGAATGTGCAGTACGCGGTGAAGGACGAGATCGTGTACGTGCTGGAGGTCAATCCGCGCGCCTCGCGGACGATTCCGTTTGTCAGCAAAGCCATCGGCAAACCGCTGGCCAAGCTCGCCGCGCAGGTGATGGCCGGGGCCAAGCTCAGCGAGCTGGGGTTCACCGAAGAAATTTGGCCGACCTATTGGGCGGTGAAAGAATCGGTATTTCCGTTCAACAAATTCATCGGGCAGGACATCATTCTGAGCCCCGAGATGCGGTCCACCGGCGAAGTGATGGGGCTCGATCCCGATCTCGGCGTGGCTTATGCCAAGAGCCAAATGGCTGCCAGCTCGCCGCTGCCGCTGGAGGGCAAGGTTTTCATCAGCGTGAGCGACACGCACAAGGATGCCGTGCCCACGTTGGCGAGGGATTTTGTGGATCTCGGCTTCGAGCTGGTCGCCACCGGCGGCACAGCCAACGCTATCGAGGAAGCCGGCCTTGCTGTGGAGCGCGTGAACAAGCTTGCCGAGGGCCGACCCAATTCATTGGATTTGCTGAAGAACAACGAGCTGCAACTCGTGATCAACACGCCCTCAGGCGAAGTGCCGCGCGCGGACGAAGTGCAAATCCGCACCACCGCCGTTTACACCGGCACGCCGATCATGACCACCATCAGCAGCGCCAAAGCCGCCGTCAACGGCATCCGCGCCCTCAAGAAAGCCGGCTACGGCGTGCAGACAGTGCAGGAGTATCATTGATTTTCACCAAAGAGGCACAGAGGTCACCGAGAAATTGAATTGGTTTCCCTCTGTGCCTCTGTGGTGAGAGAAAGCGCACTCACAAACCCACGCGCCTTCGCTCGCGTTTCCTCATACTCCATTTCCGGATCCGAATCCGCCACGATGCCCGCGCCGGCCTGGAAGTGCACTTGGCCTTCGCGAACGATGGCGGTGCGGATGGCGATATTGAACTGGCTTTCACGGTTAAACCCGAGATAGCCGAGGCTGCCGGTATACGGCCCGCGCGTGACGGGCTCAAGCTCGTCGATGATTTCCATGGCCCGAAACTTCGGCGCGCCGGTGATACTGCCGCCGGGAAAAGAATCTCGCAGTGCCGTAAGATGTGAATGCTCCGCGCGCAACCGGCCTTCAACAGTGGAAACCAGATGCTGCACCTGCGCGTATTTTTCCAGCCGCATCAGTTCCGGTACCTGCACACTGCCAAACTCGCACACGCGCCCGAGATCATTGCGGAGTAGATCGGTGATCATCACCAGTTCCGCGCGCTCCTTCTCGCTGGACTGCAGCTCATAGGCCAGCTGCGCATCGCGCTGCGGATCGGTGCTGCGCGGGCGTGTGCCCTTGATCGGCCGCGTTTGAATATGGTGGCCGCTGAGGCGCAGAAACCGTTCCGGGCTGGAGGAGGCAATTTGGAAATCACCCGCGTCCAGATACGTCCCAAACGGTGCTGGACTGGCCGCATGCAACGCTCGATGAAATTCCCAGCCCCCACCGGTCCACGGCGCCGTGAAGCGTTGGGAGAGGTTTACCTGATAAATGTCGCCGGCGTGGATGTAGTCGAGCGCGCGGCGGATAGTGGTGGTGAATTGATTACGGGTGAAGTTTGATGCAGGGCGGACTCGCAGGCTCGTCCCTCCATTGGTGAGAGGGAGAAGGGGAATGGGGGAGAGGGTGAGCTGTTCGTGCCACCAATCGGCCTGTTGGCGGGCGCGGGATTCATCGCGTGATCCATCGGCGGCGAGGCCGGTGGCGACTAGCCAGGTTTTGCCGAGGTGATGATCAAAAATCGCGAGGCTGTCGTAAAAGCCCACCGCGCAATCGGGCAGCTCGAGGTCGTTCACCGCGCGGGCGCGCAGACGGGGTTCGACAAAGTTTTTCAGGTCGTACCCCCAATACCCGAAACAACCACCCAACGGAAACGGCAGATCGATCTCATCAATCAACTCATACCACGCCAGTAACTGCTCAAGCACATTCCACGGATTGCCGTACTGAACGGAAGTATGAGCCTGTGAGTCCGCGGGGCGAATCTCACACCGACTACCCCAAGTACGCAGCGTCAAAAACGGCCGTGCCACCACAAACGAATAGCGCGCTTGACCCGTCGCCTCACCCTCACTGCGCAGTAGCATCAGGCCGGGCATGCCTCGCAGTTGCTCCGCCAGAGACTCCGGCGTATGGCGCGTGCGGGCATGCTCTATGAGCGGACGCATCAGGCGAAGGCGGAAGGCGGCGTGGTTTGGTCGCCAGTCTTGGCGTGGAAATCGTTGATGATCTTTACGGCTTTGGCGGGACTGTCGGTGATAGTCACCAGATCCGTATCCTCGGGGCTGATGTATTTACCGCGCTTGAGCGTGCCATTGGCCCACTTGAGCAGCCCGCTCCAGTAGCTGCGCCCAAAACAGATCAACGGAAAACGCGGCACCTTGCGCGTTTGCACCAGCGTGAGGATTTCAAAGAATTCATCCATCGTGCCAAACCCGCCGGGCATGTAGACAAACGCCGAGCTGTATTTGGCGAGGCACACTTTGCGAGCGAAAAAGTAGTGGAAATCCACCGAGATATTGGAGTACGGATTGCCGCATTGTTCGAAGGGCAGTTTGATA
Source organism: uncultured Verrucomicrobiales bacterium (assembly GCA_913042895.1). Lineage (GTDB taxonomy): Bacteria > Verrucomicrobiota > Verrucomicrobiia > Limisphaerales > UBA1100 > UBA1100. The sequence continues at coordinate 2,151 of CAJWMQ010000150.1, read as the reverse complement.
TTCAGGCCCACGGATTTCCCGCCTCCCTCGGCCGCGCCCTTGTTGGCGGCTTCCATGATGCCGGGGCCGCCGCCGGTGATGACGGCAAAATTATTTTCCGCCAAACGCCGGGAGAGATCGACTGTGGCCTTGTAGTATTTATCGCGCGGCTTAGTGCGTGCGGAGCCAAACACAGTGACCGCCGGGCCAATGTGGGACATTTCATCAAAACCCTCCACGAATTCGGACATGATGCGGAATACGCGCCAAGGATCCTCGTGGACAAAACGGCTGGATTTTTTCGGGGAAGACTTTTTTCGTGCCATGAGGTGAGAGTAGGGCTACGACCGTTTGGGTCAATGCCGCGTTGCTGACAGGCCCTTTAACTGTTGCGACGCACCGGCTCGATGGATTTGGGGCGTTCCTTCACAAAAAACCGAATCGGGCATCCTTCAAAGCCAAACGCACTGCGAAGCTGGCGGGTGACATACAGCTCGTATTGATCACTGCAGACGTGCGGGGCATTCACAAAAAGCGTAAAGGCGGGTGGAGAACCATCCAGCTGCACGGCGTAGTAGAGCTTGAACCGTTTGCCGGTTTTGTTGGGCGGCTGGCGTTGATCGATGATGTCTTTCAACGTGCGGTTGATCAGCGGCGTGGGAATGCGCTGGCGCCATTGGTCATCCACATAGCGAATGGCTTCCAGCAGGCGGTCGAGCTGAAAGCCATCCACTGCGCTGGTAAAAATAACGGGAGCGTAATCGAGAAAGAAAAGCTGATCCTGCACCCATTGGCCAAATTCGCCGAGGGTGGTTAGGCGTTTTTCGCGGTCATCACGATGCCGATCCTTTTTTCGGCGGTGCTCAATTTCATCTCGACGGGCGGTCTTGACCGCCTCGGTGGTGAGGTCCCATTTATTGATCACCACGATGCAGGCGCGATGGTTCTTGGTGATAAGGTCCGCGATCTTTTTGTCCTGCTCCACAATACCGGTTTCGGCATCAATCACCAGCACGGCAATATCGCAGCGCTCGATGGCGGCGGCTGTTCGGGTAACACTGAAATATTCGAGCGTGTCTTTGACCCGACTTTTTTTGCGCATACCTGCGGTATCAATGAGGAGACACTCCTGCTGGCGGCCGTCGGTCTCGATGGTGAACGGTACATCCACGGCATCGCGGGTGGTGCCGGGAATGTCGCTCACGATTACGCGATCGCTCTGGGTGAGCGCGTTGATGATGGAGGATTTACCCACATTGGGCCGGCCCACAAATGCGAGCTTGAGCGGCTCGGATTCGGCGGCGGTCTCCTCCGTCCCGGTGGTCGCCGACTCATGGGGAAGATGCGAGAGCGCCTTAAGCATCATGGACTCCGTGCCGCGATCGTGCAGGGCGCTCACGGGGAAAATGTTGTCAAACCCGAGTTGGCTGAATTCCACCGCGTTTTCAGCGAGTAGATTGTTATCGGATTTGTTAACCGCGAGCAGGGTGGGTTTGCCGCTTTGACGAAGGTGTTGGGCGACCTCTAGGTCCAACGGAACAATGCCTTCCTGCACGTTGACCACAAAAATAATTGCATCGGCCGCCTCAATGGCGACATTCACCTGATCCACCGTGGCCGTGGCGATCACATCCGTGGATTTCTCGCCCGGTACAAGCCCGATGCCGCCCGTATCCACGAGCGTAAATGGCTGACCCTGCCACTCCACCTCGGCGGCCACGCGGTCCCGCGTCACACCCGCCATATCGTGCACAATGGCAATCCGCCGGCCGGCAATCCGGTTAAACAACGCGGATTTACCAACATTCGGGCGGCCTACAATGGCAAGAGTTCCGGGCATATAATCTTGAAAGAATGGTGTGTGTCGTGCGCCGGATCAGCTGAAAAATCGCCTTTTTCCAATGAAATGCACAAAAATGGCGACCCCTACGGGACTCGAACCCGTGTTACCGGCGTGAAAGGCCGGTGTCCTAACCACTAGACGAAGGGGTCAACCGTGTCAGGGGCCGGAAATATACGAATGAAATCCGAATTGTCACGGGAAAAGTGCGTCCAATTCAAGCCCACCCAATCGCAGGTTGACATACCGGCCGATCTTTGGCAGCTTATTTCAACACCCAGTTTTCTGATCCGGGCGACAGAACGTTTCTTCAGAGGGGTTCTCCACCCCCA
>CAJWMQ010000149.1 GCA_913042895.1 uncultured Verrucomicrobiales bacterium | reverse complement strand
AAATCAAGTGGGAGCAGGAAGGCTTTGGCGCGGGCAATGTTATTCGTGTGGGGGACAATATTCTCGCGCTTACGGATTACGGTAAACTAGTTCTGGTTGCAGGAACTTCGGATGAATACCGGAAATTAGCGGAGACATCAGCCGTGACCGGTAAATGTTGGAGCACCCCGGTGTTGGCGGACGGTATTATATATGTGCGCAGTACAACAGAGGGTGCGGCTTACAAAGTGAGATAGGGCTTTTTCAAGGTAGTGCACATAAAATGGCAAAGCTTAAAGTTGAAATGGAAATAGAGCAGGCGACCATGGAGTTGCCTGATACGAAGACACTGAAATTCAAGTGGCCTGAAGGCTACGATTTGGACTTCAAGACTGGCCAGTTCATTACCTTATGGTGGCCGCACCATCCCAGATACAAGCGTGCCTATTCACTGAGTTCCTGTGCGTTGGATCGTGGGAGCTTTGAGGTAACGGTAAAACGTGATGGCAAGATGGGCACCAGTATTGTCGACTGGGCTGAGAAAGGGGATGTGATGGGTGTGATCGAGCCAGTTGGTAAATTTCTGCCTGTCTTTGATCCGCCGGGACGTCATTTGATTTGTATCGCGGGCGGCTCAGGGGTAACGCCGTTCCGAGGATTTGTCCGCGAAGCAACTCGACGGAATTTGGATACCAAAATCACCATCCTCTATACTGTGCGCACGACTGACGACATTATCTTCAATGATGAATTCCACGAACTGGCGAAGGAGAATCACAATTTCAAGTTTCTCGTGACCTGCACGCGGCTTACCGATGACGACCCTTGGGAAGGACGTCGAGGCCGCATTGATGCGGACTGGATTAAGGAACACGTCGATAACCTCGGCAGTACGGTCTTTTACGGATGTGGTCCGAACGCGCTGGTGGAAATGGCCGAGACGCTGGTTAAGGACGAGCTCGGCGCGTCCAAGGAACAGGTGATTCTCGAGAAGTGGGGTTAATCAATGACTGACCCTCGGCGTACGGCCCTGTTTGAGACGCATCAGGCTTTAGGGGCTCGCTGTATTGATTTTGGCGGGTGGGAAATGCCTGTTCAATACACGGGTATTGTCGACGAGCACCGTGCTGTGCGCGAAGCATGCGGCCTGTTTGATATCTCTCACATGGGGGAATTGATGGTCGGCGGCGCACGTGCTGCGGAATTTCTCGATCATGCGCTAACCAACACGGCCTCCAAGCTGGGCGTGGGAGAAGCTCAGTACTCGCTCATGTGTAATGATCACGGTGGCGTGCTGGACGATCTCTATGTTTACCGGGTTGCCAAGGAAGTTTACCTGCTGGTGGTTAATGCCTCCCGCATCGCGGAAGACTTGTCGGAATTGCAACGTCTGGTCGCGGAGTTCGAATCCACCTGCACAGTCAATGTGGTGGACGAGTCAGACAACCTGTCAGCTGTGGCTGTACAGGGGCCGCACGTGAACCGTTTCATAAGTCAGCTGTTCCCCGAGTCCGGGCTCATCGCCGTGGAACGCCCCGCGGCGCTGGAGAAAAACCAAATCGACGCGTTTATTTTTGAAGGGAAGGATGTGTATGTATCTCGCACCGGTTACACCGGCGAGGATGGTTTTGAACTGATTGCGCCGAATGAAATTATTAAAATCCTTTGGGAGCGAATCATGGAATTGGGGCGCGACCACGGCGTCAAGCCCGCTGGGCTGGGTGCGCGCGATACTTTGCGCATGGAAATGGGCTACCCTCTGTACGGTCACGAATTAAGCGAAGATGTTTCTCCGCTTGAGGCCGGATTGGGCTTTTTTGTGGATATGGAAAAATCATTCCGGGGACGTGGAGAATTGGGTTTTCAAGAGAAAGAAGGCTTAACCCGCCGTAATATGGCCTTTGCCATGACCGCCAAATCACCACCGCCCCGCGAGGGTTATACCGTATGGGTCGGCGATGAGAAAATTGGCGCCGTGACCAGTGGCACTCAAAGCCCTTCACTTCGGACGGGCATCGGCATGGCGTACATTAATCAACCCCACGCCAAGCGTGGCACAGAAATTGAAATCGAAATTCGCGGCCGCCGTTTCCCGGCGGAACTCCGCAAGAAACCTTTATACCAAAAAACATGAGCAGCATTCCTGATAATCTTAAATACACCGCCTCACATGAATGGATCCGTATTGAAGGTGATACTGCGGTGGTCGGCATCACCGATCATGCCCAAGCCGAGCTGACTGATATCGTGTATGTGGAGCTGCCGGAGGTGGGCCGCACATTGGCAGTGGGCGAAGGGTGTGGTGTTGTTGAGTCGGTCAAAACGGCCAGTGATTTGTATGCGCCAATCGCCGGTGAAATCACCGAGATTAACAGCGCTCTTGAAGATGCCCCCGAACAGGTTAATGAAAGCCCTTACGACGAGGGGTGGTTTTTCAAATTGAAAATCTCCGGCGAGCCCGACTTGTCCGGCGCACTGGATGCCGCGGGTTACGCTTCGCAGATCGGCGAATGTTAATCGCATGCACGCTTTTCAAGCGGCACTTCTTTTCTGGATTTTCAGCCTACAGCTGGATGCGGCGGTAGACTTGGTGCTGCTCAATGGGCTCGTCTACGACGGCACTGGTCGGGAGCCTGTTCAGGCCAATGTTTCTATTCATCAGGGACGCATCGTTGCGGTTGATCAAAATCCCGTTCGTGGCCGGCAGGCTTTGGATGCCACAGGACTCGTTGTGGCGCCCGGTTTTATCGACGTTCACACCCATGCGGAAAACATCATCTACCATCCCAAGGCAGAGAATTTCCTGCGCATGGGCGTCACCACGCTCGTGTTAGGGAATTGCGGCTCGTCCAAGCTCGATATCGGCGAGTTCTTTGGGCGTATGAATCAAGTGGGGTTTTCGCCAAACATTTCTTCATTGATCGGCCATGGAACAGTTCGTAATCAGGTTATGGGTAAATCCTTTCGTCGACCGCCCACGGCAAAAGAACTTGAGGAAATGAAGCTATATATCACCAAAGGTATGAACGATGGGGCCTTAGGGATGTCCACCGGTTTGATTTATCTCCCTGGTACTTTTGCCAAAACCGATGAGCTGGTTGACTTGTCGAAAACAGTCTCGGAACACGGAGGTATCTACGTCAGCCATATGCGGAGCGAGGGTACTAATATTTTCAAGGCGGTGGATGAGGTGTGTCGTATCGGCCGCGAAGCCAAATTGCATGTGCATATTTCCCATTTAAAACTTGCAGGGCGACCGATGTGGGGCCGCCATAACGAACTGCTGGCCAAGCTCAATGCAGCCCGAAAGGAAGGCCTCCGGTTGACGCATGATCAGTACGCCTACACAGCTTCCAGCACGAGCCTCAGACAGCTGCTTCCCGATGACCTGTTGGCTGGTGGTGTGGCGGCTTACGCGGAGCGCATCCGAGATCGGGAGCGTTATGCGGAAACAGTCGCGTGGATGAAATCTAGGTTAAAGGCCCGCCAGCGTGAAGATTACTCGTACGCCGTGATCGCCTGGCACAAAAAGGATCCTCGGTATAACGGATTAAGTGTCGTGCAGGCTGCGCAATTGCGTTACGGGGCCGCGACTCTGGATCATCAGATCGCCTTGATTATGGAGGTTGAACTGAATGGCGGTGCGAGCGCTGTTTTTCATGGGATGAGCGAAGAAGATGCGCGCGCGTTTTTGAAGCACCCACAAACCATGTTTGCCAGCGACAGCAGCGTGCGTGCCTTTAATCAGGGGGTGCCGCATCCGCGAGGCTACGGAAACGCCGCTCGGTTTCTGGGACATTATGTACGTGAGCATGAGCAACTATCGCTGACCGAGGGCATTCGCAAACTCACCGACTTGCCGGCGCGCACCTTTCAATTACATGGGCGGGGCCGTTTGCAGGCAGGTTTCGCGGGAGATGTCGTGGTGTTCGATCCGGCTATGGTTAAGGATAATGCCACCTTTAAAAAACCGCATGCTTACGCCACTGGGTTTCGTTGGGTGATTGTCAATGGCGTGGTGGTTGTAGAAAATGATCGCCACAATGGCGCCGGGCCGGGGCAAATTATTCGCCGGGCCCAAAAGAAAATCAGTCCCATTAAAACTCGATGACAACGCAGGCTTTTACTCTACCCCAACGCACACTCATGGGCCCCGGGCCCAGTGATGTGCCGCCCTCCGTGCTCGAAGCCATGGGGCAATCCTTGGTCGGGCATCTGGACCCATCATTTGTGACGATAATGGAGGAAATTAAAGATATGCTGCGGCAGGTGTTTCTTACAAAAAACAAAATGACATTTCCTATTAGCGGCACAGGCAGTGCCGGCATGGAATTTTGTTTTGCCAATCTCATTGAGCCGGGCGACGAGGTGGTGATCGGGATCAATGGTGTTTTCGGAACCCGCATGGCTGATATTGCGGCGCGCTGCGGCGCTGAAGTGGTGAAGGTAGAGGCGGAATGGGGCCGCATTATCGAGCCGGCGCAAATCGCCGAGGCGCTCAACGGCCGGAGCCCCAAGCTCGTGGCGATTGTGCACGCGGAAACTTCAACTGGCGCGTTGACGCCTTTGGACGAAATTTCAAAGCTGACCCATGACGCCGGCGCGTTGTTCCTGGTGGATTCGGTGACCTCACTGGGAGGTTGCCCAGTCCGCGTCGATGATTGGGGAGTGGATGCCATTTATAGCGGCACACAAAAATGCCTGAGTTGCCCGCCTGGTTTAGCGCCGGTTTCTCTGAGTCCTCGGGCTATGGAAGTCATCGCAGGACGGAAAACCGTCGTTCAAAGTTGGTATCTCGACGTCAATCTTCTGGCGAACTATTGGGGTGATGGCGCGCGGGTTTATCACCACACGGCGCCAATCACGATGAACTATGCCCTGCATGAGTCGTTGCGGCTGGTACTTGATGAAGGGCTGGAAAATCGCTGGGCTCGTCACGAGACTAATCATTTCCGACTGAAAAATGGGTTGGCTGAAATAGGATTGGGCATTGCCTCACAGAAAGGCTATCAGCTCTGGCAGCTCAACGCCGTCACCGTTCCGGAAGGGACGAATGAGGCCGGTATTCGCAAGGCGCTCCTGAATGATCACGGTATTGAGATCGGCCCGGGACTGGGGCCATTGGCCGGCAAGGTGTGGCGCATTGGCCTGATGGGCTATTCTTCTAGCGAGGAAAATGTGGGCCGCGTGCTGGCGGCGCTCAAGGCGCTTTTGTAGCAATTCGCAGAAGACTGTTGACCCGCGTGAAATGTTCGGGCGGGAAACCCATCGCCTGCTTTGTTTGATAGTCTGCTTGGATGGGGTTGTCGATTTGCCGGATGGCATCCCATTGATCCGAATCAATCAAACCGCGCAGCCATGCAGGGAATGGCGAGGTCGGCACGGGGTAATCACTGCCATGAACCAGACGCGAAGCAAGGAGTTCATTTTCCAGACAAGGACGCAAGCCGTGGCTGCGTGTGAGGACATTTAAGGCGCTGCTGTCCGCATATAAATTGGAATGCTCCACCATCATTTCAATAAGTCTCGGCACATAATTGGGATCCATCAAACCGCTGCCGGTGGCTGCGTGAGCGGCGATAACGTTCACGCCACATTCTAGCGGCAGTCGGAGTATTTCAGGATTGGCGTAATCGGCGTTGATCACCTGCAAGGTATGCTCACCTCCGGTGTGGGCCAAAAGCGGAAGGCCGGCTTCGGCCATGCGATTCCAAAACGGCCTGAATCGGCTGTCGCTGCAATTAATGTTCTGGCAGTTGGGTAAACATTTCATCATGGCCGCACCGTCTTCCAGACAGCGGTCGAGTTCCTTCATCGCATCCGGGCGGGCAGGGTGGATGGAAACGGCCGGGATGAACTCCTCGTGGTCACGCGCCAGTTGGAGCACGTATTCGTTGGGCACAAAGGCATTCCCTGCATCTGACCAAAGTGAGCCATCCTCGCGGTAAACGGCTTCCTGCGCCAGAAGGCAAACGGCATCAATTTTCGAACCCCGAATAAAACCAAGCAGCCGATCCCGGAAAAGGTCATCGAAGTCCGGCGATTGAAGGTGCGAATAGCGAAGCCCCAGTTTACGGAGCATCAAGCTATAGAGCGGCGCCTTGAAGCCGGTGACGCGCACCCAACACCCGTTCCTGCTGACGGCATTGCCCACCATGTGCACATGCATATCGATGATTTTCATGATGAGCGAAGGCGATCAGGTAATGGCGGAAGGGGTGGGATTCGAACCCACGGAACAGTTTCCCGTTCACTCGATTTCGAATCGAGCGCCTTAAGCCGGACTCAGCCACCCTTCCGTTGGCGTACTCTAGACGCGGGTCATGGGCGGGGCAAATTGATTCTGTTAATAATTGGTAGGACCGATGCTCGACGTCCTTTGGCTCCTCCGGTTTACTGCGCCGCGGTGATTGACCGGGAGGATTTGCTGGGTGCGTTTGTGGCCGACTTGGAAGAGGCTGAATGGACGGCGCTCGATACGGAGGCGGATAGTTTGCATGCTTATCCGGAAAAACTTTGCCTGATTCAAATCACGATTCCCGGCCAGGACGTCCTCGTCGATCCTTTGGCACAGCTGGATCTGAGTGGTTTGTTTGCTGCATTAAATCGGCACACGATCCTCATGCACGGAGCGGATTACGATGTGCGCCTTTTCAAGTTAGGGCATGATTTTGTGCCTAACCGAATTTTCGACACGATGCTGGCTGCACGGCTCACAGGCCGTACTTCCTTTGGATTATCTCATTTATGTCAGGAAATCCTTGGAGTTGAGCTTGAGAAAACGTCCCAGAAAGCAAACTGGGCGCAGCGTCCCTTGACGGAAAAGATGGAAGAATATGCCCGTAATGACACCCGCCATTTACGCCTACTCGTAGATGCTTTGCGCGATGAGTTGCGAGCCAAGGGCCGCACGGATTGGCATGCGCAGGAATGTGGCCGATTGGTGCGTGATAACTCTGCCCCTCGTAAAGTAAACCCCGATCAGGTTTGGCGAATTAAAGGGAGCGCCAAATTAGAGCCGCGAGCCTTGGCCGTGCTGCGTGAATTATGGAATTGGCGGGAGAAAGAGGCGCAGCGCAGGAATCGACCGCCATTTTTTATCCTTACACCGGATGCCATGATCAAGATGTCCGAATCTCTACAAACGGGTAAGGATGCAAATGACTTTATCCCTAGGCGCATGCCCGAACATCGTCGCCGCGAGTTGCGGGGCTGCATCAAAGCCGGGCGCGCAGTGCCCGAAAATGATTGCCCGACCAAGCACCGACCACCCCCGCGTAAACACATTTCACCGGCTCAAAAGAAACGCTTTGAAGAAATCCAATCCCGCCGGAACCGGGAGGCGGAGAAATTAGAAATCGATCCTACGATTATTGCGAGCCGAGCCACGATGGTGCGGCTGGCTTGTGAGGCAGACGGGGTGTTTGAAGATGTGCTCCCGTGGCAGCGCACGCTACTGGGCGTTGATTAGGTGAGATTACGGTAGGCTTTATCCGATGCCAGCTTGGCCACGAGTTCGCGCATTTTTGCGGTGGCTTTTTTATGCGCAACCAAGGTGGTGTCGTCCGTTTGCACAATCACGCAATCACGCAGTCCAACCAAGGCGATGGGTTTGCGGGTTTTTTTGGAGCGGGCATCAAAGATCACATTGCGGGCGGAATCCACGTGCACAAAATCCGCCTCTGCGCAGTTGCCTTCGCTATCGGCCTTCAGGTGGCGAGCGAGCGCGGGCCATGCTCCAAGATCGTCCCAGTCGAAATCCCCATCAGCCACGAGCACATTATGCGCATGCTCCATGACGCCGTAATCGAATGAAACTTTTTTGAGGCCCGGATAATCCTTGGCCAGCGCCCGTTTAAGCTTGGCGGGATGGGCGGCGGCTTGAAACCACCGCTCGCAGGCCTCGTGAAGTGCTTTCTGGTGTTTCAGAAG
>CAJWMQ010000148.1 GCA_913042895.1 uncultured Verrucomicrobiales bacterium | reverse complement strand
ACATGCTCGATGCCTCCATTCTGCCCTTGGAGGAAAACATGGCCATCTCGAAGGAATACCTCGAGTTGTGCGCCGCCAATGAAATCATCCTCGAGGTGGAAGCCGGCGTGGTCGGTGGTGAGGAAGATGGCGCGGCTGGCACTGAAGACATGCCCGCCGAGAAACTCTACACCACGCCCGAGGATATGCTCGAGGTGTACGAGAGCCTCAATGGCATTGGCCGGTACATGTTTGCTGCCACCTTCGGCAACGTGCACGGCGCCTACAAGCCCGGTGCGGTAAAGCTGCGGCCAGACATCCTCAAGCAAGGCCAAGACGCCGTGATCGGCAAGCATGGCGAGAGCGCGAAATTCGACCTCGTCTTCCACGGCGGCAGCGGCTCCGCGAAGCACGAGATTAAGGAAACGCTCGAGTACGGCGTGGTGAAGATGAACATCGACACCGACACGCAGTACGCCTTCACCCGCCCCGTCGCCAGCCACATCATGTCCAACGTGGAAGGTGTGCTGAAGATCGATGGCGAGGTTGGCAACAAAAAGGTGTACGACCCGCGTTCCTATCTCAAGAAGGCCGAGGAAGCCATGGCCGCCCGCCTCGTTGAAGCCTGCGACGACCTCGAAAGCACCGGCAAATCGATCGCCTAATCGGCCGGCAATCCATCTATCCAGCGGGCGCCCTTACCGGCGCCCGTTTTTATTTGGGCAGGCACTCCTTTAATAAGACATCCCGCCGTTTACGCAAATCATTGAACAGCTTCGGATGCTGCACCTTTAGGTTCGCTTTCTCGTGCGGATCCTGTGCAACGTTAAATAGAAACTGGTCGCCCATCGAAGTCTCCAGAAACTTCCAATCCCCCTGCCTTAGGGCCGTCCACGTGCCGCGCTTCAGCTCCGCATGCGAGCCCGTGTGCCAGAGCAACTCTCTCGCCGGCAAGGTCTCCTGTAGGCCTGTCAGGATGCCAGAAATATCCTCGCCATCCAATTTTCGCTCGGCCACATCCACCTTCGCCAGAGCGCAAATAGTGGGAAACAAATCCAGCGCACTCAGAATTTCGTTACTTGTGCTGCCCGCCTTGATCCGGCCAGGCCAACGCATCAAGCAGGGCACCCGAATGCCACCCTCAAAGAGCGTGGCCTTCTCACCGCGGAACGGCTTGTTACTGCCGCCGAATTCATAATCGCCGCCGTGATCGGTCATAAAAATTACCAGCGTATTCCGCTCCTGCCCATTAGCCTTCAACGCCGCCAAGACGCGGCCAATGCCATCGTCCATGTTCACCACCTTCGCCGCAAACGTCCGCCGCACGGGATCCTTAATGTGCCCCACCCTCTCCAAATCTGCCGGCGGCGGTTGCATGATATTGACCGCTAGTTCCTTCGTCGGATCCCAGCCTTTACCGAAGTGCGGCGCGTTGTATGCGAGATACAGGAAAAACGGCCGGTCCTTTTTCTGTCGCTTTAAAAACTTCACGGCCTCGCTCGTGATGAGATCCGTCGCGTATCCATACTCATCCACGTGTTTCTCGCCGTGATACCAATCCCGCTGAATGCCGTAACGCATCGTGTAAAAATCAATACACCCGCCCGTGTGCCCAATGAACTCGGCGAACCCATGCCGCGTCGGCAAAAATGTTTTTGCTCCATGACCCAAATGCCATTTACCGATCAACGCCGTGTGATACCCGCTCTTTCGCAGTAACGACGGAAAGGTCACCTCACCCGATTGAATCCCTCGTTCCTTATCGTTCAGAAACATCAACGCGCTCAACAACCCGTCGCGCGATCGCGTCGGAAACTGCCCCGTCAACAACCCAAACCGTGACGGCGTGCAGATCGACGACGCCACATACCACTGCGAAAACTTCATCCCATCGCGCCCCAACGAATCGATATGCGGCGTGGCAATCTCGCTGCCATATGCCCCCACGTCATTCATGCCCTGGTCATCAGTAAAAATCAGAATGACGTTTGGTCGACCCATTGCGTTCAGCCCAAAGGCGAACAAAACTATGAGGATGAAAACAATTTTCATGGTACGTGCGCGTTCAATTTAACACAGAGGCACAGAGAACACAGACCGTTGAATCGGGAATTCTCTATGTTCTCTGTGCCTTTGTAGTTCAAGTTTTCGGCTTCATCCCACCCCGAAGTACTCCGGCCGCTACGGCTCCGTAGTTGTCGGCAAACATCGGGTCCAACGGCCGGCTATTGGGCATGCTGAGCCAGATGCGCAGGATGTGCCGTCGCCGTTCCGGTTCCGGCCAATCCTCAAAGGCCGAGCGTTTGTGCAGAGTCACCCAGTTATTCATGAACACCATATCGCCGGGTTCCTGCCGGAACGTGGCGTGCATCGCGGGATCACTGGACAACGCCTCCACCAAATCGAGCGCCTCGGTTTGTTCGGGCGTGAGGTCCGGTAGATCCGGATGCGCGTGCGCGCGGTCGATCAACACGCGCAGCAGATTGGCCGCAAATTGACCTTCGCAAAATGAAAACACTGGCTGCCGACACCACGGCCTGTCATTACCGCCATCCACCGTATGTCGCAGGTAATAAAATGGCTCACACAACACCGCCAACAAATCCGGCCGCTGTTTCAGAATAGCGTTGTACAGTGCCATCGAACTGACGATGTAATTCTCTCCACCTTGCTTTGCCTGGCGATGACAACAGAATCCAATTACGTCGCAGCGGTCCGTGTGAAAGCTCAGCTTCCGGCTCGTGTTCGGACCGCGACTGCGCGCGTCCTCCGGCGCATAGCCCGCATCCGCCACGCTGAACAGTCGCTCACCAGCCGCACTTTGCGAAACTGGCGTGCCCAAATGAATAGCAATGCCCCAAAATAACCGCCGCAACTGCCCCTCATCAAACCGGTCCACTGGCAATCCCCGCACATACACAAAACCCGCCCCGTTCTCCAACTGGCATTGCGCCGACTTCAGGCGTTCTGAAAAACTACCGAGCACAAAATGTTCCTGACCAATTCCATCCACTTCCCTATCTGCGCACCCCGCCACGGCCCGTTCAAGTTGATCGATCTCATCGGCAGTGAGCCGAATCTCCCAGTCATCGCGTGCCCACAACTCTTCCCCACGCCAAAGCCCGGCATGATCAATTGTTGAACTGGAATCGATGGAGTTCATTTCCACCACAGAGGCGTTGAGCTAATTTACAACAAACTGCAATACGCGAGCTGCAGTCCCTTTGCTGAGTGGATTGGATTTGCTGCTGAGCCGAATCTTGGCCGTGTGCGCGCCGGTCTTCAGGTCCGCGGCGAACATCACCGTGCGTGGATAATGCAGACCGCGACTGTGGCGATGATATAAATCCACTCGCTGCCATTTGCCGCCATCAATGTTCACTTCCAGCACACCGGCATCCGGCCCGGCCAAGACATAGGCCCCCAGCGCGCGTCCTTTGAAATGCACGGTGGCTTCCTGCCCGGCCAGTGAAGCCGTTAGTAGTTTTTTACCGGCAAAAGGATCGCTTCGAAATCCTCCTGGTATCTGTTTCCAATCCGGTTCGTGCCACGTCCATGCTTCATTTGCACTGGCCGCCGGTAGAAGAAAATGTCCGCGCTGATAACAGCCTTCATCCACTGGTTTCCACGGTAACGCATGCGGTGCCGTCTTGGACGCGACCGGCTTGCTCCACGCGCGATCCAGCAGATGCCCAATCATGTCGGCAGCGATTGCATTTCCCGCCGGCTTGGGATGTGTCCCGCCAAAGACTACCCAAGTCAGTTTACCTGCATCAATGCGATCTGCCACTTCACGGGCGAGGAAAATGGTAGAGACATTGTACGCCTTGAGCACCTTTTCATGCGCCGCCATCGAGAGTGGTATCTTGCCCTCGCGCAATTGCTCCAGCATTCCGGGATTCACAAAATGCGTCACCACAATGTCCATATTTGGCTGCGCCTTGCGCGCCTGGCGGATGATCCCTTCCATCCCTCGCACACATTCGCGCGACGTATGTCCAGCGTCCTGATCATCGTTCACCGCAAACTCAATGAAGAACAAATCAATCTTCCCCTTGGCCAACACCTCGGACGGCAAACGAAAAGCTCCGGTCGTGGAGCAAGTCGAGGAAATGCCCGCATTGATAAAATCAAACTTCGTTTTCGGAAACCGCTTTTGCAGCCACGCTGCCACCATCGGTCGATACCCATTCATCTGCGTAATGGACCCGCCCATAAACGCTACCCGCCCGGTCTTTAGCTTATCAAACTGCAACTGCGAGTTTGCATAACTGCCTCGGAGGATCACATTTCGGTTCAACTTATCATCTGCCGACACAAAGGCTGCGAAAACAGCTATCAGGAGCAACCATCTCATCGCCAGACTTTACCCAACCATCCTGATGAGGCACAGGGTAAACTGCCTTAAAACACGGCAGCAGCCCGCTGGATTTTGTTTAGAAAACGTGACGGCTCAGCGATAGATTCGCCTAAGGATAAGAGATTATTCCGTGCCGGCTCATTGTCCGGATCCAATGCCAAAACCCGTCGCCAGTGTTCGATAGCGCGCGGCGAGTTACCCGCCTTGTACTCACACATAGCCGCCGGCAAAAGATCCTCCAACTGTGGTTGCCCCAGCTCGAACAATCGATCATACGATTTGCGAGCGGCCTCCCACCCTTCGGCCTGCACATTTAACCACGCATGATATCGGAGTGCTTCCGGATAATCTGGCTGCAGATAAAGCGACCAATCGACAGCGTTAATAGCGTATTTAATTGGCGATTCACACTGCTCAAAAATTCCAATTGCTGCTACCAATGCTTGAACCGAAAACGCTTGGCGGTTCTTCTCCGGCTCAATAGATTGTTTTTTCTCCAGCCTTTCTCTGCGCGCCTGTCCTGCAAGATACTTAAGTCGTATTTCAACTTTTTTAGCAGCTGCCTTCCAGCTCCAGCATTCATGCGCATGCCGGGAAGCCTTAAGCCCCATAGCTCGGGCTTCATCCTGATGCCCGAACACCCACCGAAGTCGTTGTTTCAAATCTGAAAATGAAGGCTCAAGAAGCCACCCTTGATGAACTAAAGGCTCCCCATTCACTTGATCGCCAAACTCAAATGCTTCGGACTTTAAACGGTAAGCAAATGCATCCGTTGCAAAATCATCAGTCGCTCCTCCTCCAGTGCAAATCACCGGCAAACCGCACGCCATGGCTTCCAGCACAGGCAATCCAAATCCCTCGCCTCGATAAGGATGCACTAGGCAATTACAAGCCGTATACAATCCGATCATTTCCTCAGAACTCAATTCATTATCCAAATAGAGAATTTCAGGAGCGTTGGGGCGACTCTGTAATTCTTGAACGGTCTGCTTCATGGTCTGCCCATTGTAGAATGATTTACCCCCAAAATCTTTGATCACCAAACACAAATCATCTTCCTCACTAAATGTTTGAGCGAAGGCATTCAGCAACACATCCGCCCCCTTACGACCAATTGTTCCTCCTACGAAAAGAAACTTAAATCGCTTGTTCGTTTCCAGTGGTAACGGCGGAGCCTCCGGGTAAAATTTAGTTTCATCAATTCCATTTGGAATCACCACAACCTTGTCGGCTGGAACTCCGGACGCCTCATACGCCGATTTAACATACGATGAGGGCACCCAAGCTTCATCCACTTGCTCTAACCCTTTAACCCATGACTCCGGAAGAACCCCAAACTCCCAAGGTTGAATCGTCACAAACTTACCTCCTGTAACGGGACGCATCCAACTGGGTGGCCATCCATGTCGAACTGTAACGTCTGTATTTATTGATTCTATGTCAGCACTCATTCTGGATTCCCAATCACGCAAAGTATCTGGCGTGTTGATGGCCCCTTGGATCGCCGATTGATTCAGGCTCCATTCAAAATCTTCACTGTGTTTTGATTGTAGCGCTTCCACCAAGTTTCGGTTTACGTGCGATAAACTTCCGTAATCCAAGAAGCTCCCTTCCCACCGAACTCGCGGTACGGAGGGCTGACTCCAACCTGGAATCATTCGCCGCGTCCTCACCCGGTCCTGAGCGTTGTGTAATCGCTCCATAACGATGTGGGACACGGACTCCGGGTTAAAATGCTCCTGCATTTCCTTCCGAGAAACCTGCCCCAGTTGCCGGCCTTGGCTGGGATCATCGAACAGTCCACGCATATATTCACGCGTGTGCTCCTCTGATGGTTGGGCCCAATAATGCCCCGCCATAAACGCCATCTCATTTTCAACTTGCTGTACCGGAATGATTTCACAATCGACCAACAAGGAATTGGTTTGGCTCATGAATTCAGTATTACCACTCCAGTTGCTCGCGATCACCGGCAATTCCATCATCATGGCTTCATGTTGGGGACGCCCCCAGCCTTCACCTCGCGAGATACCAACCAAGCAATCCATGGCTCGATACAGCGATGGCATGGACGTCAACGGCAAGGGATCAGACAACACCTCAATCCGCGGCAACCGCGAAATGGAAAGTCCCTGCTCTCTGGCAAAGGCTTCGACCTGCTCCTCAGGGCTGGCCGCTTCATTTCCCAGTCTAGATACAATATGCGCCGCTTTGCTGCACCGAAGCCATAGGCAGACATCATCGTCGATCGTAAATTCCCGCAAGTAGGCTCCCAAGAGCACATCCCAAGCTTTTCTTTCCTGCCATTCAAAAATAGAAAGAAAATTATACGAGGCGGGATTAGGCAACTTCAGAGGTTCGGTCCTGTTTGGATCAAACATAACTGGATCCACCGCACCAGGCACGACCTTGAGTTTCTCCAGTGGGACACCGCTGCGGTGAAACGTTTCGACATTAAATTTGGATGGCACCCAAACTTCATCCACACTTTTGATTAGCTCAACCCACAAAGGCGCGATGCGATCGGTTTCGAACATTGTCCGCAAGACTCGGAATTCGGAGTCATCCGGCATCCCTAAAACGATATCCCCAGAACCATGGGTAATGGAAATTCCGCCACTCAACTCATTATAGCGTGCTAATAATTGATCAACCTCGCACCGTAAATCACAAGGCAATTCACGATGATAATTCCTAGAATAATATGCCGGATTTAATTGAGTTGCTCCCACGTTTGCTCGACCCAACAGGGGAATTAGGAAATTCAACATTTCACCAGCAAATCCGGAATAGTTCAAAAAAGGTCCCATCCAACGAACCGGTTCCTGAATTTCCAACAAATTGAACTCCCGTGATGTCCCGTTATAACGGCTCTTAATGGATGTTTTTTGAAAACTCATGGCGAAAAAATCTTTTTTCCATGCTGAACAGAGCATGAAAAATGCCAATTCGGTCGAAAACTCCGTATAAATAAGAGCCTAAATTAAATCTGTTAATGTATTAAATACCCCAAAATTGTGCCGTTATATTCAAAGAAGTTATTAGGTTTGAAGGTAATTTCTGGGATACAACCGTCAGGATCGGTAATTTTGCCGTTATGACCACCACAGTAGACGGTGGGTACGGTGAAATTTGAAGGTTAGCCCAATCGTTTCAATTTAGGTAATCGAGTGGACCATGGCGGCCGTGTCCGGTGTGATTATGCTAAAGCGCGGTTCAATTGAACCGCCCTCACTCACAATTTCGGGAAGATCGCCTCTAGGTCGAGTGTGTCGCCCATTTGTTTTTGCTGAGCAAGCAGACGGGAGAAGAGTTTTTTAATGCGGGCACTCTGTTTGGCTTCTTGGGCGAGGTCGTTTTTCTCAAATGGATCGTTTCCGATGTTATACAATCGAGCTTTTTTGATCTGAGGATACACAATCAGCTTCCAATCATCCATAGTCACGCTGCGCTGTAGGCCAAGGTAAGCACCGTGAATAGCATCGTAGGCAGGCCCATCGGTCTTACCTGTGAGGAGTGGCACTAGGCTTTTGAATTCCACCTTTTCGGCTGGCTTGACGCCAGCCAATTCGAGCGTGGT
>CAJWMQ010000147.1 GCA_913042895.1 uncultured Verrucomicrobiales bacterium | reverse complement strand
GAAATCGCCGATGGCCATGAATTGCCAAGTTATCGAGGCGATATTGTTAACGGAATTCAAAAAAGTGCGCGTGATCCGGATCCAGGGCGTTTGATCTCCGCTTATCATCATTCCGCCGCCACGCTAAACTACGCCCGCGCGCTGGTGGATGGCGGCTTCGCCGATCTGCATCATCCACACCATTGGGATCTTGGCTTTGTGCGCAGCAGCGCCAATCGCGCGGCCTACGAGGACATCGTGGATCGTATTCGCGATGCCATCGATTTTGTGGAATCCACCGGCGTCCGCGGTACGGCCGCGCTAAAGACCGTGGAGCTGTTCTGCTCACACGAAGGGCTGTTGCTCGATTACGAAACCGCCTTAACCGAGTCGGTGGGCGAGCGTTGGTATAATCTTGGCGCGCATTTTTTGTGGATTGGCGACCGGACCCGCCAGCTGGACGGGGCGCATGTGGAGTACTTTCGCGGGCTGGAAAACCCAATCGGGATCAAGGCCGGCCCGAGCATGGCACCGGCGGATTTGGTGGAGTTAATCACGACTCTCGAGCCAGCTAATCGCCCCGGACGCATTACGGTCATCACACGCCTGGGCGCGGGCCGCATCGCCGAGGCGTTGCCGCCCTTGGTGCAGGCCGTGCAGGCTGCCGGACGCACCATCACATGGGTGTGCGATCCCATGCACGGCAATACGGTGAGCACGAATACGGGCTTGAAGACGCGCGATTATGATGCAGTTCTCGCCGAACTGGAGGGCGCGTTTGCCGCGCACGAAGCGACCGGCAGCAGGTTGGGCGGCGTGCATTTTGAGCTCACCGGCGAGGACGTCACCGAATGCACGGGCGGACCGCAGGAACTTTCCGTAGCCGATCTCTCGCGCAGTTACGAAACCTACTGCGATCCGCGCCTGAATTACGCCCAAAGTCTCGAGCTGGCCTTGCGCATTGCCCAGCGTTTACAAGGGCAACGATTGGCGGCATCCTGAGGTCATGAAACGCGCCGCGCTCATCGGCATCATCAGTCTCGCCGGCCTGCTCAGCCTCTGGCTGCTACTTGCGTGGCTGGGCAAGACCGAGAGCAATTACCGGCAACCCCGCCCCGGCATGCGTTTTGAAAACAAGGCAGATAAAGCCTCAGCTCCCGAGACAATCGTCGTGTATCAACCGCGCCATTTTGCCGATGGCGAGGTGGGGCATTATCAGGTACGCATGGAGAAAGGCTTTCTTAAAATGCCGGCCGGCAAGGTAACATTTGCCGCGCAACAGATTGATCACAACGGCACAACGGCCTGGCAGTTCACTCTCAAAGGCGGCGCGCTCGGCGGGTTGGTGCAGTACGATGCCCGCTCGATTGTGAACGCGCAGTTCACCCACTCGCTCGAATATCACACCGTGCAAAAGGATTTGGCCTCACGCAATGTGGCGCTGCAATTTGATCCGCAACAACAACGTTGCCGTCGTCAGCTCAACGGCAACCCGGATGGCGTAGTGGATACCGAACCGAGCACCTTTGACCCGCTCAGCATTATCTTTAAATTTCGCGAACTGGACCTCGCCCGCCCAGGGGAATTCGACAGTGCCGTGTGCGACGGCAAGGCGACGTTTCAATCCAAGGTGACGGTCGTTGGGCGGGAAGAAATCCAGATCGGCGATAAGAATTATAAAACCATCTTGGTGGAGCCAGACCTCGGCCAGTTACGCGGCGTGTTCCAAAAAGATCCCGACGCCAAGCTGCAGATATGGCTGAGTGCCGATTCCCATCGGGCCGTCCTACGCATCCGCACCAAAGTCAAACATGGCACCTTCATCGCCGAACTGGCCGATTACCAACGCCCGGAGTAAGGCACTCAGGCCTAGCGGCCCATCAGGCCACCAAGACCGCCAAGATCGCCGCCGCCCATTTTGGCCATCATCTTTTGCATCTTGCCCATCTTCT
Organism: uncultured Verrucomicrobiales bacterium; assembly: GCA_913042895.1. Lineage (GTDB taxonomy): Bacteria > Verrucomicrobiota > Verrucomicrobiia > Limisphaerales > UBA1100 > UBA1100. The sequence goes on along the minus strand of CAJWMQ010000147.1, from coordinate 5,989 downwards.
TCATCATCTGCTGCATCTGGAAGAATTTGTTGAGCATACTATTTAATTCGGAGACTTTTACTCCAGTTCCGGTGGCAATGCGGCGCCGGCGGCTGGCATTGAGGATGTTGGGCTGCTGCCGTTCCTTAGGCGTCATGGCGCAGATCAGGGCCTCCATGCGGCGCAGTTCGGCCTGGCCTTTGTCGAGATCAGCATCCTTTAACGCAGCATCACCGCCGGGGAGCATGCCCACGATGTTCTCAAGGGGGCCAAGCTTTTTCATGGCGCGCATTTGCTCGAGAAAATCTTCCAGCGAAAATTCGCCTTTGCGCAGCTTCTCCTCCATGCGCGCGGCTTCGTCCTCCTCGATAGCTTCAGCAGCTTTTTCCACGAGGCTGACCACGTCGCCCATGCCAAGGATGCGGCCGGCCATGCGTTCGGGATGGAACGCTTCAAACTCATCCAGCTTCTCACCCACGCCAACAAATTTAATAGGCCGCCCGGTCACGCTCTTTAGGGAGAGCGCCGCGCCGCCGCGGGCGTCGCCATCGAGCTTGGTTAAAATGGAACCGGTAATGCCCAGCGCCTCATCAAAGTGCGTAGCCACACTCACCGCTTCCTGACCGGTGGCGGCATCGAGCACGAGCAGGATTTCCTGCGGCTTGATCAGGCCCTTAAGATCGATCAGTTCCTGAACGAGATCCTCATCAATCTGCAACCGGCCCGCAGTATCAAAGATCAACACATTACAGGCCTGCGCGCGGGCTTCCTCCATGGCGGCGCGGGCGATCTTCTGCACATCCTTCTCCCCCTTGTGCGCGAGCACAGGCACATCGACCTGCTGACCGAGTGTCTCCAGCTGATCCATCGCCGCCGGCCGGTACACATCCGCCGCGACGAGCAGCGGTTGGCGGCCCTGTTTCTTAATCAGCTTGGCGAGCTTGCCGCTGGAGGTGGTTTTACCCGCACCATGCAAGCCAACCATCATAATGCAGGTGGGATTACCGCCAGTCTCGAGCTTGGCGTTGGTATCGCCGAGTAGCGTGACTAGTTCATCGTGAATGATCTTCACGATCTGCTGACCCGGCTGAACGCTGGCCAACACCTCTTCGCCGAGGGATTTCTCCTTCACGCGAGCGAGGAATTGCTTGGCCACCTTGAAGTTGACGTCCGCCTCCAACAACGCCATGCGCACCTCGCGCAGGGCCTCGGAGATATTGTCATCCGAAATCTTACCCAGCCCGCGCAGGTTCTTAAACGCACCCTGAAGTTTGCTGCTCAGCGAATCAAACATGGGCGGCCAAGGTAGGCCGAGGCGGCGGCAATGGCAAGCGAGCCGATACGCCGGGTCAGCAGCGGATTTTCTAGGTTGTCACAAGCGAACGATTCGACTAGGTTCGCCGCCCCTTGAGTGGGAGGATACCGAAGCGGTCAAACGGGACTGACTGTAAATCAGTTGGCTATGCCTTCACAGGTTCGAATCCTGTTCCTCCCACCATTTTTCTTTTACCCTCCCCCCATGAGCGATGCGCCGCGGGAACGGGTGTTTGTTTACGGTACCTTGAAACGGGGTTTTTGTAATCACGCCCTACTGGACGAAGCGGAATTTATTGGGGAAGCGAAGACCGTGGCGCGGTTTGGCTTTTATCTTGGAGCCGATGATTATGCGCCCGAGGTGGAGGAAATTCCTTATCTATACCGGCATCCCAAGGTCACTGATGAGGCGATGTCGGTTCATGGCGAGGTTTGGGAAATCTCACCGACCATGATGCGGCAGCTCGACCGGCTCGAGGGACATCCGGACTGGTACCGACGCGAAAGCATCCAAGTGCAAATTAATTCAGGAGCCCCCATGGAGGTCCAGACTTATCTCAGGCCCGGCCCGCCGCCGGACGCGTACCGGCCAATTGAGAGCGGGTGTTTCTAGCTTTTTCCTGTGCAGCCGCGAGCCCTCTGCCTATGGTTGGGAGGAGGTTTTATGCCCGATCAATCCGATCAACCGGAAACACCGCCGGATCCCTTGCTCGAAGCTGTTGCCGCCCATAACGGCAAGGTCTACTGGGCGATAAAGTCCATTGCCCGCCGCGTGGAGACCAATGCCAGCGGCGAGATCACGCTGTTGTTCATCAAGTACACGGTGAAGGTGGGCAATGACGGCTTTAAGGAAATAGGCAAATTGACGCATTTAGAAAGTCTGGATGCCACGGACTGCGCGATCACCAACGCCGGCGCCCCCAGCCTCGTGGGGCTACAGCACTTGCGGGAATTGATTCTCGATATCACCGAGCTGGGCGATGATGCCCTCGTCTGTATTTCCAAGCTGCATTCCCTGAAGCGCTTGTCCCTCTCGGCCACGCGCGTGGGGGATTTGGGACTGGAAGAAATTGCCAAGTTGCGCGGACTCGAGTCCCTGAATCTTTCCAGCACCAATATCACCCACGTGGGACTGGAGTACCTGAAGCCACTGGCGCATCTCACCAATTTGGATCTGGGCGAAAACGGTATTCGCGATGATGGCGTCATCCATTTGGCTGCGTTTAAAAAACTGCAGAGCCTGACCTTGAATTACAACCGGCTCACCGATGCCTCTGCCGAATGGCTCAAGGGCTTCAAGCACCTAAAATTTCTCAACCTCAAAGGCAATCTCATCTCAGATGACGTCAAGGCCAAGCTCATCGAAGCCATGCCTTACACCACGGTAAACACATAACCCACTGAGAATAACCCGCCATTGCCGCCTGCGCCATGCTCCGTATCTTTCGGCTCAGCGCTTATGGTGAAAATCTGCCAACGTATTGCGGTCGCCCCGGCATTCCAAAACTTCATCCTCGGGATCATCCTCCTCGCCGGCGTGGTGGTGGGCATGCAAACCTACAAGGATTTCGAGGCCGAACATCACGATCTCCTAACACTGCTGGACCGCATCATCCTCGGCATATTCGTTCTGGAAGTGGTCATCAAAGTAATCGCCGAAGGCAAAACCCCATGGAATTACTTTAAGGATCCTTGGAACATCTTTGATTTTTCCATCGTGGCTATCTGCCTATTGCCGATCCAAAACAGCCAATTTGTCGCCGTCCTTCGCCTAGCCCGCGTCCTGCGCGTTCTCAAACTGGTCTCCGCCGTCCCACGACTCCAAGTCCTGGTCAATGCCGTGCTAAAAAGCATCCCATCCATTGGATACGTGTTTTTACTCGGATTACTCCACTTTTACATCTACGGATGCATGGCAACCTTCCTCTTTAGCGATAACGATCCTTTGCATTTCAGGAATTTGCAAACATCAATGCTGTCTTTATTTCGAGCAGTAACGTTAGAGGACTGGACGGATTTGATGTACATCAACATGTACGGTAGTGCTAATTATGGCTATGACGCCACCACCTATGCCGCCCTCGAACAGCTCGGAATTGCAAGAAATGAGATCACATCAAACGCCCACCCGGTACTCGCCAGCGCCTTCTTTGTAAGTTTTATCCTCACGGGAGCCATGATTGTCCTGAACCTCTTTGTCGGCGTCATGCTCACCGGCATGGATGATGCACGAAAAGAAACCGAACTCGCCGAAGCTTTCAAAAGAAAAGCCTCCGCTGAAACAGACATTAAACAGGAACTCATCCAGATGGAAAAACAACTCCAAGAAATGAGCCAAAAACTAAGCCAGAATCTTTTAATATTAAGTCGGAAAGCCGAAGAAAACTCAGAAAAAATCAATACAATGCTGAGTAAAGACGATAAATAACGTTACAGTTCTTACAAATCCCCACAACATGTGTTGTGCGGCCCATTTTCAATTTTTCCATCCTCGACCGCGCTCTTTGGGCCCCGTTTCATTTGCACCATAATAAGACTAACATCCGAGGGCGAAATCCCAGAAATGCGTGAAGCCTGCCCCAAAGTCGCTGGCCGATGATCCGTGAGTTTTTGCCGAGATTCATTTCTCAACCCAGAGATGTTTTCATACTCCAACCAATCCGGTATTTGCTTATCTTCCATCTGCCGGAAACGCGCCACCTCGCCTTCTTGCCTATCGATATAACCTGAATATTTAACAATTATCTCAACCTGCTGCTTAACCATCGCCGGCAAATCATGTCTGGCTTGAGGCAGTTTCTCATAACTCATTTCATTCCGCTTAAGCAATTGCTCCAAAGACACTGCGCCATCAAAGGTCTTTTTAAGGCGTTCGATTTCGCTGTTTATAGATTGCTTTTTAATGCTAAAACTGGTATAATTACGATTTTTTACGGTCCCTATATCGTTACCGATTTCAGTTAATCTTAAATCAGCGTTATCTTGCCGGAGCAACAATCGGTACTCAGCGCGGCTGGTAAACATACGATATGGCTCGTTTGTTCCCTTGGTGATCAGATCATCAATTAACACCCCGATGTATGCCTGATCGCGCCGAAGCACCAACGGCTCCTCACCCTGAACGCGTCGAGCTGCATTGACCCCGGCCACCAAGCCTTGGGCACCGGCTTCTTCGTATCCAGAAGTGCCGTTTATCTGGCCGCCCAAGAAAAGGTTCCGGCACGGCTTCGTTTCTAGGGATGGATGTAACTGACGTGGCGGCGAATAATCATACTCCACCGCATACGCAGGGCGCAGGATTTCGGCATTTTCACAACCCCGAATTGTCCGCACCATTTCATATTGCACATCAAAAGGAAGACAGGTGGAAAAGCCGTTTATGTACAACTCATCGGTCGCAATGCCTTCCGGCTCAATGAAGATCTGATGGGTTGACTTATCAGCAAAACGCACAATCTTATCTTCAATTGAAGGGCAATACCGTGGTCCCACTCCCTCAATTTGGCCCGAATACATCGGTGATTTATGTAGATTTTCCCGGATTATTTCGGCGGTTTTTTCGCTGGTTTCACTCATCCAACAATGCAATTGGCCATTTAATCGATCCAACACAGAACCCGGGGGATATTTGCCTTCCGAATGCCCAATATCCTCCTGATTCACTCCGGAATGTTCCACGTGGAACAAATCATCCTGCCAAAATGAAAAGTAAGGCACGGGCTCATCCCCAGGCTGTTCTTCCAGTCGCGTGAAATCAATGGAACGCTTAAGCAGCCGGGGCGGTGTACCAGTTTTGAGCCGCCCCAATTCAAGGCCTACCTCTTGAAGTGCGGCGGATAATCCGGTGGCCGCCGCCTCGCCTGACCGCCCTCCTTTCTGCTGAGCATCTCCCACATGCATGAGGCCTCGCAAAAATGTGCCGGTCGTGATTACCACTGTTTGAGCATGATATTCCACGCCCATAACCGTCCGCACCCCATAGACTTCACGATCCCGATGGAGAAACGAATCGGCCTGACCTTGTTGAATTGTCAAATTCGGCTCACGCTCACAAACCCATTTCATGCGGAACTGGTATGCTTTTTTGTCACACTGGGCCCGTGGCGCCCAAACAGCCGGCCCTTTGCCGGTATTTAACATCCGAAATTGCAGGCCCGTCATATCCGTACACCGGCCCATTTCACCGCCTAAAGCGTCAATTTCCCGAGCTAAATGGCCCTTTGCCAAGCCTCCAATTGCCGGATTACAGCTCATTTGCCCAATGGTATCCACGTTAGTGGTGAGCATAAGCACCTCACAGCCCATCCGAGCTGCCGCCAATGCCGCCTCCACGCCCGCGTGCCCGGCGCCCAAGACAATGACGTCGAAGTCTTTAGGATATCGGAAGCTCATTAGAGGAATCCGGAAAAGTATACTGAACCTCAAACGGCCCTTCCCCAGGCAATTTTGCTAACCGCCCATTGGCACAAAGGTGCTCGCAGATCTTATAAATCGTCTCAATATCATCCACCGCCTGCATTTCCATGGCCAAATCATCAACCTTCATGGGATGCCCGTCGCGGCGCATCAGACACTCAAAAAGCTCCAATTCCAGTTCAATCACACGCTCTGCCGCCTTTTTCCCAGCCTCAACCCCCGGCTGGTGATAGGCATTTATATTAATCATCGAGGCATAAAGCCCAACGGCCCGTTCGTA
>CAJWMQ010000146.1 GCA_913042895.1 uncultured Verrucomicrobiales bacterium | reverse complement strand
TCTTGCTGACGGTCTTCGGCAGTGCGCTGCTGATAATGTTCAAAATGATCGCGGATGTCCTTATTTTCCTGCTTAAGTTCCGCAATACTTTCCTTTAATTCAGCGGTTCGCACAATGGCTTCGTCTCGTTGGGCCTCGGCTTTGACCACGCTGATACGCACATCTTCCAGAGACTTGTCTAACGCGCTTTTTTCTTTGTTCTGCCGTTCAATCTGGCTCTCAAGATCCTGTTGTCGGGCAGTAAGTTGCGCGATGGTGTTTTTGGAATCGGCCAATTCTTTGCGGAGTTCTTTATTTGACGCCTCAAATTCCTGACGGGTCTCCTCAATACGGTGGTCGGCCATCTGCTGTACCCGCTCGTGGAGTGATTTCACTACCTCCACCAGGTCGTTCGGGAGTCCACCGATATCGGCTGCCTCTCCGTTGTCTGATCGCCAACGCTTGAGCAGCGGCGCGATGGTGCTTTTGCTGCCGGTGCCCATATGTTCCCGCACTCGATCCACCGTAGGCTCCTGGCCTTGGGTTTTGATGGCTTCGGCGGCTTTGGCGACATCGTGGAAAGTGACTCCGGCGCGTGCCATAGGGAGATTTCCTCTCAAACTATTTAGTAACGTATTATGTAACACGTAATATAACATTATATTTATGCTTATCAAAGTTTCTTGAGTTTCAATTGTTAACCTTCGATAATAAATGTTATCGTTGGTTATGGTATTAAGCTGAAAATCTTCTGCTTGTAACGCCGGTACATAGCCGCCTTTCTGGTGACACCGATAGGAATCCAATTCATGAACACCAAACCACCCAAAATGGCCACCGACTTAGCATTACGTAATGAGGAATCGAACCAGATTGCTCATCGGGAATCCGAGTCACTGCGGCACTACCTCCAGGCGGCCACCTCCGATAACACCCGCAAGGCCTACCGATCCGCCATTCGCCAATTTGAGAAATGGGGTGGCCGGTTGCCGACTGACCGAGATACGGTGGTGCGCTATCTGCTCGCCAGGGCCGAATCGCTCAACGCCCGGACGTTAGATCTCCACCTCACCGCCATTAGCCAGTGGCACCATTACCAAGGCGTCACTGATCCGGTGCGCGATCCCCTGGTGCGGAAAACCATGGAAGGCATTCGTCGCACTCATGGCCAACCCAAACGCAAGGCCAAGGCCCTACGCCTGGAACACATCGCACAAATGGTGGATTACCTGCGGTGTTTGCCGGATAGCAAAAAGAAGCATAGGGATATCGCCCTGGTGTTGACCGGCTTTTTCGGCGCTTTTCGTCGCAGCGAACTGGTGGCCATTCAAATCAGTGATCTGAATTGGGAGCCGGAAGGCCTGATCATCCGGTTGCCGCGCTCCAAAACGGATCAACAGGCGGCAGGGCTGGCCCGCGCCTTACCTTTCGGTACGCCAGGTTGTTGTCCGGCTAAAGCAATCAAGGCCTGGATGGATAGCGCTGAGATTGATAGCGGCCCGCTCTTTAGGCCGGCTAACCGCTGGGATCAGGTGACGCCCAGGCCTCTGAACCCAGGGGCAATTAATGACTTGCTCAAAACCCTGGGCAAGGCCTGTCAGTTCGACTTCGTGCCCGAGTTGAGCAGTCACAGTTTTCGCCGCGGCCTCTCCACTTCGGCGGCTCGAGAACGGGTAGACTTCGAGCTGATCAAGAAACAAGGCGGCTGGAAAAGCGATGCAACGGTCTGGGAGTACATCGAAGAAGGCCAGCAACTTTCGAATAATGCCTCGCTGATATTGATGGAAAAGTTGGTCACGCTGATCGACCCCGTATAACCCGTCAAATCACGAATCCCACTCTCAATTCATCTTTGCGTCTCCAGCGCTGCCCGTATCGCTTTCGCCAGATCCTCGGGCTTGCCCTTGCCCCAATAATGCAGGAAATAGTAGGAAGGCGTTTCACCGGTCATATGGTTGTGCAGCGCCACGATGTGGATGCCCGCCTGACGCAGCGTCCGCATCACCGGCTGGATCTCGTCCGCGGTCATGGCAAAATCCCCATCGACGACCGCCTGCTTCTCATTCCCGGAGAAGGCGGCCCAGGTGGACAGGCCCATGGATGCGCCAAATTCCACACCGTGCATTCTGGCGCTGCGCCCGAACGTGAATTTCAGCACCTGCCCGTTAAGGCTGCCCTCGGCATCCAGAATCTTTTCCAACGTCTTGGTGTTGTATTTGCCGGTGATATCGGGCACATCACCCGGAAATCGTTCTTGCGGTACGGGATGCTTTTTACGCACTTGTTTAATGGCATCCCACATGGCCTTAACGCCTTCGGCGAGTGACTCGGCGTTTCGTCCATGGCCGCCGATGTGCATAAAGTAAACCGGCGGACGGTCGAACACGAAATGGTTGTGCAGCGCGGTGATGTCCAGGCCGTGGGCAAAGGCGGCGTCCATGGCCGGGGTGATTTCATCCTCAAACACCACCGTATCCCCCATCACCATAACACCACCCTCCGGCAAGGCCTTGAACGCGGCCCAACTCCCGAGGCCCGCCGGCGGCGGGAACTTCATACCGTCAACGGTGACGGGCACGTCGTCGCGCTTCCAGCCGATACGCACCACGCCATCAGGTTTGGCCGTTGCCTGGGTGCCAGCCGCCTGGCCAATGGCCTTATCATCGAGGCGGCCGGAATCGTCGGCCATTGTTATGGATGCTTGAATGAATAAAGCGCACATTAGAATGAATGCTCGAAGCGGAGACATTGTCATGGCTATTCCTCTTTTTTTGTTGCTGTGAAACATTTTTGGCTGTATTGGGGGGTTACGCCGCCGGGACGCCTGCAAATAACAGATGGTACACAATACCCAGCAGTGCGCTGACTAAAATCATCGGCAACATGCCCACCTTAAAGCGCAACATAGCGATAAAGGCGCCCGCGGCCAGCGCGACGCTGACAATGTGGATGCTGCCCCAGGCGGGTATCAGCAGTAGCATACCATAGGCCCGTACAGTTTCAACCTCGTTAAAGGCGACGTGCACCGCGAACCAGATGGCGAGATTCAGCATCACGCCCACCACGGCCGCCGTGACCGCCGACAGCGCCGCGCTCACCGCCTGGTTGCCGCGCAGTGTTTCCACATACGGCGCGCCCAGGAAGATCCACAAAAAGCAGGGAACGAAGGTGACCCAGGTGGCTAAAACCGATGCCAAGATGCCTGCTGTGAAGGGGTCGAGCGTTCCCGGAGCCCGGAAGGCCCCCATAAAGCCCACGAATTGCACCACTTGGATCAGCGGGCCGGGTGTAGTTTCCGCCATACCCAGACCATCCAGCATTTCCCCCGGTGCCAGCCATCCATAGTTTTGTACCGCCTCCTGGGCCATGTAGGCCAGCACCGAATAGGCGCCACCGAAGGTGACAACCGCCAGTTTGCTGAAGAAAAGCCCAATCTGGGTGAACACATCCTCATAGCCCAAGGTCACAAGCAGGGCGACAAGTGGCGCAAACCACAGCGGCAGCCAGACGGCGAGCACCTTGAGTGCCCGCCCCCGTGACGCCCGGGTATGGCTTGCCGCGCCGCCCTCCATCATGGCATCAATCGCACGCCCGGCGTCCTCGGGGGTATCGTGCCCCTTGATGACCACAAAGCGTTCCGGATCGACATGCCGACCCAGCAGACCGATCAATCCGGCGGTAACGATTACGATCGGGAAAGGCACGGCAAAGAAGAAGATCGCCACGAAAGCGGCGACCGCCAATGCGTACATGTAGGCGTTCTTGAGGACGCGCTTGCCGATGCGGATCACCGCCTGGATCACGATCGCCAGCACGGCCGCCTTGATACCGAAAAACAGGGCCTGCACCAGTGACGCTTCCTGAAATCCAGCGTAGAGCAGACTGAGCACCAGAATGCTGAGAAAGCCCGGCAGCACGAACAGGGCGCCCGCAACCAGTCCACCCTTGATGCCATGCAGCAGCCAGCCGATATAGGTGGCCAGTTGCTGGGCTTCAGGTCCGGGCAGCACCATGCAGTAATTCAGCGCGTGCAGGAAGCGGCTCTCACTGACCCATTGCTTTTCATCCACCAGAATACGGTGCATCACCGCGATCTGGCCGGCGGGACCGCCAAAGCTCAGGATGGCGACCCGCAACCAGACACGCACGGCCTCCCCGAAGGTGATGTAATGGCCGAAAGCATTGAGGTTACCAGCGGTCGCATCCCTGGTGATTTGATTGGACCCGCTGCTTGGCGGTGCAGATGAAGTTGACGGTTCGTGCATGGTTATTGTTCCTTACCGTAAGTGACCAACAGGCTGTCGAAAACCTGATTGGCAGCTTGTAATAATTGATCATCATCGCTATGGGTTTCGCGCAGCCCTATCAATACACACTCGACCCCGGCGGCCTCCGGCGGCTGATGTCCCCCCACATCGAGGTAGTGCACGAGTTTTCCAAGCCGGAGTAGCGCGGGTGAATCCAGGTCGAAGCTCGCCAGCAGCGTTTCGAAAGTGACTTTTTCTTCCACGTGAGTAAAGGTCGCCCCATCGAAATCGAACCCCAGCGCCTCATCCGGGCAGTCGTCCGGCGAGGCCAGCCATAAAAAGCGTGCGGATGGATCGATGAAGCGGCCAATCAGCCAGGCACTGGCCAAACGGTCCACCCACGGCCGACGCCGCGTCGCCCAGAGCCTGCCTTGATAATCGGCTCGATCAAGACGGCGGATTGTGCGAGGTTCGGGCTGCGGCTCATCGGGAGACAAGACCCGGTTGGCATCGCTTTCCAGCTGTTTCAGAGCCGTATCGATTCGATCCCGCGCGGCACCGGGGAAAAAATCGATGGCTGACAGTCGCGTGAAGCTTTTGCGCAGTTTGCGTGTTTCCTTCATGACCTCCATGGCGGTTTCCGGCAAGAGCTTTGCCCGCAGGTCCGCCATCGCCGAGTCCAGCGACTCATAGTCTTCCGAGCGATCGAATAGCGGGGGGAACGCTTCGGTTTCAGGATCATTAGCGTGCAGTACATGGGCGGTCCCGCCATTATCACGGACATCCTGGGCAATTGCCTCTAGCTTTTCGGCATGATCAGAGATGGCTGGCAGTAGATAGACGCCATCACGCAGCGAAACGGCCCCCAGGGCTTTGATGGCGCGCCATGCCCGCATGCGCACGGTGGCGTTTTCAGTGGGGAGTGAAAGTATCAGCAGTATCCAGTACATGCGTAGATCTTAGCACATATATGTTATAATCTCTACACATTTTTAAACCGAATAACCCTTGGGCAAGAGCGATTGCCTTTAAAGGCGGTGATGCACCTTTAAATACCGCATCCATCAATAAAAACAGCGCTATAGCGCAGTTGGCGTGACCGGAGCCAAGTGAGGTCCTATGACAGCCAAAGAGCAGTTCTTAACCGATCAGCAGCGGTACCAACCGTTAATATTGCCGCAACGATTCTCCGATGAGGAAATGGTTCGCGATTGGACGCTAAGCCGTCGTGATTGCGAGGTCGTCAACAAGTATCGCAAGCAATATCGCCTGGGATTTGCCATCCAACTGTGTGCCATGCGCCTCTATGGCCGGTTTCTAAACCAGCTCCATGATCTTTCGCCACGAGTGATCAGCTACCTGAGTAGTCAACTCGATCTTCCTCCTACGCTAACGGTGGAAGTGCCCGAAAGAGAAGCCACGGTGTTGGAACACCGGAACAATATCCTCAAGTACCTGGGCTTTCATCGGTTTGACGACAAAGTGGAAGCAGATCTGGACCGCTGGATTGAAGAACATGCCCAACAGGGACTGCTTCCGGATGAACTTTTTCACCGGGCAGAACGCCACCTTCTGTTGAAACGTATTGTTTTACCTGGCCCCACGACGATCGAAAGACAGATCATCCGCATATGTAACCAGGTACACGCTCAGCTTTTTGAGCAAGTGTTTGATCAGATGTCGCCGGAATTACGCGATGCCATTGACGATTTGTTGCAAGCCACCGACGGCAATCAACGAACCTACTTCAACCAACTCAAAGAGTACCCGCCGGGTGCGAAAATATCATCACTGAAACGCTATTTGGAACGCTATGACAATCTGGTGTCCACCGGCATTAATGAGTTCGAAGAAAAGGTCATTGATACCGCTTTTCTTAACTACCTGTACCGACTGACCAAGCGTTACAGCGCTAAGGACATGAAGCGCTTCAAGGACCATAAGCGCTATGCATTGATGGTTTGCTTCCTGTTGGAATCCCGCAAGATCCTGTTGGATCATCTGGTCAAAATGCATGATCAGTACATGACAGAGCTATGCCGGCAAACCAAAAACAGCCACGACAAAAAACACAAGGAGTTTCGCAAGCGCCAAAAGAAAGCCATCGATGCTGTGCTTGAAACCACGCATGTTTTGCTGGAATGGCCGGATGAACAGCCATTGTACAAGAAGGACTTGTGGCAACGCATTGACGAGAAACATCTGCTGGCATCCATTGACGACCTGCACATTTTTAAACGCCTGGAGGAACGCGGCTACTGCGATTTGTTGCTGGCCCGTTATCCCAGTTTGCGAAAATATTTTGCCGACTTTATCCGGTTACCATTTGAAGTGGCTAAAGGTTCCGGGCCGCTGATAAAAGCTATTGAGTTCGTCCGGAAATTGGATGATGGCGACCTGAAAAAGCTACCCGAGAACACACCGACAGCATTCATTCCCCGCGAACTACGCCGCACCCTTAAAGATCAAGCCGGTAACATCAATCGCAACGTTTGGGAAATGGGATTGGCTCTCGCTATGAAAGACGCCTTGCGTTCCGGCGATTTGTACTTGCCGCAGAGTAAGCAGCATGTTTCGTTCTGGGATCTCACCTTAAATGAACCCAGTTGGGATGAAACCAGACAGGCTGTCTATACCGAACTTCAACAGCCTCCACCGCACGAAGTTCGAGCCGCCATTTCAACGCAGTTCCACGAATCAGTCTCTGAAGCGAAAAAGCTGTTCGGCCTGGACAACTTCGCGGAAATTCAAAACGGCCGATTGAAACTCAAACGTGATGACAAGCTCGAGGTCCCGGATAAAGTCAACCAACTGCAAAAAGTGATCGATGCACATATGCCCAGCATACGTATCGAACAGCTTCTGATGGAAGTAGATCAAATGACACATTACAGCCGTCATTTTGTCCCTATCCAGCACCATCAATCGCGCCCCAAAGCCTTTTACAAAAGCCTGATGGCCGCCATTATTTCGCAGGCCACCAACCTGGGTGTCGTATCCATGAGCAATAGCGTTAAAGGTGTGACCGTCGATATGCTCCGGCATATCCTGCAATACTATATTCGAGAGGAAACCCTGATCAACGCCAGTGCTGAAATTGTGAATCAACACCATGAGCTGCCGTTGAGTGCGGTGCACGGCACCGGTACATTGTCCTCATCGGATGCGCAACGCTTTAAAATCCGCGCCGACAGCCTGTTGGCTTCTTACTATCCCCGCTACTACGGTTATTATGAAAAAGCCATCGGGATCTACACCCACGTTTCCGATCAATATTCAGTGTTCAGCACCAAGATTATTTCCTGTAGCCCGCGTGAAGCGCTGTATGTTTTGGACGGCCTGCTGGAAAACAACACGATTCTGAAAATCCGGGAGCACACCACCGATACACATGGCTATACCGAAATCGTCTTCGCACTCTGTCATTTGCTCGGATTCTACTTTATGCCGCGCATTCGGGATCTCAAAGATCAGCAGCTTTACCGTATTGACAAAACCGTCGATTACGGCGACCTCAACCATTTACTCACCAAAACAGCCGATCTGGCCATCATTGAGGAACAGTGGGAATATATGATGCGAGTGGCGATTTCACTGAAGCAGAAAACTGCGCCAGCACACGTCATCGTCCAACGATTAACCAATAGTTCACCTTCGGATCGCCTCACCAAAGCCTTTACGAACTTGGGGCGGATTAT
>CAJWMQ010000145.1 GCA_913042895.1 uncultured Verrucomicrobiales bacterium | reverse complement strand
GGAACAGGAACAGGAACAGGAACAGGAACAGGAACAGGAACAGGAACAGGAACAGGAACGGGAACTACATCCAATCCAACAATCGACCCCGATTTCTCGATATTGATTTTATACACGCCAACCGCGTCTACCGAGTTGGGTGGGGACAACGCCGCGGTGGCCAAGGCTCAAGCACACATCATGTCGTTGAATACCGCCTTTTCCGATAGTGGTATTAGCACGACGGCCAAATTGGCGGGCACCCAAAGAATTACACCATCATTCACCGGTGATAAGCGTTTGAATGACGCCATCAGCCACATCACAAGTGATCAATCTGTCAGTGCTTGGCGGACAGATAAAAAAGCCGACCTTGTAACATGCATTGTCTCCAAAGAAGGCGGTGGCTCGGCTTGGGGATTGGGATCTTTTCTCACCTCCTCCAACGGAAGTAAAAACGTGTATGCCTCCTCCTTTTGGTCGAGTGTCCCGGGGGAAACATTCGCTCACGAAATCGGCCATAATATGGGGTGTGCCCATGATCGTGGCAATGCCTCGACCCAAGGCCCATACTCATATTCGTATGGGAATCATTTCAGTGGAACCGATAAAAAAGACTATCGGACTATCATGGCCTACAACAAAAACGGTGAAACCCGTGTATTGAAATTCTCCGGCCCCACCGTAATGCATCAAGGCACTGCTACCGGTAAGGCAAACGATACGGACAACTCCAAGTCCATTTCGCAAATGCTTCCGAAGATCAGTAAGTATTACTAGATCTACCCGTCATTGAACAAGTGAGAACGCGGCAGGTATTACGCCTGTCTTTTTTTTTGTGAGGTTGATAAATTGTGTGGTATCTACCTGATTAACACGCATCCTACTGAGCCGTGGGTTTGCTTGGGTGATTGGCGGGTTATTTGTGCTTCTAATGGGGTGGAGTTGAATGGGGGTACGACACAGAACAATAGGGCAACAGTTCTTCATGACACGCAGGGTGAACTTAAGCTACGTATGGCAAGATCAAGTTTCAGGGCCAGCCAAAATCATTGTTTGTTCTAAAGACATTTTAAACGGACGGGATATCCTTATGACATCCTCACTTTTTTACGTGCTGGATTGTTCAACATTCACGGTTTAAATTGGCACTGATGGATGTGGCCTCGGAACTCGAGTTGATCCAGCGCTGTCAGGCCGGTGAGCCCGATGCGTGGGATGAGCTCTTTGCCGAGCACTATGCGGCAGTGGGGCGTTATGTGTTCCAACTCTCCAGTACCTTTACGCGTGAGGATTGCGACGAGGTGTGTCAGGAGGTGTTTCTCTCTGTGGTCAAAAATCTCGATCGCTTTGGTGGCAAGAGCCGGTTGCAAACCTGGCTGTTTCGTATTGCGGCTAACAAGGCGAGAGATTACCGCGCCAAACAAGTCGCGGCCAAACGCGGTGGTGGCCAAGTGCCGTTGTCACTGCAGGCTGAGGATGAGGAGGGCAACCGGCTGATTGATCCGGCCAGTACCCTGCCTTCGCCCGATGGCGAGATGATGCGCGATGAAAAATGGCGACTGGTGGGGGAAGCATTGCACGAGCTGGGTGGGCCGTGTCAGGAAATTTTGGAGCTGAGATATTTTGGTGATTTGAATTATCAGGAGATCAGTGCCGAACTGGATTTGAACGAAAAAACCGTGAGTTCCCGCCTCAGCAAATGCCGGGGCAAACTCGAAACTGCGCTGCGCCGAATATTTTCCCGGGAGGAAACCGGCGTTTTGCCGTCTAAAGGATAAGGAATGTCGGAAAAACCGAACAACCCAAAGCCCGATCCAATCGAGCCCTGGCTGGAGGCCTACGCCGAAAAACGCCGTCAGGAACTGGATAAGCCGATCGAGTTGGACGAAACCACCCTCACGCTCTTGCAGGGGGAAGTGAACCGTGTGTACCCACAGAAAAACGGCGCGTCAGAAGTGGCCGCTGAAGGCGGCTGGTCCGCATGGTGGACGTGGACACTCGCTGGCGCGGTGGGTGCCGTGGCCATCGTGGTCTCACTGGACCTTGGTAATTCCCGGCCGGAAAGCACCACGGATATGGCCGCGGCTTCCGTGGACGATGAGGAGCCCAAAGAATCTCGGATCGAGGCAGCGGCTTCCATGGAAGCTGATCAAGCCGGATTTTCGGCCCCGCTCGAGGCCAAAGCCCTTGATCAAAGCATGAATTTACGCGCGGAAACTATACCGTCTCCGACTCCGCCCAAGGTGTCGCGCTCAATCGTCGCACCAGCCGAAGCATACATGCCCAGCGGCGCTCTTACGGCCCAAGTGCGCCAAGTGAATCCCACGTTTTACAAGAATCTCGCTGAGCTGCGGCAAAACTTTCAGCAGCTTTCGGCTAAAAAAACTGCCCGCAAGGAGAAGCGGAATTTGCCCACGGCCGTGTTGGCGAATTTCCAAATCGAACGGCTGGGACAGGAAGTGCGTATTCTGGATCAAGATGGCTCGGTTTACACCGGTCAGGTGATCAATGAGGAATCGTATGCTGCAGTGGATGCCGCGTCGGTCGGTGGTGGCGTGGATTCGGTAGCACCGTCCGCACCCAATGTATCGATTGCCCAGAACGCGATTTCGGCTAAAAGCCCTAATCAATTGAATAAACCAGGCCAACCCGCCAAGGCCTTTGCTGCAGCGCTGCCGGTCGGTCAGTTTTATTTCCGCGCACGCGGTACGAACAACACCCTGCGGCAAGTAGTGGTGATCGAGGCGACTCTGGATCATCAACTCACCGGTCAAGTGTGGCCGCAAAAACGGGCTGAGACTGCTGCTGACGTGAGATTGCAGTCGGCACCGAATACCGGATTACTTCCCCGCCGGATAACTCTGCCCAAGCCCTCTGCTGGCGGCAACACGGAAGTGGCTGAAAAGTCCAAGAAGATGATCAAACAGGAAGCTCAAAGCGCTCTCAATCGAAGCCGACAAGCGGTTCGTGGTTTACGTGTTCTCGGCAATGCCCGGATTGGTAAGGAGAATTTCCCGCTGAACGCCTATCAGGCTGCTGCTGCCGAGATTCCGGCTGATAAAAAGCCGGTAAACGGCAGTCGCAAGTAGCTTCAATTAAAAGGAGCCATCAGCGTTTCGAGCAAACCGCTAATTAGGTTTACGCCTGCCCAAGTCAAGGTGATGAACAGGAACCAAAGGGATAAGGCAACCACCGACACGCACAATCCCACCACTGCCAGATGCCGCCCGCGCAAAAGGCCTTTGCTGGCGTCAATGGCGCGCAAGGCTCCGACACCCAACGGCACGGCTGCAATCGCCGGCAGTAGGAAAAAACCTAATGAAGCGCAGACCACACACAGGATTGCCAGCACACTGGTCCGGGGCGACTCACTGTGTGCATTGGATTGGTTGGATTCCAACGTGGCCGGCTCTTCGCTGCGATCCACCTGCGGTTTCTCTTCCATGCGGGATGATTCAGGCATAACCACCGTTTAACGTTCCTCTTTGATTTCCTTCAAGCGCTTAAAATCGCCGAGCGGCCGCTTAAAGGTTGCTTCGTAAGGTTTGTCCAGTAAATGCCTTTTGGCTTCGGCGGTATCCGCCTTGCCCAGCTTGGCAAACGGCCAGGTAATGACGTACATCGCGCCGCCCAAAACAGTGCCTGCGAGACTCAAAGGGCGGACGACGGCCTCTGCCATCATCGCCTCGGTGGATCCATCCTTCATCCGTTCACGGGCTTCATTTGGTGTTACTATGAGTAGACACGTCACCACTGTTAATGAAAAAACACGGGACTTCATGGCCAATTATCTATCAAAAAAGCCTCGGTCTGTCGATGCTCAATTGATTCGTGGGCAGTGTGTTGGCCGGCTGTTTCCATTTGCCATCCCCACGTTCCCGTCTCAGAATCCCTGCATGTTGCTGCATTTCAATCGGGATGGGCAAGCTTTCGGGCCGTATCCCCTTGAGGAAGCGCGCGAGTATTTGAAGCGCGGCCAAATCCTGCCTACCGATCAGGCTTGGTATGAAGGCTGCGCAAATTGGATGCCGGTGGTGCAGGTGCCAGGCATGATTGGCGGTGGCGCAACTGACACGCCTCCCCCACCTTCGGCTGCCCCGGCGGGGCCAGTGGTGCTCGCCAGCTACAGCAATGCGACCATCAAGTTTAATAAAAAATTTTTCCAAACCGAGCTGGCCCGCTTTCTTAAACTCAATCCGGAGGGGCAAACCGAGCAGCTTTTTATGCGAGTGCGAACCGGTGAAGAGTATGCCCTTTATCGCGTCGCAAAAACGGAGGGGGATCATTGCGTGATTCAGGTGGATATCGATGGCGTGCGCAAGGATAAGCGTGTGGATTATTTCAACATCAATGATATTGAAATCCATCAGCGTTAGTTTGCTTTGTTGACTGCTCCTGTGGTCCGACGGTTGTGCAGGGGCGGCTGGTGAGGGGTGCGGATGATTGATCCCGTGCTGCAACCGCATGAAGATGCTGCTGAATTAGAACAGCTTGTTCGGCAAGCGAACGATCGCGGCAACGCGCATCGGGCTTCGCTGGGAGTGACTCAGCTAACCTTGGACGCTCGTATTTCTCGCGCGGCCCGGCGACACAGTGTGCGCATGGCCCAAGGCGGGGCGTCCATTCATCAGGGGTTTAAACAACGCGCCACGGCCATTGGCCGTTTCATGCCTTACCGGACGGTAGCGGAAAATTTGGCATACAATTACGGAAATGCCGATCCGGCGGCGCGGGCGTTTAACTCGTGGTTTAACAGCTCCAAACATCGGCAGGCCATAGAGGATTCTCGCTTCACCCATACCGGTCTCGCGGTCGCCAAGAGCTCCAGCGGCCGCTTTTATTTTACGCAGTTGTTTGTGCTGCCTCATTAGGCGCAGGCAATTGCCGCAAAAGTTTTCGGTGCGCGGCGGTAATGGGGAGAGACTCTAATTCGCCCCGGCCGCACCAGCGGCCTTTGAGGGCGCGGGGCTTGGTAACGGCGTAAGCGAGCAGCTGGATCCGGAATTTGGTAATCGTGTGTCGTGCGGTCGCAAGTGGCTCAAGTTCGGGCGGCAGGGGAATGCTAGGGCATGTTTCGTTATTGGGGAGTTCCCAAAAACCGGCATTGTGAAATCCATCCGGGCGTTGTCGCAGCAAAATCCGGTCGCCTCGTGTGATCCAATAAACCTCGATACGCCGGACCTCAGTACTGGCGCGGGCCGTTGCAGCGGGGATGAGGTGCGTGGTATTTTCCTTGTGGGCCGTACAGCTGCGTTCCACGGGGCAGTCCGTGCAGTTCGGTGAGCGCGGATGGCACACGGTGGCGCCGAGTTCCATCAGAGCTTGGTTGAGCGCGGCGCAATCTTCGGTGCCGCGCACGAGGGTTTCGGCCAATGACCAAAGTTTACTTTGCAGAACCTTGGCCTTGGGGTCTTCGCGTTGGCCAAACAGACGGGTGAGTATGCGGACCACGTTGCCATCCACAATCGGCTCGGGGAGGTTGAAAGCGATACTGCTGATGGCACCGGCGGTGTAACGGCCAATGCCTGGCAGCGCGCGAATGGCCTCGGGGGAGTTGGGAAATTGGCCTTGATGATTCTTGAGGATTAGATGGGCGGCTGCCTGTAGGTTACGAGCGCGCGAATAGTAGCCGAGTCCTTCCCAGAGTTTCAGTACGTGCTCAGGCTTGGCTCGGGCGAGATGGTTCACAGTCGGCAGGGCGCGCATCCAGCGTTCCCAATACGGGATCACGGTGGCTACCTGCGTTTGCTGGAGCATGATCTCAGAGATCCAGATGGCGTAGGGGTCGCGCGTGCGCCGCCAGGGCAGATCGCGGGCATGCTTGCCATACCAAGAAAGGAGTCGCGGCACCAATCGGCGGGCTTTGCGTTGTGCAGGGGGCTGGGGCACGGCCGAGCGTTGGGGTACGGGGAATGTGTTGTCAAAATGTTTTCCGTTGCATGGGCGGTTGGCTGGTGTAGACAGGGGCATGCGCTTAATTCTTTTTGTGGCTCTGATGTGTGCTGGTTCCAACACGGGCTGGACGGCGGAATGGGTTTCGATCTTCAACGGCAAAAATCTGGATGGCTGGACGCCCAAGATCAAAGGGCAGCCCGCGGGCAAGAACCTACACAACACTTTTCGAGTGGAGGATGGATTGATGAAAGTGGGCTACAAGGGGTACGAGCAATTCGATGAACAGTTCGGGCACATCTTTTATAAGGAGAAATTTTCTCATTACCGCATCCGGCTGGAGTACCGGTTTGTGGAGGAGCAGTTGAAGGGCGGGCCCGGCTGGGCCTGGCGGAATAGCGGCATTATGCTGCATTGTCAGGATCCCAAAAGCATGGCGGTGGATCAGGATTTCCCGGTGTCTATTGAAGTCCAGTTGCTGGGCGGCAAGGAAACGGGTAAACGCACGACGGCCAATCTCTGCACTCCTGGCACGAACGTGGTGATGGACGGCAAACTGCAAACACGCCATTGTTTCAGTAGCGCGTCCAAGACCTTTCCAGGTGATCAATGGGTGACCGTGGAAGTGGAAGTACGCGGAGCTGAGGTCATTGAGCATTTCGTGAACGGCGAACGTGTGATGCGCTACACCCAGCCGCAATATGATCCAGCCGATGGCGATGCAAAAAAGCTCATCAAAGGAAAACAGTTGTCGCTAGGCGAGGGCTACATCTCGCTGCAGTCCGAGAGTCATCCGGTGGAGTTTCGCAAGGTGGAGATCAAGGTGTTGGACAAGAAGTAATGGCGGAACGGGCGCTCAATTCCTACACCTGTAAATTAACCGAGGACCAGGCGGCCCAGCTGGAGGCGCACCTACTGTCGCATAATTACGAAATGCGCACGGTGCCGCACACGCGCTTTGCGGGGCATCGTGAAAAATTAAACGTAAATTTTTACACCAGCGGCAAGCTGCTGGTGCAGGGTAAGGGCACACGTGACTTTGTGGAGTTTGTGCTGGAGCCGGAAATCCTCAAAGAAGCCCGGCTGGGGTATGAGGCGGAGATTGATCCAGACTTCATCCGCCCGCGTCTGGGTGTGGATGAATCGGGCAAAGGCGATTTTTTCGGGCCCTTGGTCGTCGCGGGCGTGTACGTGAATGAAGCGGTGGTGCGTCATTGGCAGGAGCAGGGCATTAAGGATTCCAAGAGGGTGACCAGTGACAAACGCGTGGCGGAGCTGGCTAAGATCATTCGGGAAACGCCTGGCTGCCTGTGTACAGTGGTGCCGATTGGGCCGGAGACCTATAACCGGATGCACGGCAAAATGCGGACGGTTAATAAGATGCTGGCCTGGGGGCACGCGCGCGTGATCGAAAATCTCTTGGAACGTGGCTCCGAAATGAAACCGCCGCCGGAACGGGCGATAAGCGACCAATTTGCCCGTAGCAAGAGCACGGTGGCCGATGCGTTGATGGAATTGGGCCGGGAATTGGAACTGATTCAGCGGCATAAAGCCGAAGAAGACTTGGCGGTGGCCGGCGCATCGATTCTGGCTCGAGACGTTTTTGTGCAGAAAATGGCCGAATTAAGCGAAAAAACGGGTGTTTTACTACCAAAAGGGGGTGGGAAACCGGTGGATGTGGCGGCCAAAAAACTGGTGGAAACGCAGGGGGCTGCCGTTTTGGGGCAGGTCGCCAAGCTTCATTTTCGCAATGCAGCCCGGGCCTTGGGCGAGCCCGAACCACCCAGAACGGGGGATTTGTGGAAAAAAAAGTAAAAAAAATATTGACCATAAGGGCTTAGACTGTATTTTCCCGCTCCCGCCAATTGCGCCTGAAAGGGTGTTTTTGGCCGAAAACACGGCAGAACCCCAGTCACTTTTGCTCAAAGAGGAGGAAAAGTGGCGCGGGGATTCTATCGTTTTTTTCACCGGGAAAATAGACATTTTAAGTTGGGTCGCCCTTGTAGCTCAGTCGGTAGAGCGCGTCCTTGGTAAGGACGAGGTCACCGGTT
>CAJWMQ010000144.1 GCA_913042895.1 uncultured Verrucomicrobiales bacterium | reverse complement strand
GGATGCGGTAGAGGCTCCTCTCTCGGGCGTGGTCTCGGTTTCGGGAGGTAGATATCACAGCGTGTTCCTGAAGAGCGATGGGTCGGTCTGGGCTGTCGGGAGAAATATGGATGGCCAACTGGGGGACGGGACGAATACTTACCGTCCCAACCCGGTACAGGTGGTGGATGCGGTAGGCACTCCCCTGTCGAGCATAGTTGCGGTTGCGGGCTCTAATCACAGCGTGTTCCTAAAAAGCGATGGGTCGGTATGGACGGTAGGATTAAATAACGCGGGTCAACTAGGGGACGGCACTACCAGCGACCGCAATCATGCGGAAAGGGTGAAGGATATGTTAGGGAACCCCCTTACCTTGGTCGCGGGGATCGCCGCCGGCAACGCTCATACGATCTTGCTCAAATCGGACGGGACGGTCTGGGCGACGGGAAATAATTTTAATGGGCAACTGGGCGACGGGACGAATGTTTACCGTCCCAACCCCGTGCAGGTTGCTACCCAAGTTCAGCGCCTGATGGAAGAGTTTCCGCCCTATTTCGTAAGCGTGGCCACGGTGAGCGTCCCGGAAAACCAGATCCCGGCCATCGACCTAAATGCCAGCGATCCGGACGGGGATGTTCTGATCTACTCGCTTATTCCGGGGGGGGATTCCTCGAAATTTTACCTGAATACGAGCAGTGGAGGACTGACTTTTCAGAGTCCGCCCGATTTCGAGAACCCGCAGGACAGCAACGGCGACAATGTCTACGAACTCACCGCCACGGCCACCGATCGGGTGCGGGCGGATATCGCCAGCCAACTACGCCTCCACGAGCCGGAGCGGTTTATCGCCAGTTTTAATCGACCCAACCTGCAGTACCGCGTCACGCCACGGCGCAGTGCCTTGCGGCAGGTGTTGGATGTGATCGGTAAACACGATGGCGAGAGCGGCATCGTGTATTGCAACAGCCGCAACAGCACCGAACGATTGGCCGCCCGGCTTAAGGAAAATGGCGTAGCGGCCGCGCCCTATCACGCAGGCATGGACGCCGCCGCGCGCAGCCGCAATCAGGAGGCATTCATCCGCGACGACTTACAGGTGATTTGCGCCACGATCGCCTTTGGCATGGGCATCGACAAACCGGACGTACGCTTTGTCATCCACCAGGATCTACCGAAAAATCTTGAGGGCTATTATCAGGAAACCGGCCGGGCTGGGCGAGACGGGCTCAGTGCCGATTGCGTACTGCTCTTCAACGCCGCCGATGTCACCAAGCAAACCGGGTTCATCGAGGATAAAGATGACGAACACGAACGCGCTGTCGCCCGCCAGCTGCTCCAGCAAATGGTGCACTACGCCGAGAGTCGCCACTGTCGTCGGCACGTATTGCTTGATTATTTCAGTGAATCATTTGAAGAAGAAAACTGTGGTGCCTGCGACAATTGCCTCGAGCCCAAGGAAACCTTCGACGGCACCGAGGCCGCCCAGAAACTGCTCGCGTGTATCTATCGCGTGCGCGAACACGGCGGGTTCAACGTGGGACTCAACCACATCGTCGATGTCCTGTGCGGCGCGGATACTGAAAAGGTCCGCCGCTGGGGCCACGAGCAACTCAGCACCTACAACATTGGCTCCGAGTTTGGGCGCGACGAATGGAAAGTGATCGCCCGCGAGCTTGTACGGCTAGATTTAGCTCACCAAACCCCCGGGCAAATGAGCGTGATCGAACTCGCCGACGCCGGACTGGAATGGCTGCGCAACCGCGACCGCCCGTCGTTGGAACTCACCCGCCCCGCGCCCACCAAGTCCGAAAAAGGACCGCGACCGCGCAATGCCCGCGCCGGCGAACTGGCCTGCGACGAGACCCTCTTCGATCAGCTTCGCACCTTGCGCCGCGAACTGGCCAGCGAGCGCGGCGTACCGCCCTACATCATTTTCGGCGACGTCGCCCTCCGTCACATGGCCCGCGAATACCCCGCCACCCTCGCTGAATTCGGCACCATCCACGGTGTTGGCGAAAAGAAACTCAACGAGTACGGCGAATTATTCACGCAAGCCATCGCCACCTATTTGGAGACAAACCCAAAGCAGGGATTCGAGAGTTGAGAGTAATAAAACTCTCCCTTTTCCACACACTGTCTGAGCAGGAAGACATGATCATAAATCAATCATTCGGTTGACGCACAGGTTTATTACGGTGGGCGCGCGGGTAGAATTTTTTATGA
This sequence comes from uncultured Verrucomicrobiales bacterium, assembly GCA_913042895.1. Classification (GTDB taxonomy): domain Bacteria; phylum Verrucomicrobiota; class Verrucomicrobiia; order Limisphaerales; family UBA1100; genus UBA1100. Next base: position 5,946 of record CAJWMQ010000144.1, on the reverse strand, counting down.
AGCTCGAGTAGGCGGGCGAGTTCCTTGACGGGGGTTTTGTGATCGTCCACCCGAATATCAATGAAGCGATCATTGAGGCCTGCGTAGCCGCCCTTATCGCGCACGACCAAAAGAGCAGCCGATTGTTTGCCGCGTTTATCGCCCCCGGCAGCCTCAGCGGCCGTGACGGCAGCGATCAACCAGTCGGCGAGTTGGCTGTTCGGTTGTTTGCGAGCCTTTTCAAACGCGGCGGCCATGTCGGTCACCACCGCTTTACCGGCGAGGAGGTTACCTTGTGCGGCGTAGTGATCGCCCGTCTTGTGACCGGCCCAAGCGTTGCAGCGTTTGCCGGTGAAACTGGCGGCGCGGCCCTGGGCATCGACCATACCGACCTGACGCAGATCGCGGGCGGGATCGGTTTCAATCAGTTTCTTCAGCACATTCTCGGGCGCGTGGCCGTCAGCCATGAGCTTAAGGCCCTCGGGTCCGTAGGTAGTGTTGGCATAGGATTGCGTGGCCACCACGCCGACGCCGGCCTTCGCCCAAGGCACGACGGATCCGACTCCGAAAAATTTACTCTGCACCGCCACCCCCAAGTCGCCAGTGGCGGGATCGAAGGCGACAATGGAATACGTAGCCACAGGGCGTTCGTCAGCTTGGGCAATACCGCAGAGGATACAGAGAGCACCGAGGAATTTAAGAAAGTGTCGCATGCGGAAAGTGTAGTGGGTTTCACTCGGAGAGCAACAATCCGCATGCATCAATCCTCAATCTTTGCGGACGGATTTGATGATCGCGGAATGGTGAAAAGACATTTGCCAAGCTCAGCGCAGCAGGTACAACAAGTCCACGCATGAATACTTCTCTCAAGGACAAGTGGGTTTTCATCACGGGCGCTTCGGCGGGGTTTGGCGCGGAAGGCGCGGTCCATTTTGCGCGGGAAGGCGCCCATCTGGTGATCGGCGCGCGCCGGGTTGATCGTTTGGAGGCAGTAGCCGCCCAGTGCCAAGAAGCCGGCGCGGCCTCGGTGCATTTTCATGAACTGGATGTCGCCTGCACAGCCAACGTAAACGCCTGTGTTGCCTGGCTCAAGGAGCTCACGCCACAACTTGATGTGCTGGTGAACAACGCCGGGGGCGCGCACGGGACCGACACGGTGGCCGAAGGCAAGGACGCCGATTGGGAGGCGATGGTGCAGTCCAATTTCCTCGGGCTGATGCGCGTGACACGTGCGTGTTTGCCTCTCATGATGGAGAACGCCGGCAGCACCATTATCAATATCGGATCGATCGCAGGCCGCGTGGCCTACGAGGGCGGCTCAGTGTATTGCGGCGTGAAAGCGGCTGAGAAACAGATTACTCAGTCGCTACGACTGGAGCTTAATGGCACCGGAGTTCGCGTGGGCACGCTCGACCCGGGCTTGGCGGAGACAGAGTTTTCCATAGTCCGTTTCAAGGGCGACCAGTCGAAATCCGACAAAGTGTACGAAGGCCTCGATCCACTGGTGGCGGAAGACATCGCCGAGGCCATGATCTGGATGGCTACGCGCCCGCCGCACGTCTGCATCGACGAGATTTTGATCAAATGCACCGCCCAAGCCGCCGTGCACAAGACCCATAGAGTGACAGACTAATATGAAAAAACTAATCCCTAGCCTGCTTCTTTCGCTCACGTGGACTTCCCCCGCCCAGCCACCGGACCCGCCGGTGCGGGTAGTGATGAATGGCTTTGTGGCCGACAATGTGATCGCCGGCAGCGTCACGGCGGTGGCCACCAAGTCGGATGTGCTCAGCCTCGAAACAACCGGCTACGCGAATCTGGAAACCAAAACCACCATGCCGCCGAACGCCCTGTTTTGGATCGCCAGCATGACCAAGCCAATGGCAGCCGTTTGCGTGCTTCAATTGCAGGAGGCGGGCAAGCTGTCGATTGAAGATCCAGTCGAGAAACATCTCCCAGAATTTGCCGGGCAATGGATGGTTGAAGCGCGGGCGAAGGGTAAGCTCACGCTTAAGAAGCCTGCGCGCGCCATCACCATTCGCGATCTGCTCACCCACACCAGCGGCCTGCCCAATACCAACTCGCCGAGGCCGGAGAGCACTTTGGCCGAACTGGTGATGAGCTATTCCAAGACTCCTCTGCAGTTCGAGCCGGGCAGCCGCTGGAGTTACAGCAATGCCGGAATCAACGTTCTTGGCCGCATCGTAGAGATCGTCAGCGACACGCCGTTTGCCGATTACCTGCAGGCGCGTGTGCTCGATCCGTGCGGCATGAAGGACACGACGTTTTGGCCTTCTCCCGCGCAAGCCAAGCGCATCGCCTCCAGTTACCGACCGGATTCAAAAGGCAAACTGCAACCAGTGGAAGTTTACTTTCTCAAGGGCGGCCTCTCCAACCGCAAGCGCACACCCTACCCCGCCGGCGGCCTCTACTCCACGGCGGCCGATGTGGTGGCATTTTATCAAATGATACTCAACGGTGGCACCTACAAGGGCAAACAGGTGTTGCAGAAAAAAACCGCGGCACTGATGACACGCACGCAGACCGGCGACATTAAAACCGGTTTTGTCGACGGCATGAGCTGGGGGCTCGGCTTTCAGGTAGTAAAGACTCCCATGGAAGTCACTGCCTCGCTCTCGGCCGGCACCTACGGGCATGGTGGCGCGTACGCCACCCAGAGCTGGGCCGATCCCAAGACCGGCCGCATCGTGGTGCTGATGATCCAGCGTGCCGGCTTCCGTAACGGCGATAACTCGCCCGTGCGCAAGGCGTTCCAGGAAGCAGTTCAAAAACAATTCGGGCGTTGATGGAAACCGTAGACACACGCTTTGGCGGCATCGCCCGCCTTTACGGCAAAGACGGCCTGGCCAAGCTGCGCGCTGCGCATGTGGCGGTCATCGGCGTGGGTGGCGTCGGCTCATGGAGTGCAGAGGCACTGGCCAGATCGGGTATCGGCAAGCTGACACTCGTGGACCTAGACGAGGTGTGTATCACCAACACCAATCGGCAAATCCATGCGCTTGAGGGTAGCATCAATAAGGCAAAGGTGAGTGAACTAGCCTTGCGCATCCACCGCATCAATCCCGACTGCACCGTGTACGCGCGTACGGAATTTTTCACATCACAAAGTGCTAATAGCATTCTCAGTGGCGGCTTTGATTACCTCATTGATGCCATCGACGGCCTCACCAATAAATGCCTGCTGCTTAATGAATGTCGAAGGCGAAAAATTCCAATCATCACCTGCGGTGCAGCCGGTGGCCGACGCGATGGCACGGCGGTGCGCGTGACCGATCTTACTCGAGCCAAGTACGACAAACTTCTCTTCAAAGTGCGCAAGCAATTGAGGCAGAAACACGGCTTCCCTCGTGGAACCAAGAAATGGCAGCTCCCCTGCGTCTACTCCGCCGAGCCTGTGCAATATCCCCAGCCCGACGGCACCGTCTGCGAAAATAAATCTGAAAGTGGTGAGTCATTGAGGCTAAACTGCGAAGCCGGACTCGGCGCCGCTACTCACGTCACCGGCGCATTCGGCCTAGCAGCATCCGGCCATGTGATAAGAGAATTGGCTTAATTCAAAATGCGTTGTCAGTTCGATTCCTGAGACACATCTAGAGTTTTGCGTCCACTGCCGCCCAAAAGTATTTGGCCGCGAATGACCGGTAGGGGCTCCATTTCTGGCTATGTTCCAAAATAGTCTTGGGCGCGGCGAGCTCCTTGCTTTTAAAAATGATGGAGTAACCTTTTCTGACCCCCAAGTCAGTAGCAGGCATCACATCCTGCCGGCCTAGTTTGAACATCAAAATCATCTCTGCTGTCCATTGCCCAATACCTTTAACGGCTGTGAGTGCTTGGACAATCTCTTCGTCGCTCATGCTTCTCATTTTTCGAGCCGAAGGAATAGCTCCAGTCTTTACCATTTCAGCCAAGGTAATAATGGTGCGGGCCTTTGAGTCAGAAACGCCAGCACTTCGAATTTTTCCGTAAGGCGTGCTCAGGATTTTTTCCGAGCTAATAGGTTTTTTACCGCCTACTTGAACCTTTAATTTAGAGAGAATTGAATGAGCCGCCTTACCACTTAGTTGCTGACCGATAACTGACTTTACCAGTGCCTCAAAAAGGGTGATGCGGTTATTGGGGGCCAGTGTAACTGGTTCCAATTTCTTTATGTACTGACCCAGCACGGGGTCAGCGCAAGCCAGGTATTTTGAAGCCTCTTTGCTCAATGTGAGAAAACTGAGTGCAATTTTATCATGGCAATTTCATTATTCTGATTTTGCGAAATGCAACAGTGCAGCCTTTGCCGTGATCCTGCAATGCAATGAAACCCTTAGCGCGGCTCATTTCCTTATCGTGATCAATTACGGTGGCGAACATCACACCGTTGACCTTGTGGATGAGTTTCGGGCCTTTGGCGATGATTTCCATCGTATTCCATTCGTGTTCTTTGAAGTGCGACTGGATCTTTTGGGGATCCCCGCCTTGCTTTACTGTCTTGGAGCCGTCAGGAGCCAAGGTGGCAACCTGACCGGCGGTGGCCATCAAATGACGTGCCTTTTTCTTGGGATGTTCCTTGGCTAGTAGTGAATGATGCCATAGACCCATCTTGACCTGTTCAGCTACTTCCGCCTGATAACCAAAGACCTGCCACTTACCCAAGTCATCACTACGCACCTGCACTCCTGAGTTACCTTTGTCCCAACGGAATTCGAGCCGTAGAATGAAATTGGCCGGCTGGTCTTTTCGCCAAATCAGCCAGTTCTTTTCCTTAGATTTGCCCGTACACCAAATCTCGCCACTCCGAATTTCCCATGCCTCAGGCCTGCCATCCCAGCCTTGGAAATTGTTGCCGTTAAAAATTGGCGTAAACCCCTTTTCCTCCGCACCTAGTGATGTAATAGGTAGAACTAAAGCGAAAACAAGCAGCTGGTGTATGGGCATTTTATTGTTGAGGTAGATTGAGTTTTTTCAGTGCTTCCGGTGGGAGGTATTTTTCCATTAAGCATGAACTGGGTCAATGGGTTCGATTCCCAAATCAAATCCCACCCTTTTCCACACTATCCCAATTGGAACCTTCGGGTTTGGGGGATTCCTCTTATTGGGTTCAGAGATGACTCAGAAAATTAGCCGCGGAGACAACTGTGTAATCTGTGTTCAGGGATGCGTGACTCCCTAGGAGACTAATTTACGGATAAAAAATCACTATATGGATCCGTGATTAATCTTGAAATTAGACCTAATGATATTAATTTGTTACTAATGAGGGTTGCGTTATTCATAACGACTGTGTTTTTCCTAGTATTCACAGAAAAAGCAAATGCTTTCGTTTGGTCATTTGGTGGTGAAAAGTTTGTGAAAGTTGAAGATTTGCCTGACACAGATGAATGGCGGGACGACGCCGGCATATATCAGGATGCTTATGTTATATACAAACATGGTTGGATTTTATGGATACCAGTATGGAATTGGGATGCACGTTATGTTCTTTCGTCCGGCGGAGGAGTGTATTATGAATTTGCTAATGAATCCGATGTAGCCCGGTTAACCTCAAAATATGGCCCCCCTACTAAGGCCATACCTTTTTGGGAGAATATTGGTGGAAAGATTTTGTGGGGTTTTGTTATATTAATTTGGGCATTTTTTAAGTTTGGGAGTAGTGCGATTACTTCCCTCGGAAATGCTGGCCAACAAACAGCATATATTCACCCCTCCCCTCAAATAGGGCTTCCAAAAGAAATTCTAATCTCGAGAGAGGGACATCAATACGGGCCATATTCAAGTGAGCAAGCCAGAACCATGCTCTCATCCTTGAATCCCGAACAGATCAGGGACGCCATAGCCAATGAGGATGTGGCCACTATACAGGCCATCAAGGGTATCGGCGCAAAGACTGCACAGCGCGTTATCGTAGACTTAAAAGATAAGATTTTGAAGATACAAAATAAAGCTCTTGAATTAAGTTTATTT
>CAJWMQ010000143.1 GCA_913042895.1 uncultured Verrucomicrobiales bacterium | reverse complement strand
GTTTTGGATCAGCGGCAGCCTACGCTCCAACCGACTATATATACGCCTCAATGATCTCCCCATTATTTCTGACATTGTCTTTCGTCATTCTTATGTTTAATGATTTACAATTTGTACGCCATAGGGTGCACCGAGCTTGGGCTAATATCGATGTGTCTCTTAAAAAACGAGCCGACTTGATTCCAAATTTAGAGAAGATTGTTAAAACTTATCTTTCGCATGAGAGTGAAATTCAAAAAGATTTAGCAGAGTTAAGAAGTCAGATTGAAACAACAAGTAAGTGGAATCCCGAAACTGCATCAGAACTAATCAACACGGAAAAGAAACTTACTGACGCTCTGCTCGTACGCTGCGAAAGTTATCCCAATTTAAAAGCCGACAAAGTTGTGCAAAAATTATTCGACAAACTGGTCTCATTGGAAAATGAAATTGCCCTAATGCGGAAAGGTTACAACGATAGTGTCGAGCGCCATAATACTCGGATCCAGTCCGTTCCTGAGTTGTTTATAGCTAAAGCCTTGAGATTCAAAGAACATCACCCGATTAGTGCGGAGATAGAAGTACGCAGTGTACCCAATATTACCGGATTGAACTAGGGTTTACCTAAAGATATACGTACATCATGATACTCCAGCGCCCATTCGCGCATGAAACGGACTTGTTCGGGGATGATTTTATAGATGATCAACATGGGATTATCGGGGGTGCCAAGGTATTGGCGAAGAAGCGGATTGCTGTCCCAGATGGATTGAACAGCGTCAGCGTCGTCCAAAACTTCAGCGCGGCCGGTGATGCGCACCTGATCGTGACGGCTGTCCATGTAGCATAATTCCACGTTCGGGTTAGCGGCGATCTCCTGCGTTTTGTGGTAGGCCTTAAGGTTGGCGACGTACACGGTGAAGCCGTCGGTCTTCACAGGGGAAACAGGACGGAGACGCGGCTGATCGCCGTCGAGGCTCGCCAGCATGGGAAATTTCGCATCCGCCATGGTTGCATGCGCTAAGGCCGGCAGTTCATTCGGATCAATGGGTTCAGGTTCGGGCTTTGCCATAGTATACTAGGTCCTAATCTTGGTTGCTTGCCTCGGGGTCGGTGGTGGAAAAACGTACGGTCCGGATATCCTGTTCGCGCCCAGTGGGCGTGGACACGGCCTTGTACAACTCTGGCCGACGGCTGCGAATCCATCGCACGCCAGGGCCAGCAGTGCCTGCGTGCTCTCACCTTCGGGTACCAGTTCAGCAAGGGAATCCAACGCCTCGCGCGGCAAATCACGTAAATGCCAGTACCCCGTCAGGCACATCTCGGGAAAGATCACCAACTCCGCACCCGCCGCCGCGGCCTGTGCCGTCCATGCGCGCACTGTGGCCAGATTAACCGCCTTGTCGCCGGGCACATGTTGAAACTGCACACTCGCTGCACGGAGATCGTTCACATGCCGATTCAATCGCCAAACGCCCCCACTTACAATCCCACAATGAACGCCAACAGATCCGCCACCTGCTGGGATGAGAGACCGGCCTCGAGGCCTTCGGGCATGATGGATTTGCCGCCACTGCGCATGCCTTTCACCTGCGTGCGCGGCAATAGTAGTTCCTTGCCGAGCGGCAGCTTGATACGCACATGCGTCAGCGTTTCGTCACCGAGCAAGCCGATTTGCGTACCACCATCGCGCAACGCCACATCATACGCCACGTAGTTCGCCGCCACTTCGCGGTTGGGATCCACGATGCTCACTAGCAATTTCTCCGGGCCATTGGCCTTCACCGAAACCAGATCCGGCCCCAGTACATGCCCGGCCTTCCCCGCGCGATGGCACAAGGCACAGCGTTGGGTGTAAATCACCTGACCAGCCGCCGCAATGCCCTTAAGCTTCAGCACCGGCAACAGCTCCTGCACCGCCTGCGCACGCGTCTTTGCCTTAGCCGGTACGCCCAACAGCTTGTTCACCCGCTTCACCGTGGCGGCCGCCGGTTGGCGACGCAGGGCTGCGATTGTGTTTGGAGACAATGTGTCTTTGCGGATCACACTCTTTTCCAGCGCATCAAGCAACACCGGCACGCGGTCGGCACGCGTGGCCAAGGCCGCCTCGATTTCTCGCCGCATCCCCGGCGTCCCTTTCGCCCACAACGCGACCAGATTGGCCGCCACCGGCGGGTTGGTAAATTTCGCATACGCCTGCACCGCCGCCACCCGCACCGGCTCTGCGGCACGCTCACGGGCCACGTGCAAATACGCGGGGCCCGCCTCGGCGAATCCCCGTCGCCAAGCCAGCGTCAATGCCGGGAACAGCTCCGTGTCAGGTCTCTCCTTGGCCGACAACGTCAGCCATCGCAAGGCCTCCTTTTCCAGCGCCGGCAAATTGCCCGCGGCCGGTCCGAGCGCGTTGACCCAATCAATGGTCTCGCGGGTCGGCGCCCGGCGCGCCAGGGCCAGCACGGCCTTGGTCACTTCGCCGGGCCGATTGCGTCGGCCGATAAGCTTGAGAAATTCTACGCGCGCAGCGTGCGAAACGTGCGGGGCCCCGTGCATGGCCACGAATAGATCTCCCAGTTCCTCGTCACCGTTCAAGGCATTCATCACCGCGGCCTCAATCCAGCGATCGCCTTTCGCCTGCCCCAGCGCCATGACCAGAGCAATGCTCTTCTCCTCGCTGGCGGGAAACACGGAGGCGGTCAACGCCTGTTGATACAAGACCTCGTGACTGGGATTATCCACGCGGGCAAACACCGCGCGCACCACACGCGGATCCTTGGCGAACTGCTCGGCCAATTGCATGGCCTGCACGCGCGCGGGCGCCGTGCCTTTTCCCAGCACGGGCAACAAGTGATCCGCTTTCAGCGCGCCCAAGCCTTGCAGGCCCCACAAAGAATGAATTTGCCCCAGCGGCGCGGCGGAGTTCGCCGCCAATTTTTCCAGCACCGGAATCAGCGATTGATCCTGCTGTTCAAAAATCAATCGCGCGGCCGTGTCGCGATGCCAGCCGTTGGGATGGGCAAGCAACTGCACCAATTGCGGCCCTTTCAATGTGACAGGCATCGTGCGCTTAGGCGGTTTAAAGCCTTTCGGCGCGATCCGCCAAATACGGCCGCGATCGTTACCGCTGTTCAAATCCAAGTGTTGCTTGATGCTCTCGGGAATGCTCCACGGATGCTCGATCGTTTCACGGTACATATCCGCCACAAAGAGACTGCCGTCGGGCGCGTTGGCGAATTGCACGGGCCGAAACCAATTATCGCGTGACGCCATAAACTCAGCCTTGCGTTCATCGTCAGGCCGCTCACCAATCGGCTGCACTCCGGGATACCGCAGCTCTTTGCGATGAATCAAATTACTACCGGCATCGGCAATAAACGCATTGCCACGTAATCCTTTCATGGCGTCCCCGCGGTAGATCGTGATGCCCGTGGCGGCGGTGAAATATCCCGACACCCGACCGCCGCCTTCCACCGGCCCACGCACCTGCCCGGCAATGCGCCAGCGCGTGCGCACGATGCGCCACGGTTCATCCGAGCTCAATCGAAATACCTCCGCCGCCGCGCCATCGGCCGCGATGCCCACCCGCTGACTCGGCAACGCGTAATGCGGGTTGCGGCCCGCATACCGCGAGGGATACATCAACGCCTGCAGATGGCTGCTGTTGCTGCAGGTAAACTTACGGCCCGCATCATCAAAACTCATTCCGTGCTGCGCCGTGCTGTCTTCCCCACGCAGCTGCAGCGTGCGCGGGTCGAAAGAAAAATTTCGACCACTGAGCGATACAGTAGTGCCGGTGGCATCCTTCACACTACCGCCCATGTACGAGGTGCAGCCATGAATCCGGTTGTCTAATCCCCATCGAAAGCTATTGAACATCGCCTGCACATTCAGTCGACTGCGCCCCGTGCCGAAGCCCTCGAGCACCGTGCGGTTCACATCCGCCTTGCCGTCGCCGGTGGTGTCTTTCAGAAACAGAATCTTCGGCGTCACACCCACAAACACGCCGCCATTGTAGCAGATCACCGCCGTGGGCCAGGCGAGTCCATCGGCAAACACTACGCTCTTCTCAAACCGTCCGTCCCCATCAGCATCCTCCAGTCGCCGAATCCGGCCGGCATTGGCCTCGCGCCGTTCGGAGTAGCCGATCATCTCAACCACATACAACCGCCCGTGCGCATCAAAACTCATGGCAATCGGATCCGCCACCAACGGCTCAGCTGCCGCCAACTGCAGGTCAAACCCTGGTTTCACCTCAAACGTTTCGCGCGCCTCGGCCACCGGCGTATGCGGTATACGCGGCAACTCCATCGGATCCGGTTTCGGTTCTGCCGCGCACAAAACTCCATAAGTTACAAAGCCAACACACAGAAACTTCATGACCTCAGCTTAAACCACTAACCGAAAGGCGAAAGTCAAAATGCAAAGGCTCTCGTTTTTATTGGATTATCCGTCGATAAAACAAGAGCGCCGTTGGAATTATAAAGCCCAAACTAAAACGCGGGCAATTAATGGAAGCCAGTTAATTTACGGTCGTAACACAGAGTCTATAGTGGCGTACGCGCCGTCGCGCATGTCCTTAGGAAAATTGTGATCATAATCCGGGTGCTTAATGATAAGCCCGTTTTCATTGCCCAACAATTTGTAGATTGGCCGCGCCGCCGTGGCGCAGGCATCGACGCTTTTCCAGCGGAAATTTCCATCACGCAACGGCGCGTGCACGAAAAAAGACCGCGGTGCCAAGGCACCGAGCAGTTCCGGGAAATCGAACGGAATCTCCTTCGTTCGCCCGCGGTAATTGCTCATACGCGGCATATATCGGATCTGGCACCAGCCGCGGCCGAAGAACCAATTGCGTTCCACACCGTCATAATAATCCGGATACGCATCAAAACCGCAACTGCTGGCCAGCACGGTGATTCGTTGATCAAACACTGCGGTGTACACGGCGTTATGTCCGCCGAGCGAATGGCCAATGGCGCCAAAGCCGCGCGTGGCATCCACCTGCGGTAACATGTCCAAGAGATCCAGCGCGCGTGTGTTATCATAAATCGCCTTCATGGTACCGCTCACGTAACCGAGCTTGCCGAGATTCGGCCAATAGTTGGCAAGATGCGTGTAGGCCGGCGCGATGGTCACATACCCACGCTCGGCCAGCTCCACCGCGTATGCACGCCCTTCGCGGCCGCCCAAGCCCACGACCACCTTGTGCCCAACGCGATTGTCCGTAGGCATCAGGCACAGCACGGCCGGCGCTTTGCCTTTTTTCAAAACCGCCTTGGGAATGCAAAGGTACGCCGGGGTGCGTGAGTCCGGCTCGGATTGATAGGTGATCAAGCGGCGAATGTAATTCCCGGCATCCACTTCCTCCTCCACCTTCACCGCCAAATCCACACGCCGCTCTTTACCCGGCAAGAATCCCATGACCATTTCCATTCCACGGACAATTTCGGCTCGGCGCTGAGCCCAATCGGCCCCCGTTTTCACCGGCTGCACGTTACCGTCGGCATCACGAAATTTCAGGAGATCAAGTCGCGGCAACCGTTCCGCCGCCCAGAGAGTGGTCGAGAAGGCCAGAAGTACCAAGAAACCCAAACGCCGATTCATGCCCCAGTGTTGCAGGCCGAAAGCGGGAGGCAAGAGGAAAGGCAAACGCTACCGCACGGTCCATTCGAGCATCCGCTCGATGGGGAGCTTGGCGCGCTCGATGATCTCGGGCGAGAGCTCCACTTGCGGCGTGAGATCGCGCATGCAGTCGCGGACTTTTTCGAGCGTGTTCATTTTCATGAAGTGACACTCGTTGCAGGCGCATTTTTCGGTGGGGGCAGGAATGAATTTTTTATCGGGACACTCTTTTTGCAACCGGTGCAACATACCTGCTTCAGTAGCAATAATAACCGAATCACTCTCCACATCGCGGCAGTAGTGCACCATCTTTTCGGTGGAGCACACTTCGTCTGCGAGTATTTGGACGGCCTTGGTGCATTCGGGATGAGCGACAAGGGGTGCGTCGGGGTACTCATCTCGGATCTTGATGATCGCTGCGTGCGTCCATTCCACGTGCACATAACAGTTACCTTGCCAGAGAGTCATCGGCCGGCCGGTTTGTTCCATCACCCATTGGCCGAGATTTTCGTCCGGCACAAACAGCAGATCCTTGTCCGGCGGACATTGCTCCACAATTTTCTTGGCGTTGCCGCTGGTGCAAATGACATCCGAGAGCGCCTTCACCTCGGCGCTACAGTTGATATAGGTGACGGTGAAAAAATTCGGGTTGGTTGCCTGCAGTTCGCGCAATTTAGCCGGCGGACAACTTTCCTCAAGTGAGCAGCCGGCACCGCGATCAGGTAAAATCACCGTCTTATCTGGAGACAATATTTTCGCCGTTTCCGCCATGAAATGCACGCCGCAAAACACGATTACATCGGCATCCGTTTCCGCTGCCTGCTGCGATAATCCAAGTGAATCGCCCACAAAATCACCGATGTCCTGAATTTCAGGCATTTGATAATTATGCACGAGTATCACCGCATTGAGCTGTTTCTTCAGCTCAAGAATCTCGCGGGATAAAATATCTGTGGGAACATCGGCGACCACAGAGGTATAATAGAGTCCTGTCCATAAATCGTCAATTTTCGGTGAACAACCCATCGTTTCCCTGAGGTTTATTTGATGTAACCTTCCTAAACCCTGCGCACCCGTTAACGGGATGACTGTCGACTGTCCATTACCGGCCTCACATAAAAAGGCAACGTTTGACCGAGTTTACTCGGAACTCGCTCTGCATCAGGCGGTGATTCGAGCCTATTCCAAACCGCTCTTCACTTGGCGTAAGGCCCTGGGAAGATCCCATGATGGTCGCACGCTCTATGACTTTGCTGCCGACTCATTGCAAAATACCTCCCAATTACACCGACAACTGGCGCGCAAAGATTTCACCTATCGCCCAGGCATTGAGCTGCACTTCAATACCAACGGCAAGGATCGCACCATTTATTTGTACCCGTGGGAGGAGCGAATTGTGGATCTCATGCTCTACCGGGAGCTCACCAAATATTTTCACAGTGTGTATGAGCCAAGCTGTTTTGCTTATCGCATGGGTAGCCACGGGGTAGATAGCTGCCAGCATCGGGTCGAGCAGCACATTCGCCAGTTACCACGCCCGTTATATTTCGTGAAACGCGATGTGGCCGATTATTTCCCGAGCATCAATCATGAATGTCTACTCACTCTGCTGGCCGGTTGGGTCGAGCCGAATGATTACCTTTTTAAATTGCTCCGCCAACGCATCCAGTTCGAAGTACTGCAGGAAGACGGCCTCACCGTAAACACCGCTAACCGAGGGATTGCATTCGGAACAGCAATCGCCTGTTTCTTTGCCAACCTCTACCTAACCCCACTGGATCGGCAATTATCCAAAATCAAGGGCCTGAAGTATTTCCGCTACGCTGATGATCTACTTAGCTTTTCTAAGGATCGATCCAACACGCTGAAAGCAGCCGAACTAATGGGTGAGGCCTTTGATTGTTTACGCGTACAAAGTAAGCCCAAGGCTCACCGCAATTTTTTCTTCCCACAAACCGCCGGCCACACGGATGGCGCGTTTGAAGCGGTCGACCGATTCCAGCATCTCGGCCTGGAATTTCGGGCCGACCAGTCAGTGGGAATGGCTCGAGAAAAAGGACGGAAGATTCGCAATCTCTTTCGAACCGCTTTTCGACGGAAACGCCATCGATTTAGTAAGCAAAGGCATGCCAATGGCCGCGCGCAATTGGCAGTCGATATTGCTCGGGATGTAGTCAACGAGACGTTTCGATCCGTGGCGGTGATTGATTACTACCTAAAGCATGTGAATGACGAAAAACAGCTCCGAGAATTAGATCGCTGGCTAGCTGAAGAAATTCTCTCTGTCACTTTTAAAAACGGCCATAAAAAAGGCAATTTCCGAAAACTGCCATTTGGCCGTCTCCGGGCTATGGGCTTACCTAGCCTACAACATCGACGTCGACTTTTGCGGCATGGGCATTTGGAATCGTCATTTTTCCAAATGCGAAACGATAATTTGATCGCGCAACAGCAGAGGCGGCTGCCATCGGCCCGGATATATACCGGGCTCGATTCCCTCTGTAACCGGGAAGCACAGGCAAACAACACTCGTGAGGGAGAGCGCCTAAAGTGTTAACCGGCATTAGTGACATCGTCCA
>CAJWMQ010000142.1 GCA_913042895.1 uncultured Verrucomicrobiales bacterium | reverse complement strand
GGTAGTGAGGCGGTTGATTTCGCCGCGGTCGATCGGCTCCAACCGGCGGCCGGTGGCGTAGGTGAGCATTTTCTCAGTTAGGCAACGGGCAAAATCCGGCTCGCGATTGAGAAGCATTTGCTTGAAGGCGACGATGTCGGCGAGCTGATCGCCGTTAGAAAGAATGGTAGTGGGATCGATTTGCGGTCGGCCGTCAGTGCGATAGTGGGTGCGCCAGCGGCCGACAGGATCGAAGTTTTCAAAAGCGAATCCCATAGGATCGATCTTGCGATGGCAACTGGCGCAGGCTTCGTGTTTGCGATGCAGCTCGAGTTGATCGCGGATGGTCTTGGCCTTGCTCAGGTCGGGCGAAAGTGGCTCCACATCAGGCGGAGGAGGCGAAGGCGGTGTGCCGAGAATGTTTTCCAGCAGCCACACACCGCGCACGATGGGCGAGGTATCGACGCCGTTGGCGGTGGCGGTCATTACCGCGGGCATGGTGAGAATACCGCCGCGACGCGAATCGCCGGTGGGAACGCGAATCATGCGTTCGCCGGGCACGTCGTCGCGACCGTACATCCAGCGGGCGATGTGGGCGTTAAGGAAAGTGTGATCGGAATGAATGAAGGAGGAAATCCGTTCGTTGCGCGCGAGCACGTCCGCAAAAAATGCCGTGGCCTGCTTGGAGAGCATCGGCTCCATTCTGCGGTCGTGATAAAAACGAAACGGACCGCCCTTCTCCGGCGGCATCTTGCCAAGCTTATCAAGCCGCAACCACGTGGCCGTAAAATTCTGCTCGAACGCCTCGGCACGCGGATCCTTAAGCATGCGCTCCACCTGCGCGCGCATGACGGCAGGTTCGCGCAGCTTGTTTTCTGCCACGAGTCGGAAGAGCGTCTCGTCGGGCATGGACGACCACAGGAAATAACTGAGGCGCGAGGCCAGCGCGTGGGTGTCGAGGTCGCCGGTGTTTTCGCGCAGATACAAAAATCGCGGCGAACACAACAGCGCGGTGTAACCGGCCTGCAGTGCGCGAATTGCGCGGGCTTCATCCGGGTTGCCGACAATTTGCTGCGGCGCGGTATGCGTCACCGACAAGGGCGTGCTCGCAATGCCCGGCCCACTCCACGCCAAGCGCAAGCTGTTGGGCTGGCCATAGGCAAAATACTCCACCCGAATGACGTGCGTGCCCTTGGCCAATTGCACCTTACCGCGCTTGGTGGAGGCGCCGTGCAGACCGTCGTGCTCGATGACTTTTTGGCGACCGACCAGAAGCCGCGAACCGTCGTCCGACGCCAGCTCAAACGCATACTCACCGGCCACCGGCGTCTCCAGGCGGCCCTCAAACACCATGCCGTAATGCTCCGGCTTGCGCGCGGGACGAAGATCGATCAAACCACCGGCCAACGCGCCTTCGGCCGCCGGCTTCAGCTCGTCGAACTTCGGCAACTGGGTCCATTTGCCATGATACACGCGGTATTTCAAATCCTTGATCGAGCCAAGCGGTTTCGCCTTGGGATCCGCCATCATGCCGCGCACAAGCTGCACGTACGGCGCCACCTCCGCGTCCGTCACCGACCGGCGCCACGCCCGCGTGGCGAAGGTTTGCAACAGCTGTTCGACATCTGCCTCGCCCACCGGCCCCGTACCATACAACGCTGTGTGACTGCGCGGTGGCCATTGATCAATCAGCGGCTCAAGCTTCAGGCTATAAAGGCGTACGTGCGGTCCGGCGTAGCCCACCTTGAGCAGCACACGCGCCATCTCCACCGGCCAGGCGTCGTACACTTCCTTCGGCACCGACTTGCGATCGGGGCGCGGCTTGAATTGCGTCGGATAATATTGTTCCACCAACCGTTCGGCGCGAAAATTGCGGTCGTACGGACCGTTCTCCCAGCCGACCCACGGCGTCCAGGTATCATCAATCCACACCTCGGCACTGAACGTGCGCCGCTTACCGTCACCAGGCAATTGCCACACATCCACGGCATGCGAGGTCGGCCCACCGATGCCGCCATTACGCGTGTCGGCCAGATGCAGCCCGATCTCAAACGGCTTGCTCTGATCGGTCTTAGCCAGTTCATCCCACGGATGCTTCTGGTTGTGGCCGGACACCTCCACGGTCACGCGATAGCGCCCCGAGGTTTGCACACCGCCGCCCAGCTCGCGCGGCATCAACCGGCCGTCGCCGCCTTCATAATACCGCTGCGTGAGGAGATCGGATTCCTTGTCAAACTCCTCGCGCGCGACGGTCTCGATCGTACGCTGGCCCAGTTTCCGGCCCTGCACAAACGGAGCGGGGAATACGCGCGGCGTGGTGTCCGGCTTGGGGCCCGTGTGCGTGGCGGCCGCCAGTGTTTCTTCCGCGGCACCCAGCGTGAGCTTCAGCAGAAAATCAGACATCACCAGCCGGTCACCGATGTTGGCAAAGCCCTCGTCCAGTTCGTCCTCAGGAAACAACCGCACCGGATCGTTGCCCTTGCGTTCCACGCGCCCGTTGCCGTTGTTGTCCACCAAGCCGCTCACCGCGCCGGGCCGATACGCCGCGCCCTGCAAATACAGCAAATCGCGCAGGGTGTTGCGCAGCTCGAGCCGGTTCAGACGGCGGATGACCGTTTGGCCACCGGTACTTTTGCGTTGCGCGTAAGCCAGTTCCAGCCGCGCGCTGAGGGCGTCGATAAACTTGGCCGTGTCCACGCGTTCCGGTTGCGCGGCTTTCTTGGGCGGCATTTCGCCGAGGTTCAGTTGATCTAGCGCCTCCTGCCAAATCTCCAGCGTACGGCGGTCGGTGAGATCGGTGCCCAGCGTGTCGAAGCGGATTTCATTCTTCTGCTTATCCGGCCCGTGACACTCAAGACAGTGCGTGCGCAAAAACGGCTTAAGTGCCTCCAGCGCCTTGTCTGCCCGCGCTTGACCAAGCGGCCCCACGGTGAGCAACAGGAGAAACGCGATGCCGCGCAGGCGGTTCATGACTTCCGCTCGAAGCCGGTCAGGGTGCCGGTGCTGGTGCCAAAGCGGTCGGCTTCCACACCGAAGTTTTGCAGCATGGACAGCAATAGGTTCGCCGCCGGCACGCGCCGGGGGTCCTCTTCCGGATAGATTTTCGACTCACCATGTCGGAAGCCGCCGCCAGCAAGCAGCAGTGGAAGGTTGCGCGTGGAGTGCGTGCCTGTAGCCATGCCGCAGCCGAAAAAGACCATCGTGTGATCCAGCAACGTGCCGCCGTTGATCAGATCCTCCTGCGCCTTAAGCAGGTCGAGTAGATGCGCCATCTGCGCGGTCATGTTCGCCTCAATCTTCATCAGCGCGGTCGTGTGGCTGTCGCGGTTGCCGTGATGCGAAAAGCCGTGGTATCCACCGTTTAACCCGAAATCGCCATTCACAAAACCCGACGACAAAGTAATCGCGCGCGTAGAGTCGGTTTGGATCGCCAACGCGATCAGCTCCATCATCGCCTTCAAGTCCGACTCCGTGCCCTTGCCTTGCGGCGGCTCGGGATGGTCGGTCTTCGGCTTTGGCCGGTCCACCCACGGTTCCTGTTGCACAATCTTCTTTTCCAGCGACCGTACCGACTCGAGGTATTCCTCAAACTTGTGTTGATCCTGTTTGCCGAGCTGGCCCTTCACGCCCTTCGCCTGCTCCAGCACCACATCGAGAATACTGCCGTGCAGCTTGAACTGCTGCCGTTGCTTGGCCTTGTTCGCGGCTGCTTCCTCGAGGAATAAGGCGCGATAGGTCTGCCGCAGATCAATCGCCGGCACCTGCACACCCGTACGCGTGAAGCTCGTAAGGTTGGCCTCGTTCACCCGCACCGTCAGCGACGGAAACCGCGTACCTGCGCCAACATGCTCGGCCATCTTCTGATCGAGGCTGATGTTGCCCTCCGGAAAACCAGCCGCCAAATGCGGCCGCACCCCGCTCAACAACACCGGCACGCCTTGGTGCCCGCCCGTGTTGCCGTGGTCCAGATTGGAGAACACCGTGAACTCATTACGATGCCGTTCCAGCGGCTTGAGCGTCGGCGTCAGCGCATACTCCGCCCCCGCCGTGTCCGGGAAAAAGCCCTTCCGGTAAATGCCGTAGTTGTTCGACAAACAAACAAACCGCTTCACCGGCCCCTGAGTCTTGGCAGCCTTCTGCGCCGCGCGCACTTCCGGCAACGATTCCAGCAACGGTAACGCCATCGCCACCCCCGCGCCTTTCAGGAATTGCCGTCGGTTCGGACTGAAATTCTCCATGTCCAAGAGTGTCATGGAACATCCGGAGTAAATCAAGCCTCCGCGTTCATTTTTGCAGGCCCAAAAACGCCTCACGTTTTTCGGCCCATTTCACCTGGCGATCGAAGATGGTGCCGTACTGTTTGTAGCTGTGATACGGCACGCTCTCCTTCTTCCACGCGGCCACGGCGGCATCGTAGGTTTTACGCATCTCGGCGAGGGCTTCCTGGGCGTTACTATCGCGAAGCACATTGTTCAGCTCCAACCGATCCTCAGCAAGATGATATAATTCATCGGCCGACTCCAGTTCGCCCTCAGCGTAAGGCCAGTAAATGTATTTCCAATCCTTGGTCACCACCGCGTAGCTGTGCACCGCCTTCGGACCCCACACATTGATCAACGGCAATGACTGATGCGTCTCGGATTTCGGATCGTTGTAGAGCTTCAGCAAACTGCGGCCGTCCATGTTTTGCGGCACCGGCAAACCGGCCAGTTCGAGGAGTGTCGGCGCAAAATCCACGTTGCCCGTGAGCGAGGCGCAGCGCAAACGTCTGCCACTATTGGCATGGCGCGGGTCAAACATCAACAACGGCACACGCGAAGCTTCCTCGTAGGGCAACACCTTGGAGCCGTACCCGTGCGAACCGCACAGGAACCCGTTGTCCGAAGTGTAAATAATCACCGTGTTATCCGCCACTCCATGTTCGTTGAGCGCATCGCGGATCATGCCCACGGCCACGTCAATAGCGTAAATTTGCTGATGATATTTCGCCATCACGCCGTCGTAATCCTTGTCGTAATCCCAACTACCAAACCGTTCGTACTGCCGGCCCATGGTGCTTTGCTTGGAAAAATGTTTACCAGCAGCCCGACCGTAATTGGCCGGCTTGGGAAATTTCTTGCCGGCGTAAACATGATCGAACTTCGGATCCGGATCAACCGGCCGATGGGGCGCCTTAAAGCTGATCGACAAACAAAACGGTGCCTTCCCCTGCTTGGCATCTTTCGCCATGTCGCGAATGAAATCCTGCGCAAAGGCGCCGTAGGATAAGGTGGCGTGCGGCCATTTTTTCGCGTAGGCCTTCATCGAAGCATTTTTCGACGTCACAAAACTCGTCTGGCCCGGACCGCCGCCCCAACGATCGAAGTCCGACGCCGGCAGCCACTTGTCCTTGCCTCCCGGCTGTTTGCTCACCTCGAACCCGAACTTGCCCGCGAAGGCCGTGCGATACCCCGCCTGCCGTAACAGCACCGGATAACTCCGCCGCCAATGCCCTTCTAACATCGTACCGTGCTCGAAATTGCAGCCGGTTTTGTACTCGAACATCCCCGTCATCACGTTCGCCCGACTGGCCATGCAAATAGCAGTGGTATCGTAATGCGCGTCGAAGATCATCCCGTCCGCACCCAGCCGATCGAGATGCGGCGTCTGCACGCCCGGCGCACCGTAGCAGCCCATAGTACGTACGGCCTGATCGTCGGACAGCAGGAAAATAATGTTCGGCCGTTTGTCCTCGGCAGACACACTCAAGTGCAGCAGAAATAGGAAACAGAATAAAAAGCGCATGTCCCTTTGTGCTCCTACGCGGGCCGATACGTCAATCCTTCACCGGCAACACCCATTCCAACCGCTTGAACACCGGTCGCGGGCCCTGCCAGGGATCGGCGGCCACTTCTATCGGTTTCGGACCGCGCAGAGTCGTTTTGGCCACAAGACCGAGTTCATCCAACTGCTCCCAGTTCTTGAGCGGCTCCTCATCGGTCACATTCTTGAAATCCGTCAACGCCAGCGACACGGTTTCCGGCTTGCCGCCTTTCAGTTTCATCTCAGCCACGTACGTCCGTTTTTTGCCTCGGTACTGCCGCCAGGTATTTTCATGCAGCACCACGCCGAGGACATTCGGCTGCTCGCTTTGAATGGTCAGCGCCAGCTTCGCGCCTTGCGGCCCGCGCCATTTCGGATCGGTCACTTTACGCGTCCAGTGCTGCCATAAGGGACGATGATTCCCGTTAATGGTATACCAATCATGAAAGCCACGATTAAAATCATCGATCACTTGCTGCCGGTCACCCTCTGCTTTTACGCCTGCGGCCTTCAACGCTGCCGGTTTAGCCTCGTGAAATAGCGAACTAACACAAACGACATCCGACACCGCGTTACGTGGTAAAGCGCCGGGCTTCGGCAATTGGTAGTGCACGTTAGCGAAAGCAAACAGCGGCTGATTTAAATCTATCAACGGTAACTCAGCAGACCATGTGTTACCACTTTGCTTTGTTTGCGCATCGCGCCAGAAACGCGAACGAGCGTCCGGATCGACCGAGTAGTATATCTCCACCTCCTTAACAGGCAGCCCCTTGGCAGGCACAACCCGTAAAACTGGAATAGATTTTAGCTCCAGCTCACTTGATGGAGTTGCCGGCAACTTCAACCCGCCTTTGAGATGTTGGTCCAGCCAAAGAATACGAGAAACTTGCTGTTCCGAATTAAAGCGATGGTTGAAATGCGGTGCGAAAACAAATCTTTGTGGCACCTTTTTACTCACCCGTGCACCCGTCGCGTAAGTTGCATCCATTTGGCCATGGAAATCATTACTCGCTCCCAAGTGCAGTAACGGTGCTGTAATGCGTGGAGCATAAAACTGATAACCCATGGTACGACGAAACAATTCAAGGTCCCCTGTTACTTTTCTTATCTGTGGCGGTAATCCGTAACGCGCATAGGTACGGTACCCTGAACCCCCTACTGATGGCGAAGCCACCTTCACGCGCGAGTCTGAACCCGCGACATACATGGTAAGGTTTCCGCCCATCGAATGTCCGCGAATTCCCAATCGTTTCCCATCAACTTCCATTTGCTGTTCCAGAAACGTCAACCCACGCCGACAACCAAGGGTGATCAGAAACCAGTTACAGTTTCGTGGCGACTCCTGCGCGTCCAAAAACTTTTCGCCTGGCAGCAAATTAAAATAACCCTGCACATTATTCTGCGTGGGATCCACTGCCCCCCAATCGGTATTGGCCTCACCGGGTCGGGACCCTTCCATCGGCTTGCCTCCCCAGTTCACTGACAAGGCACCGTACCCTTGAGAGGCATGGAATTTCACCAAAGTTAAGTTGGCCCGTTGCCCACCTCCGTGCATGTGCAACACGCCGGGTAAATTCCTCGCGTTTTTGGGAAATGCATAGAAGGCCGCCATCCACGCCGACTTACCCTTGAAGCTACCGATGTAATAGCGCAGATAACGAATCACCACTCCATCCTCTTCCCACTCCCGCACCACTTCTGTCTGCAATGGCTCCTTCTGCGGATCGTACCCCGCCCAAAGCTCGGTTACATTTTGCGGCACCTTCTTGAGTGGCGACAAAGAATCCGCCGCATGGGCGACGATACAAGTTGCCAGGAAAATCAAAGGCAATTTCATATTAGAGACGCTTAGGATTAAAGGGAGTAGTCGGCACTTTGCCACTGGCTTTGGGCTCGAGAAGTTTGCGGAGGCGTTTCATGACAGCCTTGGCCTCGACGTCGGGTTTCAGAGCGAGGTTATTAAATTCCATCGGGTCGGCGGCGTGGTCGTAGAGTTCCTCTCCGGCGTTACCTTCGGCCCAGTCGCTGTAACGCCAGCGGTCGGTGCGGATGCTGCGGCCCATCACCGGCATGGGCAATCGCTTGTCTGCCGGGCGCAGCACCTGCGTGATGGCCGTGCCGTTCCATTCGGCGAGAGGGTTCTGCAGGAGCGGTTTAAGGCTGCGGCCTTCCAAGCCCTTGGGATTAACCAATCCGGCCAAGTCCGTAAGCGTCGGGTAAATGTCCACGAACTCCACGATGCGCGTGCTGGCTGTGCCGTTGCCCTTCATACCAGGAGCGCGGATGATTAACGGCGAGCGGGCGGACTGTTCAAAGAGCGTGCGCTTTTGCCAAATACCGTTGTGCTCGCCGAGGTGGTACCCGTGATCGCTCCACAACACGACGATGGTGTTGTCGGTCAGT
>CAJWMQ010000141.1 GCA_913042895.1 uncultured Verrucomicrobiales bacterium | reverse complement strand
TGTTTCACGGCGGCGAGCACGCGGCGCTGTACGGTGCTGGGTTTGCCGGGAATTCGCGCGCCGGCGGCGGACTGGTGGCCACCGCCACCAAAGGCGAGGGCAATATCGGAGGCGTTTACTTCCGGCAATTTCGAACGCAGGCTGATGCGGGTGATCTCTGGCTCGATCTCTTCAAACAGACAGGCGACCTTCACGTTCTGAATGTCGCGGATGTGGTCGATGAGTCCCTCGCTTTCGTCTGGCACGGCGCCAGCTTTTTTGTAGTCCGCCTGACGCAGCCAAAAGTAGGCGACCTGATTTTGCTGGGTGAGCTTGAAGCTGTTGTACATGTGCTTCTGCAGTTTCACGCGGGACAAGGGATAGCTCTGGTACACTTCCTCGCAAATCCGCGCGAGATTGGCGCCGCGATTCACCAGCTCGGCGGCGGCGTGGTAGGTGGAGGGTTGCGTGGTGGGGTATTGGAAACTGCCGGTATCGGTGCTGATGGCGGTGAAAAGGCAATCGGCAATGGGCGCCGTGATTGGCCACTTGGCCTGGTTGAGGAGGCGATAGATAAGTTCGCCGCTACTGGCGGATTGGGCGTCGATCCAGTTGATTTCGCCGTAGCGGGTATTGGAGCCGTGATGATCGATGTTGATGAGTGGGCCGCGTTTGCTGATGGAATCGCAAATGGCACCCATGCGTTCGAAGTTGGCGCAGTCGACCACCACCGCGGCATCAAAGGGTCGCGGAGTGCGCGGGCCCTTGAGGATTTTGCCTGGGTCGAGAAAGGCCAGTTTATCGGGCATTTCATCCTGACTAAAGACGGTGACCTTTTTACCGAGATTCTTGAGCGCATACCCGATGGCCAACTCGCTGCCGATGCAGTCGCCATCAGGCCGCATGTGGCCGGCGACCGCGATGGTGCGGGCGGCTTTCAGCTCGCGGATGATTTGATCAATGATCTTGAGGCGGCGCTTCACGGGTTTTTGTCCTCCTCATTTTCCTCCTCCAATTCCTCGAGGAGAGAGATGACACGGTCGCCCTCGGCGATGGCATCGTTCAGCTCGAACCGGATGCGCGGGGTGTATTTTAAAACCACCTCGCGGCCGAGCATGTATTGGAAATGGGAGCGGTCGCGTTCGAGGCGTTTACGGGCGGCGTATTGCTGACTTTCACTCCCGAGTACGCTAACAAATATGGCAGCCGAATGCAGATCGTTGGCCACGCCAACATCGTTGACACTGACTAGGCCACATTCCTCGGTGCTCAGTTCACGCCGGAGAATATCTCCCACGGTGCGCTTGAGCAGTTCGCGAACGCGTTCATGGCGAAGCGACGGCATGTGAAGGCGGGGTTAAAGGGTGGCGGCCACCTGTTCGGTAGTGACGGATTGGATGAGATCGCCTTCCTGGAAATCATCATATCCATCCACCCGAATACCACAGTCCATGCCAGAACGGACGACATCGACGTTATCCTTGAACCTTTTCAGGGTGTGGATCGGGCCGGTAAAGAGTTCTTTCTCGCCGCGCATGACGCGCACCTTGCCGCGCTTGATGTGGCCATCGGTGACCATGCAGCCGGCCACAGTGCCGCCCTTGCTGAGCGGGAAGAGCTGGCGGATTTCGGCGGTGCCCATCACCACGGTTTTCTCGATGGGTTCCAGCAGGCCGGCCATGGCGTCCTTCATTTCATCGATCAACTCGTAAATGATCTTGTATTGCTTAATCTGCACACCGTGTTGTTTGGCAGCGTCGGGAGCAGTCTTGTCCACGCGCGTGTGGAATCCAAGAATAACCGCCTGTGAACTGGCGGCCAGGTGAACGTCGCTCTCGGTTACGGTGCCAACGGCGTTGTGGATGACTTCTAGGTTGACCTTGTCCGATTCGATCTTGCTGAGGGATTCGCAGATGGCCTCGACGGAACCTTGGGTGTCGGCCTTGACGATCACTTTGAGCACCTTGGCGGTGGTGGCGTCGATTTGGTCGAACAGATTTTCGAGCGTGACGCCGGCAGCGCGGCCGTCGAGCTTCTCTTTGTGGGCGGCATCGCCGCGATCTTCGGCGAGTTCGCGAGCTGCTTTTTCGTTGTCGACGGAGTTGAATTCATCGCCGGCTTCGGGAACTCCATTGAGGCCGAGTAATTTCACCGCGTAGGATGGGCCGGCGGTTTTCATTCGCTGACCATCCTCATTGATGAGCGCGCGCGCTTTACCAAAGTATTGGCCGCAAATGACAATGTCGCCAACCGTCAAGGTGCCCTTGCGGACGAGCACGGTGGCGGTGGGGCCGCCTTGCTCCATGCCGGACTCGATGACGTTGCCCACGGCGCGGCGGTCGGGGTTAGCCTTGAGTTCGAGGAGTTCGGCCTGCAGCAAAATGGCGTCGAGTAGTTTGTCGATGCCGTCGCCTTTTACGGCGGAAACATCCACGAACAGCGTGTCGCCGCCCCAGTCCTCGGCGCTCAGCCCGTGTTCGGCGAGTTGCTCGCGCGGACGCATGGGATTGGCGGCTGGAAGATCGCATTTGTTAACGGCCACAATGATGGTGGCGCCAGATTCCTTGGCGTGGCTAACTGACTCCAGAGTTTGGGGCATCACGCCATCATTGGCGGCGACCACGAGCACGATGAGGTCGGTGACATTTGCCCCGCGTGCACGCATAGCGCTGAAGGCCGCGTGGCCAGGGGTATCGAGAAAGGTGATGGGTTCGAGGCGTTTCTTATCCTCGGGATGAGGTACCTCGATGGAATAGGCACCGATGTGCTGGGTGATACCGCCGGCTTCACCGGAAACAACGTCGGCTTTACGGATGGCATCGAGCAGGGTGGTTTTGCCGTGGTCCACGTGGCCCATAACGGCGACGACTGGCGGGCGCGACTTGAGATCCTTCTCGTCGTCATCGGTATCGAGTTCGAGTTTCTTCTCCTGAACGGGTGCAGGGGCGCCAGCGTCGCGCTGGCGTTTCTTGGCCTCAAATTTGAAACCGTTTTTGGCGCAAAGCTGTTTGGCGGTGGGCTCGTCAATGGCCTGATTGACATTGGCAAACACACCGAGCTGCATGAGATCGGCAATCAGTTGGAACGGCTTGCGGTTGATGGCCTCGGCCAGCTCGCGCACCATGATGGGCGGCTTGAGCGTGATGACGGGCGCATCGGCCTTGGCCGTGAAACGCGGCGCGCCGGGGCGGGAAGGGCCGCCGGCAGGTTGGCCGCTGGGCGCGGGTTTCTTCTTGTCTTCCTTTTTCTCGCGTCGGCGAGGTTCACGCCGGGATGGCATGCCGCCCAAATCAATGAAGCCGACTTGTTGGCCAACCTTCGGGCCGGCGGGCGTTTCGGGTTCGGCCGTTTCGGGTTCCTCGGTTAGCGCTTCAGCTTCGGGTTCCTCGACGGGTCCTTCGGATGTTTCTTCCGTGGCCTCGGTTTCCTCTGAAGCTTCGGATTCTATATCCTCAGTTTCCTCGGCCGTGGCCTCGGTTTCGGGGACTTCCGGTTCGTCGGCAACGATGAGAACGGGGCCGGTGGGTTTTTCCTCAGCTGGGGCGGTCTCAGTGGTGGTCTCGGTTTCGGCGGAAGCTTTGGATTCCGCCGGTTTGAGGTCTTTGGCGAGTTGTTCCTCGAGATATTCGGCGGTGATCTTGTCCAGCGAGCTGGAGGCGACTTTGGCGTTGGTGATATTAAGGTCCTTAGCCTTAGCCAGAACATCTTTGCTCTGGACGCCTAGATTTTTGGCTATTTCGTAGATCCGAACGGGCATAAGTCAGGGGGAGTTAGTCGGCGGCTTCCTCGGATTCTGGGGTGGGTTCAGGAGCCGGCTCCTCCGTGGGGGCTTCTTCGGCGGGTTCCTCGGGTTCTGCTTCCGCCTCAACTTCGGCCGGGGCGTCGTCGGCTTCAGCAATGGCAGGGGGTTCTTCGGTGGCTGCCACGGTGGGGGCTTCGTCGGTGGCGGCGGCGAGGATGGTGTCTTCGTTTTCTTCCAAACCGGGGATACCCTCGAGATCGCCGGCTTCGATTTGTTTCAAGTCCTCCACGGAGTGGAAGCCGCTGTTCACTAATGTTTGGGCAAGCTCGTCGGTGATACCGGGTAGCGCGGTCAGCGCAGAAACGGCGTCGGCCACCTGATCATCAAAGGTCAGGGTTTCGACCTCCTTGGCGTCGATGTCAATTTGCCAGCCGGTCAGACGCGAGGCTAGGCGGGCGTTTTGGCCGCGCTTACCGATGGCGAGGGAGAGCTGGTCTTCAGCGACCCAGACTTGAATGCGTTTCTCTTCCTTATGCACTTCAATCTCGCGCAGCTCGGCGGGCTTGAGGGCTTCGGCGACAAACTCGTCGATGTTCGGGCTCCAGTGGATGATGTCCACCTTCTCATTGTTGAGTTCGCGCACGATGTTTTTGACGCGTTGGCCGCGCAGGCCGACGCAGGCTCCCACGGGATCGACGCGTTCGTCATCCGAATGCACGGCCAGCTTGGTGCGCCAGCCGGGTTCGCGGGCGACGGAAATAATCTGTACGGTGCCATCGGCGATTTCCGAAACTTCCAGCGTGAACAGCTTCACGACAAATTCAGGAGCGGAACGGGAAAGCACAATCTCTGGGCCGCGGCCGGTTTCTTCCACGGCTTTGACAAAACAGCGGAGTTGTTCGCCGGGCTGGTATTCCTCAATCGGCACGCGTTCGCGACTGGGCAGAGTCGCCTCGTAGCGGCCGAGGTCTATCACCACATCGCTGCGTTCGAAGCGGCGGACCACGCCACGGACGATATCGCCCACACGATCCTTGAATTCATCATAGATCAACGCCTTCTCGGCGCGCCTTAGGTGTTGTTTGAGATTCTGACTGGCGTATTGGGCGGCGATGCGGCCGAAGCCGGTGGGGGTCACTTCCTTCTCGATTTCGTCGCCGAGATTGGCTTCATCCACAATCTGTAGGGCATCGAACCGGGAAATTTCGTCCTGCGGATTGGTGACCCGATCCACGACCACCAGCTTGGCGTAGGCGCGGAGCTGGCCGGTTTTGGGGTCAGTTTCGACGCGCAGATCACGGCTGGCTCCCACCGCCTTCTTGGCGGCGGCTTCCAAGGCATCCTTAATCGCCTCGTTCAGGGCATCGCGGCTGATGCCCTTCTCCTTCTCGTAATAGTCCAATAGGGCCTGTAATTCGGCGCTGTTTACTCCGTTATCCATATGCCTGAGGCGCTGGGCGCCAAGTGGTTTCTCCCCGTGAGGGGAACAAAAAAGCCGGTTTGGAACCGACTTTACGCAGCTGGCGAACCAGCCAAACCTTCTTGTCTGGGACGACTTTAGGGAGGAGGTCGGATGTCGTCAAGGGGCAAATCGGCGGCTTGTACGGCGTGCGTGGGGGCCGTATTCTGGGCGCATGAGCCAGCCTGATGACCGCGGTGCCCCGCCGCTATTGCCGAATCCCGCGCCGCAAAGCCCGCCGCCGACCGGCGGGAACCGCTACGTTTTACCGATCGTATTCCTGTTTATTGCTGGGCTATTCATTTTCGGTGGCTGGATTATTTCGGCCTTCAACCAGTTTACCAGTGGCATGACTGCTCCGGCGCGTACGGAGTTTACCGAGGTCACCCTGCGCTCAGGGGATCCGGAAAACCGCATTGCGGTCATTGATGTTACTGGGATTATCACCAGCATCGGCCCCGCGGATATGGTTGCCACGATCAAAAAACAACTCGAACTTGCCGCTGCCGACAAGCGTGTGAAGGCGGTGATTCTGCGGATTGATTCACCTGGCGGCGAGGTGATGGCTTCGGATGAAATTGCCCGAGTCATTCGGGAGTTTGAGACGAGCAAAGAGAACGGCCCTGTCATCGCCTCAATGGGCGGCATGGCCGCCAGTGGCGGTTACTATGTGGCGGCCCCGTGCCGGTATATTTTTGCAAACGAACTGACCATCACCGGTTCCATCGGGGTCATCATGCAGTCCATTAACCTGCATGGGTTATTGGATAAAGTCGGCGTCAAACCGGTCACCTTCAAGAGTGGCCCCAACAAGGACATGCTCTCCAGCCTGAATCCGCCTGAGGCAACGACCACGGAGCAAAAAGAAATCATGCAGCGGTTCATAGACGATACCTATGATGCCTTTGTAAAAGTGGTGGAAGAAGGCCGTGCTAAGAAAGGAAATCGTACAGAAAAAGATGCGCGGGCTCTTATCGAGGAATGGCAGGCTTACGCCGATGGCCGTATTCTCACCGGCAAAGAAGCGCATCAACACGGCTTGGTGGATCAGCTTGGGAACTTTGATGATGCCGTAAAATTCACCGAGAAATTCGTCGGGATCGAACCCGGTAAAGCTCGCCTGATCAAGCATGAGGCGCCGCTAGATTTTGGCGGCCTGCTGCGTTTTCTTGGGCAAGCCGAGAAGGCGTCGGCGGGCACCACGGTGCAGGTCGATCTTGGGATGGACCTGCCACGCCTGCGGCCGGGCGTGCCCTACTACCTCTCCAGCCACCTCTACGCGGAGTAACCGTGAAAGGCTGCACTGTCCTTCAGCACGCGTTGGTCCAAGCCCGTTTGGCCACGCTAAGGAATGTCGATACCGACATGGAAACCTTTCGGCGAGCATTGGGCCAAATCGGCTTGATACTGTTGACCGAGGCACTGCGGCCGTTGGAAACCAAAACCCATCGCGTCCGGACGCCTTTGGCTCGCACCACCGGTCATCGTTTGCGAAGAGAAATCCTGCTTGTGCCCATTCTTCGCGCAGGCCAGGGCTTGGTCGGTTTGGCGGATCAACTCCTCCCTGAGGCGCGCCTTGGCTATCTTGGCATGGTCCGCAATGAGGCGACGTTGCAGCCCGAATGTTATCTCGAAAAACTGCCGCCGCGCTTGAGGCGGTATGAAGTGATGATCTGTGATCCCATGCTCGCCACCGGCGGCAGTGCCGTGGCGGCCGGCAAATTGCTTCAACAACGGGGCGCGGAACGACTACATTTTCTCCATGCTTTGGCCGCGCCCGAAGGGGTGCGGGCCCTGCGCAAAGCATTCCCCACCGAACCGGTTTACCTCGGTGCGGTCGATGAGCGGTTGAACGAGCACGGCTACATTCACCCGGGCCTGGGCGATGCGGGGGACCGTTGTTTTGGTGCTTGAAAAAACGCTTGGCCCCTATGGCGCAAATACCAAAAAGGGTGTAGGTTAGTTATTATACAACCTGTCACCACTCTGTTATGTCTATTTTCTTGCCCCCGGAAGGGGATTCGATAGCTTTGCCGGAGATGCCTCCCGCGCGCAAAAAGGCCAAGACTTCCAAAGCTAAAACTGCCGGTAAAAAGCCGGCCAAAAAAAAGCCGACTAAACGACAGCAGTCGAAGCTGCCTTCGCGTAAAGCCCCCTCAGTTATCACCCATATCAAACAGCCCGATCATGCCACCGGCAGTTATGGGGCTAATTCGGCTATCAATTTGTATCTCAACGAAATCGCTCGGTACCCATTGATCACGGTGGAGGAAGAGTGTGTGTTGGCCGACCGGATCAAGGCCGGTGATGAATCGGCCGAGCAGGAGCTGACCAATGCCAACCTCCGTCTTGTCGTGAAGATAGCTCGCGATTATGAGGGACTCGGCCTGCCGCTGCTCGATTTAATCGACGAAGGCAACATGGGCCTGATGAAGGCTGTGAAGCGGTTTGATCCCAGTAAAGGCGGTAAACTTTCGACCTATGGTGCGTGGTGGATCAAGCAATCGATCAAGCGCGCGCTGGCCAACCAGTCCAAGACTATCCGCCTACCGGTTCATTTGGTGGATAAAATTTCCCGCATGCGCCGCATTGCCATGAAGTTACAGGAAGACCTTGGTCGAGAGCCTACTGATGAAGAATTGGCTGAAGAGATGGATCTTTCGCCGGCAAAGGTTTCCCAGCTGCGCACCGCGGCCATTCGCCCCGCCTCGCTGGATGCGCCCTTGGGCGATGAGGCCGAGAGCGATACGCTGGGCGACGTGGTTGAGGATAATCACATGCATAACCCTTACGAGGATCTTGAAGAGAAAACCGTGAAGAAGATGCTCTATTCGATGCTCGATCACCTCAATGAACGTGAGGCGGCGATCCTGCGCTATCGGTTCGGCATGGATGACGGAGGAGAGACCCGTACGCTGGAGGTGGTTGGAGAGAAATTTGGTGTGACTCGCGAGCGGGTACGGCAGATTCAGAACATTGCTCTCGGCCGGCTCAAGCGTATGATCAGCCACGTTGAGGAAATTCACGAGCAACATT
>CAJWMQ010000140.1 GCA_913042895.1 uncultured Verrucomicrobiales bacterium | reverse complement strand
GACCTTCGCCCTGACCTTCGCCCTGACCTTCGCCCTGACCTTCGCCCTGACCTTCAGCGAAGGCTTCTAAGGCAGCCTCCAAGGCGGCCTGAGCATCATCAAAACTTTCCAGAGCGCTTGCTTGTTGCGCAGCGGCGGCTGCCACGTTGGTGGAGGGTATGCTGAGGGCGGCGCGGGCTTCCTGCTGGCTGTCTGTAGAAAGTCCCAGCGCTTGGGCGGCGTTTGGAACGAGTTCGGCGACATCCTGCCGGATGAAATCGGTTCGGTCCACGAGGTCGGCCTGTTGTTGGGATAGTTCGTCTGAATTTGGGTTTTCGGATTCATCCAGTTCAAAGGTGTCGTCCTTGAGTTCCCGCTGATCGTCAATGGCGTCTTTCACATCCTGAAGGGCCTGTCGGATGATTTCCTCATCATCGCGCTTCGGAGCAAGGATGCGGGCGATGTTGATCATTGCGATGTAGCTGGTGCGTTCGATGCCGGCGGCTTTGACGAGGTCGTATTCCTGAATGTGCTTGGTGGAGGCGTCCAGGGCAGGTTGCAGATCGCTTTCCACGAGGCGCAGTGCCATACGGGGCCGCGGTTCGATATATTGGCTGATCTTTTTACCCAGCTCTTCCAGTTTTTTGATCAGGGTTTTGGCTTCATCGGCGATACCGGTTTGATCCAATTCTTGAATGCGGACATTGATCTTGAATTCCTCCGATGGATTGGTGGGGATGATCTGGTTGTGGGCTTGGGCGGTTTGCACGGCGCGATACATGTTCTTGCGCTGC
This sequence comes from uncultured Verrucomicrobiales bacterium, assembly GCA_913042895.1. Lineage (GTDB taxonomy): Bacteria > Verrucomicrobiota > Verrucomicrobiia > Limisphaerales > UBA1100 > UBA1100. The sequence goes on along the minus strand of CAJWMQ010000140.1, from coordinate 7,460 downwards.
ACCTCGGAGAGTTTTTTGAAGCGGTCGGACAGTTCGCGGAAGATTTGTTGCTGCTGCCATTCGAGGTAAATGGTGTTGAGGGCGGTGATGACGTCCTTCTGACCGTCGAAGGCCACCAGTGCGCTGTCGCCAGTTTTTGATTCCTTCAATAGGTTGGATTTATCTAGCTGCGCAATGATTTGGGCGATTTCCTCCTGAGTGAGTTTGTTGAGCATGCCGCGGAATCGCTTGAGGGCGTCGACATCGTCTCCCTCTAGACCGTTATTGTTGTATTCGGAAATCAGCTTATCCAACTGACCTTTCACGCGTATCAGGCTGTCGCCAATGCGCACCTGACCTTGGCGTTGCTGGTTTAGTCGTTTGACGCCCGGGATTGAGGGTGCGGCTTCGAGCCAGACTGGTAGGAAGGCCAGTCCGAAAATGAGTGTCCAATTCAGTTTCATAATTCCTTTAGACTTCGGCCCCTAGGAGCACCGGTTAACGTATCTGATTTTAGGGAGATTGCAACCGGCGATTGTTGACTTTAACGGCGGCGAAAGGTGGTTTGAAGTTCCGGTTCCAGAGTGCCGATTTGGCCTTTGGCCATGTCGGAATCGCGTTTGGATCGGTTGACTTCGCCCCGAATTTGGTCGGCCAGTGCCTTTTTCTCCATCCAATCCTGATCCAATAGGTTGAAGGCATCTTGAACTTTGGCCAAGGCTCGTGTGGCGGCAGAGAGTTTCAGCCAAGCCTCGGCCTGACGGGATTGTGCGGCCGATTCGGCCTGATCGGAACTGAGGCTTGCTTGGAGATGGGTATCCAGCTGGGTGCGGTGCCGTTTGATTTCCCCATTGATCCGGGCCAAGGCTTGGGCGGCTTGGGTCCTTTTTTGTTCCAGAGCCGGGCGTTGATCCGGTTCGGCCTGCAGCCATGCCAACTGGGCTTCGGCTAAGGCTTGCAGGGCGGGCAGTCGCTTGGACTGCATGGCCTGCCACCAAGTGTTGTAGGATTGGCTGGTTTGAGTGCAGTCGGCGGCGGCCTTGTTTTCGGCGTTAGTCAGGGTTTGGAGGGTTTGATTGTGCGCATCGGTCTGAGTTTTAACCAATGCGGTGGGGCCTGTGAGGGACGGCAGAGCGGCGTCGCGTTTTGTTTTGGCGGCCAGTTCCGCTTTTACGGCGGCGGGTAGAGCGCGCTTGGCCTTGATGAATTGTTTGTCGGCGGCGGCCAGTCGGAATTGGGCTTCACGAAATTTTTTGATGATCTCCATGGCCTTGCGCGTACGGTCCCCGAGAAATTGCTGGCCCATTTCGGAATGGTTTTCCCAGCGGACTTCAGCGCGTTCCACATGGTTGGGCGTATGCCCGTGGACAATTTCGGCAATGGCCTTGAGAGGGATCGGCGCGTTTTGCAGCGGATGATCCGGCAGATGCAGGTGTTCCTCTTTCACGGAGTATTGGTGGGTAAACAGAATGGAGCCGTCGTACAGTAGGATGGAGACCTTCGGATCAATGGGCGTGGCGGGATTGACCACGACCGCCACGGCGTCGATGCCGCGCTTCATGGTTTTTAGGCCGAACAAAATGTTGCTGAGGGTCACGGTTTCGTTGTCGACCCGCAGCAGTTTACCCTCGGTGAAGGTGCCGTCGATGCGCAACACACCGGCGGGTTTGTCGACCAGTTCACGAGTTTCAAAAATGGACAGTGGCCGGAGGAACAAGGTGCTGACAGTTTGGCGTTCGAGTTTAGTTTCGCCAAACTGGATATGGTTACGGTTCACGTGATTGACGGTTTGGGCGAGAAACGATCCGTCCATAGTCAGAATGCCGTCGGACGGGATGGCGGTGTCCGCTGGGTGCCAGGAAGGAGCCTGCGGGTCGGGCAGGGCGGTGAGCGGCTGGCGATTCAGACCGGGGCCTGACCAATCCAAAGTGAGATTCTCCCGGGCACCGGATTGCGCGGGAGTAGCCAGTTGCGCGTACGTCATCTGGAACGAATGCGAGCCGGCTGTAAGCCGCACGGCTTTGCCGCTGGTAACCGGGCGGGTGTTGATCTTCAGTTCGGTGGCGGCGTCGGCACTGATATTGAAAGTGTAGTCGCCATCCTGTGCCACGTTCAGTTTGCCGCGAAACACCAGGCCCATGCCCATGACGCGGAGCTGGAGGTTGCGAAGTTCTCCCTGAAAATGATGATCATTACGGTATAAACCCAAACCCGAGCGGCGTTGATCGAAGCCAACGCTCAATCCTTCCGGCGGTCGGGCGGGCAATATGCCGGGGGCCTCCACCCGAGCGGCTTCGCGATCATCAACCGTGAGTACCAGTTGCATGTCGCGACGGAATTCAGCCAGCACCTTGACCGGTTCGTGCAGGGGGAATGGCAGTTTATCGCGAGCAATGGTGTTTTCATTTTTGATGCGCGTTACAAAATTCAAATGACCATTTTGCAGATACAACGCCATGCCGTTTTGATTGCCGCCTTGATTGCCGCCTTGCGCCACCAAGACACCATCGCCCTGGGCCACCACGGTGGCGCTGATGGCAAAGGGCCGGCCCTCGATCGGCGGAGCGCTCCATCGATCCAAGGTGTCGCCGTGGTTTAATCGGAAAATCCGGTTGGCTCCATCGAGTTCCAACGGAGACAAGTCGAGGCGGTTGGTGGACATGGTTCCGCTCTTGTCGATCGAGAGCTGGTTGAAATCCGGAAGGGCGTTCCAGTTGCCCTGATATAAATTGAAAGTGACCCCACTCAGCCCCGGTTGTAGGGCATTGGATTCAAACGCTATGCTCTGCACTTGCGCGGCCGGCAGGGTTTGGCCCGCGATTTGCACCTGACCATTTTGGGCGATTTGGGCTTTGCCCACTAGAATGGAACCATTCTGGTGGGTCACCTGATCCGCCGTAACGGTCAGGCCGGCGAACAGAGCGCCGGCAACGATAGGAAAGGGCAATTTCATTAGAGGCCGTCCTCAAGCCGGTTAGTCTAGAAATTGCCGGCAGCTGTTCAAGGAATCATTTGTCACAACGGGCGGAATTCGCTTAACTCTCTCTCGTGCGAGGTGCGTTTTTCATATTGGTATTGATGCTCAGCGGGCTTCTGCCCGCGGCGCCCCGGCCCAATAGCCAGAATGCGCAGGCGGCGATTGCGGTGGCTCTGCACAGTGCGGCGGGTAAGCCGGTGGATATTGATCTGACCCCTGAGGATTATCGCAAGATCGAACGGGTGGGTTTGGCCGGAAAGGATGTCACTGACCTGACGCCACTGACGCAGCTACCCAATCTCAAACATTTGTGGGTGCACAATAACCGGATTAATGATCTGACGCCTGTGGCGCAGCTGAAGAATCTAGAGTCTCTTTATCTCGATCACAACCAAGTTACGGACCTCAAGCCGCTTAGCCAATGCGCCAAGCTCCGCGTGTTGTATCTGAACAATAACCGGCCGACCGATATCAAGGCGCTGGCGAACCTGCGTCAGCTGGAGGTGCTGAGCCTGTGGCTATCCCAAATACAAAGCCTCCAAGGGCTGGAAGGGCTCACGCAGCTCAAGCGCTTGGTGGTGTATGGAAACCGCATTACGGACGTCAAGCCGTTGACCAATCTGCGCGAACTGCGGCACTTGGATTTGACCCAAAACCAGATCGAAGATCTGCGGCCGCTGGCCAATCTCACCAAGCTCGAATCACTGATGCTCAACCAAAACCGCATCACGGATTTGTCTCCGTTAGTGAATATAAAATCTCTGCGTGTGTTGAGCTTGCAGAACAACCAAGTCGTGAATCTGCGTCCGCTATCGGCGCTAGCGCAGTTGAAAGAATTGAATCTCGGCAGCAACAAGATCGTGGGATTGGATGGTTTGGAGGCGATGAAAACTCTGCGAACGCTGCATCTTGCCGGCAATCAGATTGCCGGCCTGCAACCGCTTTTTAAACTGGTGGGCTTGCGCGAGTTGGAATTGGTGCATAATGGCCAGTTGCATTATCCCGAGGTGGCCCAGTTGCAGGAGGTGTTGCCGCGCACGCAGATCAACCACAACGCCACGCAAACGAAGATTCAGTTTATCAACAAAACTAGTGAGCCGGTTGTGGTGCGCTGGGTGGATTTCAGTGGTGAGCTGCAAACCTATCAGGACAATCTGCGGCCGGAGGAAGGGTACGCGCAGAATACTTATGTGGGACACCAGTGGGTGTTGTTCAATAAGGCGGGCAAAGAGCTCGGTCGCACTTTTGCCACCGGTAAGATTGTGTCGTGGGAAATCTATGCCAAGGGGATCAAGGCCGGGCCATTCCGGAAGCTGCCAACGAAACGTCGCGAAGAATAAGGGCGATTACAGAACGGCTTGGACCATGGCCTTTTGGGTTTGGCCTCCTAAGTTTAAGGAAGCTCTCGCTCCAGCCTCCAGTCCCATGATCTGACTGCCCAAAGGAGATTCCGGCGTGATCACCAACACCTCGGTGTCGTCAATTTCAATCTCCGTGCCGCCGGCGGTGGGGCCGACAAAGTACCATTCCACAAACCCGTCCTGTTGCAGTTCGATCAGGGAACCGATTTCAACGGCGTTCGAAGTAGGTTGCTCCTTAAGCTCCTCAAAGGTCTCTAGAGCTGATTCCAGTTCTGCCACCTTATTGGCTTGGCCGGCCGCGAGATAGGAGGCCTCTAGGCCCCGAGTGTCGTATTTGTTTTCCGCGCGGTTTTCTTCAGCCGTCGCTTCAGCGTGGGAGAACTTTGCGGCCCGGACATACGTCTCCAACTCTGACCGGAGTACTTCCAAAATCTTTTGAATGACCGCAGCTTTGTTCATGCCAAACAGGGAGGGGCTCGTCTCTCCTTTGGTTGTCGTATTTGCTATCCCAAATCCAGATTAGCATCGGTCACCGCGCCTTGAGAGGCGCTGGTGGTGAGGTGGGCGTACTTGGCGAGAACGCCAGTGATGTAGTTGGGTTTGGGCTTTTTCCAGGCCGCCGTGCGGCGCTTGAGTTCGGCCTTGGAGATACCGAGCTTCAGCTCGCGGCTTTCGGCGTCGATGGTGATTTTGTCGCCGTCCTGCACTATGGCCAGCGGGCCACCATTGTAGGCTTCAGGCGTGATGTGACCGACCACAAAGCCGTGTGTGCCGCCGGAAAACCGGCCGTCGGTAATAAGCGCCACGTCGTTGCCGAGACCGGCCCCCATGATGGCGCCCGTGGGACCGAGCATCTCGCGCATGCCCGGGCCGCCCTTGGGTCCTTCGTAACGGATCACGATCACATCACCTTTCTTGATCTTGCCGGCGAGGATGGCTTTCATGGCTTTCTCCTCGGAATCAAACGGACGCGCCGTGCCGGTGAAGCTCAGACCTTCCTTACCCGTGATCTTAGCCACGGCACCTTCGGGGGCGAGGTTACCGTAGAGCACCACAAGGTGGCTGTCTTTCTTGATCGGTTTCTTGAGCGACTGAATGATCTTCTGCCCTTTGGGGTAAGGCTTCACGCTCCGGAGATTTTGCGCGAGCGTTTTGCCGGTGACGGTCATGCAATCACCGTGTAACAGGCCGGCTTTCAGCAGTATCTTCATCATTGGTTGAATGCCGCCGATAGCGACGAGTTCGCTCATCAAATATTTACCGCTTGGCTTGAGGTCGGCAATCACCGGCACCTTCTTGCCGATGCGCGTGAAGTCGTCAATGGAGAGCTTTACGTTAGCCGCGCTGGCCATAGCGAGCAGATGGAGTACGGCGTTGGTGGAGCCGCCCAGGGCGATGACCACAGTGATGGCATTTTCGAATGCCTTTTTGGTCATAATGTCGCGCGGCTTGATGTCGTGCTTCAAGAGATTCAAAACCGCGGCGCCGGCTTTCTTAGAATCCTTTTTCTTAGCCGGACTCACTGCTGCCTGAGCGCTGCTGCCGGGCAGGCTCATGCCCATCGCCTCGATGGCGCTGGCCATGGTATTGGCGGTGTACATGCCGCCGCAGGCGCCCGGCCCGGGGATCGCCGTCTCCTCGATCTGCTTGAGCGCGATCAGGTCGATGTCGCCGCGCGAGTGGGCGCCCATCGCCTCGAACACCGAGACGATGTCGGTGTGATTGTCGCCCGGCAGGATGGTCCCGCCGTAGACGAACACGCTGGGCCGGTCGAGCCGCGCCAGGCCGATCATGCAGCCCGGCATGTTCTTGTCGCAGCCGCCGATCGCCACCAGCCCGTCGAAGCCCTCGCAACCAGCCACCGTCTCGATCGAGTCGGCGATCACCTCGCGCGAGACCAGCGAGTACTTCATGCCCTCGGTACCGTTGGCGATGCCGTCCGAGATGGTGATGGTATTGAACACCACGCCCTTGCCGCCGGCCTCGTTGGCTCCCGCCCGGGCCTGCTCGGCGAGTTCGTCGATATGACTGTTGCAGGGCGTGACCTGGCTGGCGGTGGAGGCGATGCCCACCTGCGGCTTGCAAAAATCGTCGTCCTCGAAGCCCACCGCACGCAGCATCGCGCGGCTGGCCGACTTGCCAGGGCCGTCGACCACCGGGCTCGAATAGCGACGACGCGGGTCGGCGTGGGGTTCATCACTCATCACGGCTACTCCCTGAACTGGTCACGTGGGCGGGTCTGTTGCGAGGCTGCATAACAGCCTAGCCGACTCAGTCTGAAAGCGCGGCAGTCCGCTTGCAAACTGCCTTCGGTCGCTGAGTGGCACAGCGGGCAGCCAGCGAGCCAGCCGATCACTGGGCCGACAGCGCCCTCACCGGCCGCACCCAGGCGACCAGCGCCGCCACCAGCGTCGAGGCCGTCAGCGCGCCGAGAAACGGCGCCAGGGTCGGCGCGCCGCCCGGGAAGCTCGCCGCCAGCAGACCGCCTGCCAGGCTGCCCTGGGCGATCCAGCCCGGCAGCACCGCGCCGCTCAGCCCGGCCAGCCCACCGGCCACCGCCGCGGCGGTGCTCATCCGCGACCAGAGCCCCAACAGCACCGGCACCACCGCCGTGGCGCATAACAGATCGGCGATCAGAAACAGCCGCAGCACCGACACGCCCTGCAGCGCCACCAGCATCGCCGGCACCATCAACGCCAGGGTGATCCAGCGCGCCCCGCTCAGCGACAGCCCGCGTCGGTCGAGGCTGTCACCCTCGCCGACCAGTAGCGAGGCGATGCCATTCTGCAGCGTATCGACACTCGAGGCGACCAGCGTCACCGCCAGCACCAGCGGAACCCGCATCACCGCCAGATCCAGCTTCGCCGCCCGCACCAGCCGAGCCCGCGTCACCGCCAGATCCAGCCTCGCCGCCACCGTCACCTGCATCTCCACCAGTGCCGCCCGAACCAGCAGAACCGCCTTGATTATTCGTACTGATACAGTTCAGACCATTGACAGCGTCAGGACCGTAGACTTCATCGCAGGCACAAGTCGGACCCGTTGCCAGCGCGACACAGGTACCGTGTCCACTGCAGGTGATGTTTTCGCACCCAGCATTGGTCGGGGCATCTGTACCGCTGTCACCACAACCAAAAAATACG
>CAJWMQ010000139.1 GCA_913042895.1 uncultured Verrucomicrobiales bacterium | reverse complement strand
CTCAAGGCCAGTGGCGCTGGGCTGCCGCCACCCGCCCGAGTAAACAGAACATGCAGGCAGCACTGTTGCGTGGCATCGCCCCAGGCCAGCGCGAGTACGCGGTGTATCTGCCGCTCTACAACGGCACCGAATCACTTTCCATCGGCGTACCGGCCGGGGCGAAGTTCGAAAAGCTCGCGCCGCGCACGGCGAAGCCTTTGGTGTTTTATGGCACGTCGATTACGCACGGCGCTTGCGCCTCGCGCCCGGGCATCACTCATCCTGCCATCCTTGGTCGGCGCTTTGACCGGCCAGTGATCAACATCGGCTTTTCCGGTAACGGCCGCATGCACGAGGCGGTGGGTAAACTTATGGCTGAAGTGGATGCCGCGTGTTACATCATCGATTGCCTGCCAAACATGAACGCGGCAATGGTCACCGAGCGTTGTGCGCCCCTCGTGAAACTCTTGCGCAAGGCCCGGCCGGAGACCCCGATCGTGCTCGTGGAGGATCGCCGCTTCGCCAACAGCTGGCTGACGCCGGCCAAGTCGAAATTTCACGACGATAACCACGCCGCTCTGCGTAAGGCTTACGACCAACTCCGGGCCGCCGGCGTGCCGCGCCTACATTATCTCGGAGGCGACAAACTTTTGGGCGACGACACCGAAGGCACAACCGACGCCTCACATCCCAACGACCTCGGCTTCCTTCGCCAAGCCGATGCCTTTGAGCCGGTACTGCGCACGGCGTTGAATTTGAAATGAACGAACGATGAAACGATTTCTATTATTCCTGTTACTGCTTGGGCTGGTGCTAGAAAGCACTGCGCAGAATCGGCGGCCGAATGTGGTGTTTGTGTTGGCGGATGATTTGGGCTGGGCGGAACTGGGGTGTTACGGGAATGGGTTTAATGAGACGCCGCATCTGGATCGGTTGGCGAGGGAGGGGGTGCGGTTTACGCATGCCTATGCGGCGGCCCCGGTGTGTTCTCCGTATCGGGCGGCACTGCTTACGGGGCAGCATCCAGCTCGGGTGGGCATCACGGATTATCTTCGGCCGAATTCCTCCAATGGCTTGCCGGTGAGTCACGTGGCGTTGCCGGAGATTCTGGCGAAGCACGAGTACACGACGGGAATGGTGGGTAAGTGGCATCTCACGGGCTACAAACATCACGAGGCGGAGTTTGAACTGCGGCCGACGGATCACGGGTTTGGATGGAACACGGGCAGCGAGGTGAAGGGCGTGGGGAACGGGGCGAATTTTTTCCCGTACGTGTTTCGCACACAACCGATCTCGTGGATTGATTTACCGAAGAATAAATTGGGTAAAGGCGAGTATTTGACCGACCGACTGAATCATGAGGCGGTGGAGTTTATTGAACGCAATCATCAGCGGCCTTTTTTTCTCTACCTAAGTCATTATGCGCCGCACACGATCCTGAATGGTAAGCCGGATCTCGTGGAGAAATACCTGCGTAAGCACCCACCGGGGCCGAGTACGCGCGATCGAGAGCGGTGCTATCTTTGTAAGGATTCCGGTATGAAGGGTGATGCGTGTTACCATTGGGCAAGTCATCACAATCCACATTTGGCGGCGATGTTGGAGAGTATTGATGATGGTATCGGAATGATTGACCGCAAGTTGCGTGAACTGGGGATTGATCGGGACACAATTTTTATTTTCAGCAGTGACAATGGCGGCGAGACAAACGTGACCTCGAATGCGCCGTTGCGTGGTGGCAAGAGTCAGCTCTATGAGGGTGGTATTCGCGTGCCGTTGATCGTGCGCTGGCCCAATGGCAAGGTGCCGGCCGGGCGCGTTTCCAAGCAGCCGGTGGTGAATCACGATTTTTATCCGACCTTCCTGGAGGCGGCGGATATGGATCCGGACCCGGCACAGCTGCTGGATGGTGTCTCGATGTTGTCTAGCTTACGTAACCCGGATCAGGCACCCAAGCGCGAGGCGTTGCACTGGCATTATCCGCTGGATAAACCCCATTTTCTCGGCGGCGTTTCCGGTGGCGCGATTCGTGTGGGTGACTGGAAGTTAATCGAATTTTTTGATCCGGCAAAAAAGGAAAAACACGCGCTCTTCAATCTCGCGAAGGATCCCTCTGAGAAAACGGATCTGGCGATTCAGGAGCCTGAGCGCGTACTCGCCTTGCAAAGCCGGTTGGCGAAATGGCGGACGCAGGTGGGCGCGCGAATTCCGTCGCGGCCGTTGCTGGCGTCCCCGCGAAATTTGAAATTCGGCGATCACTTTTCCGAAGGGCAGGTGAGTGGCGGCTGGTTTTTCAACAAGGAATGGCAAGTGGAGCAGGGCGTGCTGCGACGCAACGAGATCGCTGGCGAGAACAAACGGATCTTCTATAAGAACCCGAATTTCAAGGACGCGATGGTGCGGTTTGATTTTCGGTTTGATGGAGCGAAAGATGTCCGGCTCGTGACCGGCGCTTCGGGCAATTACAACACGGTGATTCATATTCGGCGCGATCATTTTTATCTGCAAACAGCGAGCGACCCGCGCGGCCCGTGGTTCTCCATGCGCCACGGTGAATGCGCGTACGACTTTGTGCCGGGCCAATGGTACACGATGACCGTGGAGTTTCTCGGCGACGAGGCAGTGGCGCATCTGGATGCCGAGCATCTCGTGTACGCCAAACATCCGATCATCGACCAGGAACGCACGTACTTCGCGCTGCAAGTCGATCGCGCCGGGGCGGCGTTTGATAATCTGCAGGTGTTTACTGCCGGCCGCCATCGTGATCACGAGGCTAATCGGGCACGTATTGCGAAATTGACCGGGAAATTTCCGGTGAAGAAAACGCCGCAGGACGCGTACGAAATTCGTAAACGCAACGTGCATGCGCGGTTGCATCTTGATGATGCGAAGTATCGCGGTCTGGTGGCGGCGGTGGCGGCGTTGGATGCGGACAAGAAAAAGCGTTTCCCGGCGGTTTTCAGCTCGAACAAGACTTTCCGGAAAAAGATAGCGGAGCAGCGCAAGAAACTGCACGCGGAAGATCCGGTTTACAAAGAGACCCTCTTCGCGACCCACCGCGCTAATCGCGCAATGGAGGCGTATCTCAAGGAACAAAATCCGGCCATCGAAGCCGGGCCGGAGACCAGTCGTAAGGCGACGCTGGAACGGACGCGCCTGAAGCACCGGAACGATCCAGCCTATCAGAGTTTCGCCGCAACCGCCGCGGCGGCCCAGCGCAAACTGGAGGCGGATTACCCGCAGTTGTTTGTGTCCGACAAGGCGATCCAAGCCAAACGCGAAGCCGCGCGTCAGGCGATCAAGGCCCAGCCGGAATACAAGGCGCTGACGGTGAAACGCGCGGAGGCGTATCGCGCGCAGCAGGATTATTTGCATCAGAGTGATTCGCAACTTACGGCGCTGCAGCAGCAATTACAGAAACTCAAAGATTAGGAGAAAAAGTAATCTACCCATCATGAGAACAATCACTTGGATTTGTTTATTGGCTTCGACCCTCGTGGTAACCGCGGCGGATTATCCGCTTAAGCCGGTCCCGTTTCACGAGGTAGACATGACCAGCGCCTTCTGGCGGCCGCGGCTAGAGACGCAGCGTACAGTGTTGGTGCCGTTCGCCTTTGGGAAAACCGAATCCGGCGTGGCACATTTGCAGGCGGCGGCGGACGCCTTGGCAGGTAAGAAGACCGACGGCCATCGACCACATCGGTTTATTGATTCGGATCTCTACAAGGTGATGGAAGGCGCGGCGTATTTGGTGAAGCTACGCGATGACCCCAAGCTCGAGGCGAAGTTTGACGCGATCGTAGACGTCATCGCCGCGGCGCAGGAGCCCAACGGGTATTTGTATCCTTCGCACACCACCGGCGTGGGCGCAGAGAAAGACATGATGGGCGATAAGCCGTACCAGTTCGTGGTACACAGTCATGAGCTCTACAACATGGGCCACATGTATGAGGCAGCCATCGCGTATTATCAGGCGACCGGCAAGGACAAGCTGCTGAAGGTGGCGGAGAAAAACGCGGCTCACGTTAATGAGGTCTTCTTCGAGGGCGACCCGAAATACAATGGCGGCAAACCCATTCGGCAGGCGCCGGGCCATCAGGAGATGGAGCTGGCGTTGGTCAAGCTGTACCGCGTGACGGGCAAGCAATTGTACCTCGACATGGCGCGGAAATTTCTGGAAATCCGCGGCATCACTTACGTGCCCGAAGGCGAAGGGGTGATGGCGCCGACCTACGCCCAGCAACATCGGCCGGTGACCCAGCAGACCAAGGCGGTCGGTCACGCCGTGCGCGCCACGTACCTTTATTCCGGCATGGCGGATGTCGGCGTGCTGGCCGGAAAAACCGCGTACGCCAAGGCGCTTGATCACATTTGGGCGAACATCACCGACACGCGCATGCACATCACCGGCGGTTTGGGCGCCGTGCATGGCATCGAGGGGTTCGGCCCGGAATACGAGCTGCCCAATGCCGATGCCTTCAACGAAACTTGCGCGGCGGTCGGCAATGTGCTGTTCAACTACCGCATGTTTCTGCTGCATAAAGACGCGAAGTATCTCGATGTGGCCGAGGTGGCGCTGCTGAACAATGTGCTCGCCGCGGTAAACCTCGCCGGCAACCGGTTCTTTTACGTCAACCCGCTGGCAGCCGATGGCAAGTATCCCTTCAATCACGGCACCGCCGGACGCGCGCCGTGGTTTGGTACGGCCTGTTGCCCGAGCAATATGGCGCGCCTGCTGCCGCAGGTGCAGGGCATGACCTACGCGCATGATGGTGAGAATTTGTACGTCACTTTCTTCGCGGAATCCGCCACCACAGTGAAGATGGGCGGTGCGGAAGTGGCGATCCGGCAGGCAACCGCCTATCCGAATGATGGTAAGATTCGCATCAATCTCGACCCGAAAAAACCGGCCGCCTTCGCCCTTCGTTTGCGCATCCCCACTTGGGCCGGCAAGCAATTTGTGCCCGGCAAGCTGTACCAGTACGCGAACGCCGGGCCGGCCACGTGGACCCTCAAGGTAAACGGTAAGCCCGTGGAGATGAAGGTGGAAAAAGGCTTTACGGTAATCGAGCGCACTTGGAAGCGTGGTGATCACGTGGAGTTGAACCTGCCGATGCCCGTGCGCCTCAACACCTGTCATCCGAAAGTGGAGGCCAATCACGATCGCGTCGCCCTGACGCGCGGGCCGTTTGTGTTATGCGCTGAGGGCGTCGATAACGGCGGGGTAACCGAGCGTTATTTCTTTGATCAATTGCCGAAGGTCACCGGTGCCTCAGTAAAGACGCGGTCCATTGAATCGGGGAGCTTCATCCAAACCACCGTGCCGGCCCGCGCGCTCACAGCTGCAGGCGGCGCGAAGTCGCAGCCGTTAGTGCTTACGCCGTATTACGCCTGGAACAATCGCGGGCCCAGTTCGATGACCGTTTGGTTCCCGCGCAAAAAGGCGATGGCCGTGTATGATCCATTGGCCCTGCCTAAGGAGAGCGTGTTCAAAGCCATCACCGCCACGCACACCTCGCCGCTCGACACCGTGAACGCCATGGGCGACGGCCTCGAGCCGCGCTGGTCCAGTGGCAATAAGGTCCCACGCTGGACTAGTCGCGGGCAGGAAGGCAAACCGCAGACGGTGACCGCCACGTTCCACGGTCCTAAAAAGGTCCGCAGCATCGGCGTCTTTTGGATGGATCACTATCAGCATCCGGTGAAGTTCCCGAAGGAATGGAAGATCGAGACCTTGCACGGCGGTCAATGGAAGCCTTTCGAGCTCTACACCACCGACCGCTACGACACACGCGCCAACCAATACAACGTCGTCCATCCCGCCGCTCCGCTTACCTGCGACGCCATTCGTATTCATATGACTCCCCGCGATGCAATGGCTATGGGGATTTTGGAAATGAAGGTAGTTTTCGAGAAATAATTATCTAATTTCACGGGGTTTCAGCTAGTCATATTGAGAATCGGCCGTAACCTTTGCGCATAAATATGCGTAACTACCCTTGTTAATTGGGTTAAGTCATTATCCTTTAAAATATATCAAAATGTTTAGCATGAAACAATTCCTCGTCCCTATGGTCGCGTTTTGCATTATTAACAGTTCTCAAGCTGATGATATTGTCGATGTTGCCGCAGGCAATAAATCATTCAGAACTCTGGTTGCCGCAGTGAAGGCTGCGGGGTTAGTCGAAACTTTGAAAAGCAAAGGACCGTTTACGGTATTTGCACCCACTGATGAAGCGTTTTCAAAATTACCAAAAGGCACAGTGGAAAGCCTTCTAAAACCGGAGAATAAAAAGAAGTTAGTTTCTATTCTTACTTATCACGTTTTGCCTGGCAAAGTTGCAGCCAAGAATGTGAAAAGTGGTCGAGTTAAGACGGTTAATGGTTCAACGGTGGAGTTGCGTGTTTACAGGGGCGCGGTGACCGTGGATAAAGCTAAAGTCCTCAAGACAGATATCATGGCCAGTAATGGTGTGATTCATGTGATTGACAGCGTAATCATTCCTACATCGAGTGGTTCTCATGAAAGAAGTAAACAATCAAGAAGCTCTTCTCGTGGTTATTTGGGTGTATCTATTGAACCATCTCAACGGCCCAAAGGAGTTCGAATTCAGCGTGTGTATCCCAACACAGGGGCTGCGAAGGCTCAGTTAAAAACGGGCGATGTAATACAAAAAATTAATGGGGCATCTTTGACTAACAGTTCAAGTCTCGTCAGTCGGCTTTCGGCAACCAAAGCGGGTCAAAAGGTAACTTTACTAGTTTTTCGTAAGGGGAAATCAGGAACTGTGGAGGTTCAATTAGGTGGTTCGTATAGTTTGCGGCCCTCTGCTCAAAAGTCTCAGCAAGGAATTATTGGCTCAAAGCATAAAAGCGAAAACAGTCGCGAGCGAGACTGGGAAGAGCTTAAAGATTGGGTTGAGGCAGGGCTTAAAAACGGGCGTATCAACCGCGAACAAGCAAATGGAATATATGAAAGTTTTCGTAGGTCCAAAGAGGAATCTAGGCGAGAGGGCGAAGATGGAAAAAAAGATTGGGGCCGAAGGGACGATGATCACGATCGACGTGAGCAAATGCGGAAGGAATGGGAAGAGCGTATGAAGCGATGGCATGAGATGCGGGAACGGAACGGTGATGATGACCGAGAGGATTGGAGGCACCACGATGATGATTGGGACAAACAACGAAAAATGGAGGAGTGGCGCCGTGATCGTGAAAAACGTACTGAGGCCTTTCGCAAAGCAGTAGGCGCATGGATAGAGCGCATGCAGGAAGCTCGGGAACGCTCAAGAGATGGTTGGGACGATCGAGACCGAAAAGATTGGGATCGGCGTGGGCATGATGATGACCGTGGGGAGCAGATGCGTAAGGAATGGGAAGAGCGGATGAAGCGGTGGCGTGAGATGCGGAATCGTGGGAGTTGGTCAAGGCGCTAACAAATCGAATATTTTATCAACCGCTCATTGCTTCGATTCGAAGGATGGGCGGTTTTTCCTTTTGTTGGCTTGAGATCAAGCAGTTCTTCGTTAGCATTCCCGTGATGGGTTTTTTCCGCTGCACAATCTTAATTTTATTATTAGTGGTTTGCCGATCATGGGCTGATTCTAAAACGGATTTTTTTGAATCTAAAATTCGGCCAGTGTTGGCGACGCATTGTTTCGAATGCCACGGGCACAAGGATAAGGGTGGGCTGAAGCTGGACAGTCGTGAGGCGATTCTTCAGGGAGGCGACAGCGGGCCGGCCATTGTTCCCGGCAAACCCCAGAATAGCCTGCTGATGACGGCCGTGCAGCACGCGGATCCCGATCTGGAGATGCCGCCGAGGAAGAAATTGTCGCCGGAGGCCATCGCCGATTTATCCCAATGGATCTACGATGGCGCCGTGTGGCCGGAAGGTAAGGCGCTTGGCTTTGCCACCGGCGAAATCACCGCTGAACAACGCAAGCACTGGGCGTATCAACCGCTCAAAGGTAACACGGCGCAGACACCAGCCGGGGAGAACTTTATTGATGCGCACGTGCGCGGACGTCTGAAGGAACAGGGGCTACAGTTTGTGGACTTGGCTGATCGTCGAACTCTCATACGGCGTGTGACTTTCAATCTCACGGGACTGCCGCCCACGCCGATGGAAGTTGAGGCATTTTTAAAAGATCAAAAGATGCAGGAGGCGATCCTCAGATCGTAATAAGTGATTCAACTCATCTTGATTGGTGGGTGAATTCACAAAATCTTTTATTAGATTTTTTTGATTCACACTTGAAAGAAAAGGGTATTTCAAAATCAAACTCTTTTAAGCATAA
>CAJWMQ010000138.1 GCA_913042895.1 uncultured Verrucomicrobiales bacterium | reverse complement strand
TTAGTTAAACCAACCGTTCGTGAAGATTATTACGGGTATGTTGTATCGGCTGTTGAAACTGTCGAGTACGAATGGGTCCCCACGGGGCTAACCCTTAGTAATAACGCAAAGACCCATAAGGAACACCATTATTATTACAGATTCACCCTTACCTCAAAGGGTCGAGTCGGACTAGAAGCCACTAAAGATTTCACGATTGCCGGACTACCGATAGCCGGAGGCACACCCACCATTCCACACACTGGCGGTTTCTTTGGAGGACCAGCACAACTAGTGGGTTTAGACGCCGCAGCTCAAGCTTGTATCGGTAAATCTCAAGAGTCGATTGTTGCCGGTGAGATGATTCTTCAAGTTTACAAAGTAGCCGGAGCCGATCCTAACAAATTTGCAACTCCCGACTCTGTTTCAAGAGCCCCTGTTCAGAATGATAGCTCATCCAGTCTTGCTCAATACACACGGGAAGACATGTACTCAAATGCTAGATTTTTTGGTAACTTCCTTATCAGCAGCGGGGTAGTAGCACTAAACCATGGCTCCCAAGGCCAAAACTCGGGGCAATTCAATGCTACGTCTGACCCTACACGAACATTATCAAGTGTTCGCAACATAGGGCAAAACATGCAATTGGGAGATCTAAACAAGAAACTTAGACTTTTATCTAGGCTCCCCCAACTTGGGCCTGATTACTTATTTCTCAACGTAGTAAATCCACAAATCGGCACCCCGGCCGTTCCTAACATTTCGCAATAAAACTACTTACGCCGAGGTGGACAAGTTCCTGAGATCTGCACGGATCACCTCGTAAGAAATTTTGAAAGCAGTCACCTTTGGGGCCGGAGCGAGCCCCCCTGCATCACAAGCCGCCTGATAACATTCGGGCCACCAGTTTCGGTGCTCGGTTTTGCCGGAATCCTTGTACCGGTTCCAGTCCATTAAGACTCGGCTCCAACATTCGTCGCCATAACGCACGGCTTCCTTGCGATCTTCAAAAGTACTGACGTACCAGTCGCGCCCCACTCGCGCATGGAGCACTTCATCTGCCCAGTCAAAATCCTGAAACAACGCGCTTAGTGGGTTCCCTGATTCCTTACCCAATTCCCATTCGTAACGCTTACCGTTTTTGGGCATGAGTCCTTGCTCGATGAAATACAACACAGCATGCCGCTCCTTGGGAGTCAATTGCGTGTTTAAAGCGAGACTCCACGTGAAATTCACCATCACGTGTTTTGACCAATCCACCCCCTTTTGCGCAAAGCCCACCTCGCCCATCATCGCGTGCCGCGCTTCGTCCCAAAGCTGCCGGGTCATATCACGATAATAAGCCCACGGCTGATCGCCGGTCTCGGCGATGATGCTGGCCATCATTTCCGGCACATCAATTTCCCGCAACCGTTTGTAGTACATCATCAAGGTCTTAGGTTCCACCGGCATGGTTTTGTCGTACAAAAACACCTCCGCATTCACGCCCATGTTGTAGGGGTCAGGGAAACGCGCATCACGCTGGGGTACGCCATCAAAAGGCCGGGGTTCAGCCGAAAATTGTCGCTCGATCAATTCACCTCCCCAAGCCTTCCCCAATTCTCTAGACCATTCTGTTTCCTCAAGGCCATAGGCCGACTGGACCTGTTTCCCGTAATCCTCGATGTCTGTCATATCCAGCAAGGCCGCCCGCAGCAAACGGCGCGTGGGGGCATCGGCCAAAGGGTGTGTATCCACTCGATACTTTTCCATCTCCAACCGCAATTGAGGCACGGCAACCAAGTACAGGCCTCGTAACAAATCTTCCGTGTCCGGCGCGTTGGCGATCTCATCAAACAATCTCTCCAACGCCTCACAAGGCACGGCGTCCATGCCCAATGGGGGCTCACGCATTTCGCCCACGCGCTGTCGTAGCCCCGTGGCCTGTTCCGCGCAAAGATGAGAATGCAGACTAAAGCCCATTTTCAATTCATACACGGGCTCTGCCGTTAGCCGATCATTGAAAATCCGGTGCATTCGCTTCAGGCTATAGTGCATTCGCTTGAGTCGCGTCACGCAATCCTCCACAGACAACCCGTTGCCTAATGCCTCTTCCATAGTGCATAATCCCGCTAGCATGGGGAGGCCGTGATAGCCAGTGTATTTACTCATTCCGCCTCTCTACCAAGAGCACTTGTGGAGCACCAGCAATTTTCTTGCGAGGGCATTCACTCAACGCTAGGTTCACTCAACCCTAGGTTCACAGGCGCGCCAGTGTAGCTCAGTTGGTAGAGCAATTGTTTCGTAAACAATAGGTCACCGGTTCAAGTCCGGTCACTGGCTCCAGTTTCCTCATGAAAGCGACCGCCCTTCTCCTCGCACTTCCAGCGCTGGCACTAAGTGCGGAACCCCCTGTCAAATCCCCGGATCCCCGCATTCGGATCGAGCTCGTGGCGGAAGCTCCGGATATTGTCACCCCCACCGGCTTGGGTGTGGACTCGAAAGGCCGCTTGCTCGTGATTGAAAGCCATACACATTTCCGACCCAAGGATTACGAGGGGCCCGAACGCGACCGCGTACTGATGTTTACCCCCCAGAAAAAAGGCCAAGCCAAGCGGTCCATTTTTTATGAAGGCCTGAACATGGGCATGGATACCTGTGTCGGGCCCGATGACTGGGTATACCTCGCCGAACGTAGCCGTATTCTCCGAGCCAAGGATAGCACCGGCGATGGCAAAGCCGATCTCGTGGAAGATGTGATCTCCATGGACACCACGGGCACCTATCCACACAACGGCCTTAGTGGACTGTGCTTCGATTTGAAGGGAAACCTCGTGTTCGGCCTGGGCGAAAATCTTGGGCACGCCTACACCATGATCGGTCGGGATGGACACAAGATTGAAGGCGCCAAAGGCATTGGCGGCGGGGTCTTTCGTTGTTCAGCCGAAGGCAATCAACTTGAGCAAATCGCCCGCGGATTCTGGAACCCGTTCGGCGTTTGCGTCGATTCATGGGGCCGAATCTTTGCTGTCGACAACGACCCCGGACACAGCCCCCCGTGCCGATTGCTGCATGTGGTGCAGAACGGCGATTACGGGTACCGTTACAAACACGGACGCACCGGCATCCATCCGTTCATCGCCTGGAACGGCGAACTCCTCGGCACCCTGCCTATGGTGTACGGCACGGGCGAAGCGCCTTGCGAAGTCATCCATTTCAATTCCCCCACCTTCCCCAAGAAATACCGCGGCCGATTGTTAGTCACCTCCTGGGGCGATCATCGGGTGGAAAGTTACATCCTCAAACCCAACGGTGCCTCGGTGGCCGCCACCATGGAGCCTTTGATCCAGGGCGGCGACAGCTTTCGGCCAGTCGGCCTTGCCATGGCTCCGGATGGCAACCTGTATGTCAGTGATTGGGGCAGCAGTTCCTACAACTTGAACAACAAAGGCCGCCTCTGGCGCATTCACCCAACACGCGATTTCAAGGCCCCTACATTGAAGGAGCCGGATTACCTGAAGCCCTCACAAAAACAATTTGCTGCCCTGTCAGCCGGCCAACTGCCACAAGGTAAGACATTCTCTGAAATTGCCCTGACTAGCCCCGATCCATTTATTCGACACGCCGCCCTGAGTAATTTACCCAAGAAACACATCTCCCGAGAATTGCACGCGCATGTGACCCACTACAGTGAAACGCGAAACATTCAATCTGGCAAATTGACTTTGGTGGACTTGATCAAAAAGGAGCCTGCAATCCTGTTTGAATTTCTCCGGTGGACAGCAGAGGACGGAATCCAAGCCAACCGCCCGGTCATTGAGGGAATTCTAAATTCAGGCCAAATCGATTATCGCAACTTCCGCGCCGCCTTGGCCTGCTTGGATTCCCTAGACGGCCGCAACAATCCCGATCGGTTCAATGAAAAATACGCTCGTTCCCTACTCCAAAGTGAGACGACTCCGGAAACCTTACGGGCAAACATTCTCCGTTATTTCCCGGACAACCACGCCGCAATCGATGACCGGAAACTGGCCGAATGGATTACCGCCAAGAATCCGAAACTGCAACGAGAAGCCATTTGGAAGAGCCGTACGCATCTGACTGAATCCACCAAACTGTCCCTGCGCAAGCTTGCCCTCGACGCCAAAGCCCCGCTCCCACTCCGACTGGATGCCACCACAGCTCTCGGCAATTCGGAATCGCCCGACACCGGAACCCTCGTGGAGATTCTCAAACTCAAGAATCCGCAACTCCAAGCCGAAGCTCTGCGCAGCCTCGTGGGTGCTCATCATGACATAGACACAGCAGCCAAGTTGAATACCATCGATTCTGCTTCCGCCCGACGGGTCATGGGTAAACCCTTTAATGCCGACTACCCAGATCAGATGGACACACGGGCCTGGCTTAAGCGAATCGATTCCTTACCGGGCCAAGCCGATGCTGAGACGGGTCGTCGAATCTTTTTTCATTCACGTATTGCCACCTGCAGCAAGTGCCATCAAATCAATGAACGCGGCACGCGTGTTGGCCCTGACCTGACCCGGATTGGCCACGGAATCACACGTGAACGCCTGTTGGAATCCATTCTCCAACCGAACAAGGAAGTCTCCCCTTACATGCGACCTTGGGTGATCCGTACCAGGGATGGCAAAAATCACGTGGGAATCGCAATGCGCCGAGGCGGCAACTCCGAAGCCTACCTGGGGATCGACGGAAAAGAGTTCCACATCAACAAGCTGACAATTGTCACCAAGCAGGAACTCCACACATCCATGATGCCTCCCGGATTGGCCCATACCCTGACCCTATCCGAACTGCGCGACCTCCTAGCTTACCTGATGCAAAAACGATAACGCCGGACCTTGCCTTTTGTCCTTTGCCCGCCACACTGGGCGCATGAAATTCCGCGCCCTATCGGCCTGCATTTTCTTCTGCGCCATCAACCTTCATGCCCTTCCCTATTGGATTTGGCACGATGATTCCGAGAGCACCAAGCCCATTCGACGAGCGTTCAACCTAGCAAACAGCGTCGAAATCCAATCCGCCCCACTGCGATTCATCGCCGATGCCGCTCACGTCGAGTTGCGCATCAACGGCCAACGCGTCGCTATTGCTGAGATGTTCGGACCCGTGATCGAGGCCGACGCCAAGGCTTACCTCAAACCCGGCCGCAATGAGATCGAGTTGCGCCCGCTAAAGGTCCTCAAACAACCCGCCGTGGCGCTGGACCTCAAGGTCC
This sequence comes from uncultured Verrucomicrobiales bacterium, assembly GCA_913042895.1. Classification (GTDB taxonomy): domain Bacteria; phylum Verrucomicrobiota; class Verrucomicrobiia; order Limisphaerales; family UBA1100; genus UBA1100. The sequence goes on along the minus strand of CAJWMQ010000138.1, from coordinate 3,183 downwards.
ACGGCACGAACGGTCAACAGTCACGCTTCGTCACCACCGCCGGCTGGCACGGCATGTCCAATCTCGGCAATCTTTCAGTGGAGAAATGGTGGACCCTGCCGCCGCTTCAGATCAGTGAAGCCGACGATTACACCCAATGGAAACGCGCCAGTGACGCCACAGAAGGAACCGACCCAAACACCTTTCAACTGCTGCCCGGCTTTAAAGCCGAGCGGTTGATCTCCGCAGGGCCGGACGATGGTTCATGGGTCAGCCTGGCATTTGATCCCCAAGGTCGCCTTACGATTGGCCGCGAAGACAAGGGGCTGATTCGCTATACATTTGCCAAAGGACACAAATCCATCACGCGAACCGAACTCATCAACCAAACCCTTAAAGAATGCCGCGGGCTTCTCTATGCGCACGACAGCTTGTTTGTTCAAGCCAACCAATCCAAAGGCATCTTTAGACTTCGCGACACCAACGGCGACGGCACCTTTGATGAAGAAAAACGCCTCCACACTTCGGACGGCGGTTTCGGCCACGGCCGCAATGCGCTGTCCTTGGGACCTAAGGGAAAAATTTACGCAATTCATGGTGACTCCATTAAACTCCCCGCCGAGGCTCAGGACCTGACATCACCTCTCCGCCGGAAATTTCAACCATTCCGCAACAACGAGGGTCACGTACTTCGAATGAATCCAGACGGCAGTGAAAAGGAAATATTTTGTGCCGGCCTGCGCAACCCATACGGCATTGCGTTTAATACCGACGGCGAAGCCTTCACTTACGATGCCGACGCTGAGTTCGACATGGGCACCCCGTGGTATCGCCCTACGGAGGTGAAGCATCTCACCAGCGGAGCCGATTTCGGCTGGCGTGCTGTGACGGGTAGTTGGCCTCCTTATTATCCGGATCATCCGGACAACACCCAAGCCACACTTGCAATCGGCAAGGGTTCCCCCACCGGGTTGAAGTTCGGCACGCGCAGCCAGTTCCCGGTCGACTACCAAAAAGCATTGTTTATTCTCGACTGGACCTACGGCCGCATTCTGGCCGTCCATCTGCGACCGCGTGGAAGCACCTACATGGGCAGTGCTGAAGTCTTTCTGCGCGGGCAACCGCTCAACCTCACTGATCTGGATTTCGGCCCGGACGGCGCCCTTTATTTCGTTACCGGCGGCCGCAAAACCCAGAGCGCCCTCTACCGGGTTCACTATCACGGTCCCCGCACCCAACCCCGCGGCCCCACCCAAGCCGAACGCAACCGCAATCAACTCGCTCGCGAATATCGCGCCCAACGCCGGCAAGCTGAGCGATTCCACGCCACCCAGGGCAATTTTGAGGCCGCCCCAAACACCCCGGAACCGCGCATCCGGCAAGCTTGGCGCATTGCGCTAGAGCACAATCCGAACGCCCAATTCAAAAGCGACACCTACGATTTGGAGCAACTCACCGCCCAGGCAAATCTGAGTGATAACTCCGGTCATTTGCCACTCAACGCAAATTGGCCGGACCTATTGCCCTCCCAGCAACTCGCCTACATTAATTTTATTCGCCGCGCATTGGAACGCCACAATTGGCCCGCCGAACACTCACAAAAAGTCCTGACTAATCTCGCCCCGCATTTTCCAAATGCCTCCTCCGAACTTAACCAAGCGCTGGCCCCCTTGTTGATTCAACTCGCCCCGGACAAAGCGGTTTCCCAAACCATGCGCGCCCTCGAAGCCAGTACAAGTCAGCGCGAACGCATTCATTACCTGCACCATCTGCGCCACTCCAAGACGGGCTGGACCCTTGCCGATCGCAAACTTTACTTCCGAATTCTGAATGAATACGACGCCTTCCTCGGTGGCCGCGGACTACCACAGGCGCTCGCCCGGATTCGCAAGGAGGCCACCACCTCACTCACCGAAAAAGAATCCCAAGCTCTCGCCCCAGAGCTGGATCGCAAGCCCAAACTCCCTCCGTTACCGGATCTCAGTGGACGCCAGTTTGTACGTGCCTGGAAGCCAGATGATTTCACTGATTTGCTAGGAGCCGATCTCACCAAACGCGATCGTGCCGCTGGCCAAAAGGTATTTCACAATGCCATGTGTAGCCGCTGCCATCGTAAGGGCAGCGAAGGCTATCCCATCGGCCCGGATCTAACCCATATCGCCCGCCGCTTTGACCGCGCCACCTTGCTCACTGAAATCCTTGCCCCATCCCAAACCATCGCGGAGAATTACCAAACCACCGTTCTCAAACTCACGGATAACCGCACTCTAGCCGGCCAAGTCGTGCCCAACCTCGATTACCGCGAGCCCACTCTTCAACTGGCTGAAAACCCACTGCATCCGGACAAGCTCACGAAAATTCCGAAATCTGAAATCCTCTCCCAAAGCCATGCCCCAAACTCACTCATGCCACAAGGGCTACTGAATCTCTTTAGGAAAGACGAAGTATTGAATTTATTGGCGTGGCTGGAAGCCTCCACCAACTAAAGGCACTGGAATAGGAATCCCTGTCCCTCCACCATCGGGAGGAGTCGTGCCTCCACCACCGGGAGGAGGTGTTGGTGGAGCATTAGTACTCACCGTCGGGCCTCGGCCTTGGGCGTAGCCATTGTTTATTGCAAAACGACTGCCAGTTGCTCCTGTGCCGCCAGCAGGACTATTGGTTCCGCCGCCGGCACCACCTCCACTTCCTTGGCCTCCGCCGCCTTGACCACCACTTCCGGCACCTGAAAAATAACGCGTCCACCAGCCAGGAGTGTATTGAATACCGGCTTGGGCTACCTGATTAGACCCACCGCCCCCTGTGCCACCTTGGCCTCCTCCTGTACCGCCACCGCCTTGTCCTCCTCCTACGCCACCGCTACTACCTCCAGAGCTGACAATCCCTCCGGCTGAACCGCCGAGCTTCGTGATCATTCCGCTTCGCAACATGATCCGCATCCCGCGCATCGAGAAATCTTGGACCATCAATCGCGGGGAAATCGTACGCGGATTACGCCCGCCCGTCTGCATTTGGTTCACTCCGTAACTTGGCACGCCCTTGGCGTAATTATTGTTTGGGGTAGCCAGAGATTGTCCTGTGCCTGAGCCGGTTCCTTGAGTATTGCCAGTCGATCCCCCACCGCTTGGACTGTTGGTGCTGCTGTTGCCGCCTCCACCGGGCTGGCCTCCACCGGGCTGGCCTCCACCGGGCTGGCCTCCACCG
>CAJWMQ010000137.1 GCA_913042895.1 uncultured Verrucomicrobiales bacterium | reverse complement strand
CCACGTCTCAAGCTTGGGAAGCTCACGTACTACCATTGTACGACACCCGCGTTTGAAGAAGGCATTCTGGCAAAGGGTATGACCGAAGGCAACTGTTTACCAGCTGACCATTTTGGTCAATTCACGCACGCGTTTGGAAATATCCGTTTTCTTAACCTTGGTGGTTTTCTTGAGGCCAAAATCTTCACAGCAGTAGCTGGCAGTGACGGTGCCGTGAATGATGGCGGCGCGCAGGTTTTTATCAAGGCTCCCTTTCTGGCTGGCAAGATAGCCCATGAGGCCGCCGACAAAGCTGTCGCCGGCCCCAGTGGGGTCCACGACTTTCTTAAGCGGGTAAGCGGGCGCCACAAACAGGCCTTTTGGGCCGGAAAGAATGGCGCCGTGCTCGCCTTTTTTCACGATCACATATTTGGGGCCGAGCTTGTGGATGCGCGGGAGGGCGGCGACGATGTTGTCTTCCTCAACCAGCTGCGCCGCTTCGCTGTCGTTGAGGACGAGGCAGTCGATGCGCTTCAATAATTTCAGGACGGCAGGCCGGGCGATATTGAGCCAGAGATCCATGGTGTCGGCCACAACGAACTTGGGCCGTTTCATTTGGCTGAGCACATGGCCCTGCAGATCGGGGGCAATGTTGGCGAGCAACAGGTATGGCAGCCGCGTGTAGGCGGCGGGCAAGGTGGGGCTATAGTTTTCAATTACGCCGAGCACGGTATCGAGCGTTCGGCGATTGTTCATGTTCACTTCATACTCGCCGGACCAATGGAAGGTTTGGCCGGGTAACTGATCGAGGCCTTCCAGGCAAAGGCCGTGTCGACGGTACAGGTTGATATATTTGCGCGGGAAATCTTCGCCGACGGCGCCGACCAGATGGGTCGGAGCAAAGAAACTGGCCGCCACGGCCGCATGACTAGCGGAGCCGCCCAAGAGGCGCGGGTTTTCCGCGTATGGGGTTTTGATGGAATCGAGGGCAGTGGTGCCAACTACTAAGAGGCTCATAAATTGTTTGTGGTGTTCTCCTTAATCCAAAGGCACAGAGGCTAGGCGCTCTTGAAATTGTTGGCAAGCGTGAGCAACGTCAGAGGCATTGAGGATGGCCGAAACCACGCAAATGCGCCGGGCACCGGCAGCGAGAACTTCATCGACATTCTCCAGTGTGATGCCGCCGATGGCGAACCACGGGCAATCCCGCAAATGCTCGGCGGCCCAGCGTACGTACTCGAGCGTGACACCCGCGCGGCCGGGCTTGGTGGGAGTGGGAAAAACGGGCCCCACGGCGATGTAATCGGCATCCTCCGCTAATGCGGCTTCGGCCTGTTCAGGAGCATGCGAACTGAGACCGAGCTGCGGTCCGGGAAAAGTCAGCTCCGGCGTGGGGTCATCGTCCGGCTCAAAGAAATCCTCCTGGCCGAGATGACAGAACTCCGCGCCCAGCTTACTAGCAAGGGCCCAGTGGTCATTGATGACCAGCGGCACTTCGGCGGCGCGGGTGATCGGGAGGATCGCCTCGGCGGCTTCGCGAACCTCCGGCTCGGTCCAGTCCTTGGCGCGCAGCTGCAGGATATCCGCGCCGCCTTCGCACAGTTGCTGCGCGAGCTCAGCGGGTTCACGCCCGTACAAGTAGGCGCTGTCGACAAACGCGTACAGGCGGCAGTCGGCGAGGGGCTTCACGGGTTAGGCATCCCGCTCGATCAACTCGCGCCGGTTGGCGAGCATGTTCTCGATGAAGTTGGTAGCATACACTCCGCGCCGGAAATTGGGGTCTCGCATGATCGCCAGCTCGAAGGGGATCGTGGTCTTGATACCGGTGATCATGTATTCGCTGAGCGCCCGGCTCATGCGGGCAATGGCTTCACGGCGGTCTTTGCCCACGGTGATCAGTTTGGCCACCATGGAATCGTAATGCGGCGGCACGGTATAGCCCGCGTAGACGTGGCTGTCCAACCGCACGCCCTTGCCGCCAGGCGCGTAATACATTTCCACACGGCCGGGCGAAGGCGCAAAATCGGCATAGGGATTCTCAGCATTGATGCGGCACTCGATGGCGTGGCCGGTGAAGGTGACTTCCTCCTGCGAAATACGCAGGGGCTCGCCCATGGCCACGGCGATCTGGGCCTTCACCAGATCCACACCGGTCACTTCCTCGGTGATGGGGTGCTCAACCTGGATGCGTTTGTTGACCTCGAGGAAATAATAGTTGCCCTTGTCATCGGCCACGAACTCCACCGTTCCCGCATTCACGTAGCCGGACTCATGCGCAATACGCAGAGCGGCCTCACCCATTTCCCGCCGCAGTTCGGGCATTTTAGCCATCAAAGGCGAAGGCGTTTCCTCAATCAACTTTTGATTGCGGCGCTGGATAGAGCAATCGCGTTCGCCAAGATGAATGATATTGCCTTTGGTGTCGCCCAAAATCTGGTACTCAATATGGCGCGGGTTCTCGATGAATTTCTCGATGTATACCCCGCCATTGCCGAAGGCTTTCTCCGCCTCCGTGCGCGCGGTGTGAAAGCCCTTTAGCAGGGACACATCATTATGCGCTACGCGCATGCCGCGCCCGCCACCACCGGCCACCGCCTTGATCATCACGGGGTAGCCAATCTCCTTGGCCACCCGGCGGGCAGTATCCTCATCCTCCACCATACCATCGGACCCCGGTGGCACGGCCACATTGGCTCGTGTGGCAAGCTCGCGGCTGGTTTGCTTATCGCCAAAAGTGTTCATCACCTGAGCGCCCGGGCCGATAAAGGCGATATTGCAGCTCTCACATACCTCGGCAAAACGGGCATCCTCCGAGAGAAACCCATAGCCGGGATGAATGGCATCCACATCGGCAATCTCTGCGGCACCGATGATGCGGTCGCGTTTCAGGTAACTTTCATTACTCGGACTGGGGCCAATGCAGATGGCTTCATCGGCCATCTGCACGTGCATGGAGTTTGCATCAGCTTCCGAATACACAGCAACGGTCCGAATATCCAGCTCGCGACAGGCGCGTATAATCCGGACGGCAATTTCACCACGATTGGCTACGAGAATTTTCTCAAACATGAAAAGCGCGGGTGGCTGCGGTTAGTTGGGTTCAATCCGGAAGAGCGCCTGGCCGTATTCAACCGGCTTGCCTTCTTCCGCCAGCACCTCGGCAATGGTGCCTTTGACTTCGGCCTTGATTTCGTTCATCACCTTCATCGCCTCGATGATGCACACCACGGTGTCCGGCTCCACCACCGAGCCGACCTCCACATACGAATCGGCATCCGGCGAGGGCTTCCGATAAAACGTCCCAATCATCGGCGACTTCACCTCCGGCCCTTCCGCTACTGGGGCTAGGGCTGCGGCCGGTGCGGCCGCCGGGGTCGCAGGAGCCGGAGCGGCTGTCGCCACGGCCGCCGCGACCGGAGCCGCTGCGGCCGCCGGTAGGATCATGGGGGCCGCTTCCTGCACGACCACGGTTTCGCCCTTGCGGGGTTTGCCGGAATCGCGCTTGAGCTTAATCTTGAAGTCGCCTTCTTCCATCTCGAATTCCGAGACGGCGTTCTTCTTCATAAGGTCGACAATGACTTTAATGTCTTTGAGGTCCATGGAAATTGGGATCAGCGGCACGCCGTTGCCGACATCGACCGGCGATGGCAACCGCAATTGTTTTGGTTGAGACAGGCGGTGTTCACGTGAACAACGCGAGCAATGGTGAGCAAATTAGCGAAATCGTCAAGTGAGGATTATCCACTAATCCTCGGTTCAGGATCAAAAACACCCCTTAAGAACAGAAAAACAGATTACTTTATCGATAATGCAGCCTCTAATCCTAGGATGTAGGAAGTGGGGCCGAATCCGCAAATTTGTCCCTGACACACCGGGGCGATCAGCGAGTTATGGCGGAATTCTTCGCGGGCATGGATGTTGGAAAGGTGAATTTCCACGACCGGCACCTCGGTGGCTGAGATGGCATCGCGCAGGGCCACACTGGTGTGCGTGTATCCTGCAGCATTGATCACCACCACATCGGCCTGACCTACGGCATCCTGGACCGACGTTACCAACGCGCCTTCGTCGTTGCTTTGGCGAAACTCAATGTCCGCGCGGCCCTCGGCCTGTTCACGCACGGCGTCTTCGATGTCGGCCAACGTGGTGGTGCCGTAAATCTCCGGCTGCCGTTGCCCCAGCAGATTGAGGTTTGGGCCATTGAGGAAGAGAATCTTCATCGGGCACGAAGCTAACTGGTGGGCGCGCGCCTCACAACTTCAATTTCAACAAGCCCATCTCCAGCACCAACAATTCGCCGACGTTGGTGTGCAGAGTGCGCTGGGTTTGTTCCACTAAACGGAGATTGGCTTCGGCTTCGCGCGCCGTAATTCGGCTAGCCACCGAGGCGGCGCTGTCGGCCAAATCCGGAAAGCGCGCACGTTCCACGCCCAAACCGCGCGCGTGCAGCCACACATCCCGCAGCCAACCCTGTAGGGCCGTCAGGAACCCGGCCCGCCGGTGGCGGTATTCCGCCATGACGGCCGCCTTGCTTTCCTCCTCCCATTGACCGCGCAACTCAGGGGGAATCTCCTCGTGCTGGCTCAACGGAGAGGCCGCCTCCACTTCCTCATCGATGGTGGCTTCGAGCGCCTTGAGGCGCACCATCAAGGTATCGAGCAGCCGGTACCGGCCAAACAAATCCTTATCGCCCTTGGCGGCCATGGCGGCGAATTCGTGCAACCACGCCAGTTCATCCTCACCAAAGGAGCGCTGGCTGTCACCGGCAAAGTTCAAACGCAGACACCGCGAGCGAATGGTGTCCAGTAAACGCTCCGGCTCGGTGGACAGCAGCACGAACACCGTACGCACCGGCGGTTCCTCCAGCGTCTTGAGCAAAGAGTTGGCGGCGTCTTCATTGAGCCGATCGGCGGCGATCAACAGGGCCACCTTGTAGCCGCCTTCCACAGGCTTGTTGTTGACCAGATCATGCAAGACCCGCGGCGGACTGCTGGGCCGGCGCACTATTTGGCCGATCTTGATCTGGCGTAGTTTGGATTCCGGCTTGACCACCATCACATCCGGATGACTGGCGGACATAATCTTCTGGCAGCTCACGCAGGTGCCGCAGGAATCCATCGGCGTCCCATCCGGCGCGGACTGCGGAGGCTGCGCGCAGTTCAGTATCTGCGCGAGGGTTAAGCCCACGGATTCCAGCTCGGCAAGATCTTGGCCGGTGAAGAGATAGGCGTGGCCCAAGCGCCCGCGCTCCAGACTGCGTTGGAGCAGGGTGACCACATCCTGTTGGGCATGAAAGTCGGCCAGCGGCACGGCAACAGCCTAAAAGGCAAAAACCGCCCCGTCCAGCGCAGTTCTATATTGTGAAAAAGGTTGGAATAACGGTGAACAAATTGCCCTTCACGGTGGCGCATTCCAGTCCAACATGGCGTCTGATCGAACTGGCTTGGGTCAGTCCATTGATTTTCAGCCGATATGGTGTATGTTGAGATTGGCTTTGGCCTGTCTATTGTTTGATGAAAAAACTGGGTATAGCGATGGTTGTCGCCATCTTGGCTTCTTGTGGTCAAGGCCCTCAGGAGGTTGCCCAAGCCCCCAGCCCCCAGCCAACTCAACCGACACAGCCCGAACAATCTAATGTGGAGGGGTCCGATCCAGACACGCGAACGCTCAAACCCATAAACGAGCCGCCGGTCGCATCACCTGAAGGAGGAACGCCCAATCAACCGGTTCAACCGGAAGTGGTGCAGCCAACGGAAGTGAAACCGTCCCAGCCCAAACAACCCGAGGAAGTGGGGCAGCCCACCAAGCCCCGCGTGCCGGCTCCCGGTCAGTCGGAATTGTCCGAAGCCGAGCTCATTGCCCGCAAGCTGATCAGTACCGATCCCACCGATAATCTGGAAGTGCTGAATGAAGCCCTCGAACGGTGGCTCGCCGAGAAGGGCACGTTGCCTGAACGCGTCAGCGAGTTGGTCGGCGAACAGTTTCTGCCCATGCTCCCGATGGCGCCTCTCGGCAAGGTCTTCGTGATCGACACGGAAAATCGCCGTGTCTTTCTCGTGGCGGAGAAATAGGCCGGCTACTTTGGTGCCTGTTTCAGGCTCGCTAAATACTCGATCACGTCGCGCAATTCGCGTTTGGAAATCACCGCCTGTAATCCCGGCGGCATGCCGCTCGGGCCTTTTTGCCTCGCCTTGATGTCCGCCTTCTTGATCGTCACCAACCTATCCTCCGGTGAGATCAAAGTGATTTCCGTTTTGGTTTCCTTACGCGTGATACCCGCCACGGATTTGCCGTTCTTGAGTGTCACGAGAAAGAAATCAAATCCTTCAGCGATCTGTGCGCCGGGGTTCACGATGGATTCCAGTAGATGCTTACGATCCACCTTCGCGCCAATGCCATCGAGCCGCGGCCCCACTTCACCACCTTGGTTGCCGACCTGATGGCAACGCGCGCAGCTGATGGCCACGTTTTCGAAAAAAGATTTCTTCCCCCTGGCCACATCGCCGCCTTCCAGCGTTTCCAGATACGGTTCCAGCGCGAAGAAATTCTCCGCCGAGGTTGGCCGACTAGCCTCAAATTTCGCCAGCTTCGCCGCCACTGTTTTGTCCTTCCGCTTCGCCGCCGCCTCCAGCACTTCCAGCTGCAACGGGGCGGGCACCTTCTTGGCCAACAGATCATCGAGCAGCCCGGCCAACACCTTGTCCGCCGAACCATCCCTCAGATCGCCCATGGCCAAAATGGCGCTTTGCTTTTCGCCCATGCTGCCGGTTTGCAGCACCCAGACCAAACGCCCCATGGCATCGGCCGGCTTCACCTTGGGCGCCAGCCGCGTGGATTCCTGCCGCAACGTGCCGTCCCGTGAGGCACTGGCAATCTCCACCGCTTCGGCCAGTTGATCCGTCTCCAGTTCGCCCAGCGCCTTCAGCGCCTCAGTCCGCGCGCGGCCGCCCTGTTTGTTTTTAACAATCGCCAACAGCGCCGGACCGGCTTCCTCCAGACGCAACCGACGAGCCGCGCCGATGGCTTCTATCTGTGCCAGGCCGGTGGCATTGCGGAGGAGTCCATCGATCTTGTCGCGCAAGGCCGCCGCAGCGCCCTTGTTATCCCGATCCGCCACCGGGCGCCAAAGACCGCTGATGCGGTCGCGCCCGGACGGCTTGGCCCAGGCGCCCATCAGGTTCAAGGCTTCTCCCCGGGCCAAATCCGCGTGTTGATCCTCCGCGGCCACCGCCGCCAAGGCGTCGGGCTGGCCGAGGCGATAATTGGCGTTGAGCGCCCGACGCATCACGGACTTGCCAAGCTTCGGCTGCGCCGCCAGTTTCGCCAGGATCGGCATTGCTGCATCAATGTGTTCATCGGCAATCGCGCGCGCGGCTTCCAGTACGATGTGCGGTTGGGCGTCAGCCAGGAACGTGGCCACGGCCGGATTGCCCTCACGCCGCAACGCAATCAAGGCCGCCAACCGCACGGCCGCCGATTTGTCTCGGCTTAATTGCGCCACGGGCAACGCCTTGCCCAAAGCCTGCAACGCCATGATACCGCCATGGCGTACGATCGGGTCGGCATCACCATTGCGCCGCAGCATGGCCACCACGGCGTCTGTGTAGTCACCGCCAATTTTACTGAGCGCAATCGCCGCCTGCGCTTGGGCGCGGGCGTTGTCGCTGCCGAGCAGGTTAATCAAGCCAGGCACAGCGGCCATGGATCGGGCTTCACCGAGCATCTTGGCCGCCTGCGTTTGCACTTCGCCGTCCGCATCACTCAGCAGCGGTACCAACGCGGCGTTTTGATTTTGCCCACCACGCGCCAGTTGGCCGAGACCCCACACCGCGTGCAGCCGCGCCAGCCCTTTGCCCTGCCGGGCAATGCCTCCCAGCGATTTCGTGTCGGCTTTGGCCACCAGTTGAAATTGGGCGGCCTGTCGCACGCGCATATCCGGATGACTCAGAAGATTGCGCAGACCGTTGGCGTTAATCTTGTCGAAGCCCTTGCGGAACAGCTCCTGCACCGAGGGCGCATTACTCAGGGTTTGGTTGGGTTTGGCGATGCGATAGATACGGCCCTTGCCAGTCATGGCCCAGCCGTTAACCCAGTCGGAAATGTAGGCGTGCCCGTCGAAGCCAAATTCCACATCGGTCACCAGCGTCTTCCACACCAGTCGACCGGTTTGCTCTACCTTGAAGTGCGCTCCCATCGGCGTGTTGCGAATGGTGTGCACGCCACTGCGTGCGGGGCTACCTTTGAAATCGCACATGAAAAACATATTGGCGTACTGATCACCCAAACCGACTCCGGGATAATAGGTGAGGCCGGACGGGCCATTGCCGATGTTGGCAATAGGCGGAATGCGATGGGCGGCCTTGCCGTCCGGGAAACACATGCGCTCGTCCAGCCACGGGCCGCGGCGGGTGGTCCATGG
>CAJWMQ010000136.1 GCA_913042895.1 uncultured Verrucomicrobiales bacterium | reverse complement strand
CGGTGTGAAAGCGGTGTTTGATACCATCGCTGCGGATGCCCCCATTGATTGTCTAATCAATAATGCCGGCATTGCTCATGTGGGCAATGTGCTGAACACCTCCGAAAAGGATTTCGATCGCGTACTCAGTGTCAACGTGAAGGGCGTGTATAACTGCCTTCAGGCAGGCGTGAGCCACATGAAAGACCGTGGCGGCTCTATCGTGAACATCGCCTCCACCGTCAGCGTGATGGCCATCGATGATCGGTTCGCCTATTCCACCAGCAAAGGCGCCGTGCTCTCCATGACCTACGCGGTGGCCCGGGATTTTCTTGATGACAAAATCCGCTGCAACGCCATCCTGCCCGCGCGCATTCACACGCCGTTCGTGGATGGGTTCATTAAAAAGAATTATCCCGACAACATCGACGAGATGTTTGAGAAACTCTCAGACGCTCAGCCCATCGGCCGCATGGGCAAGCCTGAGGAAGTGGCCGCCATGGCGGTATTCCTCTGCAGCGACGAAGCCTCTTTTATCACTGGTTGCCCCTACCCTGTGGATGGCGGCACCCTGTACATTCGTTAACAATACATCATGAAACTGATTCGAGTTGGCCAACCCGGCGTGGAAAAACCCGGCGTACTCAGAGAGAACGGCACACGCGTAGACGTCAGCGCTTTTGGGGAGGACTTTGGCGAAACCTTTTTCGGCACAGACGGCCCCACGCGACTTGCGCAGTGGCTGGAAACGCAAAGCGACCTGCCCTCCTTTGGCGCAGAGGAACGCCTTGGACCGCCCTGCACCCGGCCCAGCAAGCTCATTTGCATTGGGCTCAACTACAAGAAACACGCTGAGGAAGGCGGTATGGAACTGCCACCAGAGCCAGTCATTTTTTTCAAGGCCACCAGCGCCATCGTCGGCCCGAACGATGATGTGGTGATTCCCCGTAATAGCGAAAAGACCGACTGGGAAGTGGAGCTGGCCTTTGTGATTGGCAAAACCGCGAGCTATGTCGAGGAAGCCAAAGCGCTCGATCATGTCGCCGGTTATGTGCTCCACAATGATTACAGCGAACGCGCCTTTCAGCTGGAACGCGCCGGTCAATGGGTCAAGGGTAAGAGCTGCGACACTTTTGCCCCCCTAGGACCGTACATTGCCACCAGCGATGAAGTCGCCGATCCGCAGACACTGGATCTTTGGCTCAAAGTGAACGGCGACAAACTACAGGACAGCAACACTGCCGACATGGCCTTTCCTGTCCCACATTTGGTGCATTACCTGAGTCAGTTCATGACTCTACTGCCCGGTGATGTCATCAGCACCGGCACCCCCAGCGGTGTCGGATTGGGCTTCGATCCTCCCAGGTTTCTCCAGCCTGGCGACCAAGTGGAACTCGGTATCACCGATCTAGGCATCCAGCGCCAGACCGCCGTTGCCTGTTTTTAACCAAAAAAAATCAAAACACACTTGCCTTAGCCTGCCGCTTGTGAAAAGTTTCACAAGCAAAGTGTGCATTCCAAAAAATGGATCATTTAAAATTACATATTCCCGGCCCAGTAGAAGTTAGTGACGCCACTTGGAAAGCGATGAGCGCCCCAATGATCGGCCATCGCAGCTCGAATTTCCAAGATCTATACGGCAAGATTCAGCCGCAGCTTCAAGAACTACTCGGGACAGAGCGGCTGGTGTACCTCAGCACCTCATCGGCTTGGGGCATCATGGAGGGGGCAATCCGAAATCTGGTCCAACGCAAGCTGCTGTGCTGCATGTGCGGCGCATTCTCCGATAAATGGCTAGATGTCGCCAAGCGCTGCGATTTGGTGGCGGAAGGCCTGCAGGTCGATTGGGGATCCCCAATCCTGCCTGAAGCCATTGACGCTAAACTTGCATCCGGTGAATTTGACACCGTCACCCTTGCGCACAATGAAACCTCCACCGGCCTGATGAATCCGCTGGAAAAGATCGCTAAGCTGAAGGAGAAATATCCCGAGGTGATGTTCATTGTGGACAGCGTCAGTTCCATGACCGCCGTGCCCTTGAACTTTGATACCCTCGGCATAGATGTGCTGCTGGCTGGCACACAAAAGGCCTGGGCCTTACCGCCGGGCTTGGCGGTGTTTGTCGTATCCGAAGCCGCCATGCAACGTGCCGCTCGTAATGTATCGCGCGGCTATTATTTTGATTTTCATGAGTTCCAAAAGAACGCTGAGAAGAACATGACCCCCAGTACGCCGAGCATTCCCCACATTAACGGCATCTCGGCCAAGCTGGATGAGTTTTTCACTGAAGGATTGGAAAACCGCTACGCGCGACATCAGAAGACAAACCAAATGACCCGTGACTGGGCGGCCAAGCACGGCTTCTCGATGTTTCCCGAGGCTGGTTATGAATCCCTAACCCTAACTTGCATAAACAACGGTGCTAAGGAAGGCGGCACGGTGGTGGATGTACCGAAGTTGCAAGGGTTGATGAAAGAAAAAGGCATCCTCATAGATGGCGGCTACGGCAAGCTCAAGGGCAAGGCGTTCCGACTTTCTAACATGGGCGATGAAACAGAGGAGACCATGAGCGATCTGATCGCCAAACTGGATACCTCGATGGCAGCGCTTTAGGCTAAGGCGAGACCGACAGCTTTTCGTCGCTATATTCGCCCGCCATTAGCACGCCCTGCTCCTTGTAGGGTTTAAGCATGAAATGAGTGACCGTGGAAATGACGCCCTGAATGGTAGCAAGTTTTTCGGAGACAAATGACGACACCGCCTTGAGGTCGCGACCTTCCACCACCACCATCAAATCGTACCCGCCACTCATTAGGTAACAGCTGCGCACCTCGTCAAACTTAGCAATCCGCGTGGCCAACCGATCAAAGCCTCCTTCACGCTCGGGCGTAATCTTCACCTCAATCACCGCACGCACCAGATCCACCTCCAACTTGTCCTCATTGATCACCGTGCGGTAACCGAGAATCACGCCCTCGGATTCTAAAGATTTGATCTGGGATTCCACCTCACCTTCCTCGCGTCCAAGTCGTCCGGCGATCTGGGCGGGGGTCAAGGAAGCGTCATCACGCAGCAGCTTCAACAATTCATCCATGCCGTGAGGCTAACGAGTGCGGTCAACCGGAGCCACGCTTTTTTATTCAGAGCAGTCAGAGCGACACCGTGGCCGTCCAACCCGCTTGGCCGAACTGCTCATGATACTTCGCCCGCAACGCCTCCGCCGTCGGTCGGTCTTCGGTGACGGCAAAGGTGGTGGAGCCACTACCCGACATCAGGGCGGCCAATGCCCCCTGCTCCATCAGAAAGGTTTTGATCAACGGCAATATCCGATATTTTTTAAATACCGGCACCTCAAGTGAATTGTACAAGCCGGCCAATTCGCCACCATTTAGTACCTGTTGCAAAGCCGTCATTCGGTCGGCTTCACCGTATCCGTCGGGCAATGACGCCAACGCCTGATACGCCCAAGGCGTGCTGACGCCGAAACCGGGATGGATCAATAGCAGACCCTTCCCTTCAAGCGCCGGAAAAGGCCCCACCGGCTGCACTACTTCACCTCGCCCTACGGCCAAAGCCGGGCCGTCTTGTAAAAAAAACGGGACATCGGAACCCAGTCTCGCGGCCAATTCCTGCAATTCGTCCGCATTGAGCGGCGACTCAAACAGCTCATTGAGCCCACGCAGGGTGAAGGCCGCATTACTGCTGCCCGCGCCGATACCGGCGGCTAGTGGGAGATTTTTTTGCAGATGAATGCGTACGCCTGCCACATCTACTTTCTCAAGAAACGCAGTAGCCGCGCGGCGCACAAGATTAGAGGCATCCATCGGTAGACGCGGATCACTACAACTCAGCTTCAGCCCATCCGCTGTGTGTTCCAGCTGCAGTTCATCACACATCGGCACCGGTTGCATGATGGTCTCAAGCTCATGAAAACCATCCTCGCGTTGACCGAGAATATTAAGCAGCAGGTTGACCTTGCAGTGGGATTTAAGGACAAGGCTCATGAACGGCCTTATTCTTCATCCTCTTTCTCGGCCGCCTCTTTCTTATGCCAAAACCATGCAATAAGGGTGCTCAATTCATAGAGCAACTGCAACGGCACAGCCACGAGACTAAGAGTGAAGGGATCGCCGGTAGGCGTGATCACAGCGGCGATAATGAGGTTGGCCACCACCGCGTACATCCGAAAATCCGAGAGTTTCTTATAATCGAGGATGCCCACTCGAACTAGGAACAACAGGATGACAGGCATCTGGAATGCCAGCCCCATGCCTACCATGAATTTGCAAACAAAGCTGATGTATTCCTCGGCCTGCCATTCGTCGGCCCCGAAGCCGAGCATGTTGGCGAACCCAACCGAGGCCCAGAGGGCCACCTTCATGATAATAAGGTAGCAGAACACCACGCCCAACATAAAGAGGCCGGCACCAAAACTGGACAATTTGAAGAGCCATTGCTTCTCGTTAATCCGCAAAGCCGGCAACACGAACTGGGCTAGGAAATAGATAACAAACGGCATGGAGATCGTAAGCCCGCCGTACAGGCCAATTTTCAGTGCGATAAAGAATGATTTCAATGGACCATACGCCTTAAGTTCCACCTCCCACGGCACGCGATCGGTGCCATTAGTGTCCACGTGCAACTGCATGGAATATTTCGTCCCATTAACATCCAAACTACCGAGACTAGGGATCAGGCGTAGAGCCGTAATCACCTCGGTTTGATTAGCGTCTTTGACCAGCAATCCTTTCTCCACCCATTCTTTGAGATCGGATTCTCGAACGTGAAAGGCAACTCCATCCCCCAGTTTAACCGGAATCATCCGTTTATCCGGGTTGGAATTTACCTGCTGGATTTGCTGGGCACTATTAAGCGGGTAGGTGAGAAACTTTACGATGTAGGGAGAACCGATCAGCGCGATGAGCATGCCCACCACGATAGCTACTACGACTTTCATGACCGTCCAGCGAAGGTCTTCCAAGTGGTCCAGAAACGGCTTTATCGGACCGCCAAACCCTTCCTCTTCTTCTTCAGAATCTAGCTCATCATCACCGTAGCCCGCACCATGCCCATAGCCGTAGTCGCCATGATCATCTTCATGGTCGTGATAGTTATGATCGTACTGGTACTCGTGTTCCTCATGGTGTTCGTGATGATAGTCATCATGATCATGATGGTACTCGTCATGATAGGGATCCTCGTGATCCGGACCGAGCTCGCCGGCTATATGCGGATCGTCGCCGGATTCGGCTTCTAAGGATTCCTTGAGGATCGCGGGATCCTCTGCCTGATCATCCCGCGCCTCTCCCTCAGGTTCTTTCTCCTCCGACTCGGAAGCATCAGGCTCGGGTTCCGGCTCGCTGGGTTCCGAATCCTCGCCTTCTTTTTTTCCTAAGTACGACTTGGGAAATTCTGCCTCTGGAAAGTTTGAATCCGAAGCGGAGTCTTTTGAATCGCCGCCGAACGGCAATTCACCCTGATCCTCGGAGGAATCCGATGATTCAGGTGAATCGTCAGGGCGGGGACTATTTTCCTCAGGCGTATCGCCGTCTGGATGAGAATCCCCGGGATGATCTTCGGGGTCCTTGGGCATGGGAGAACAGGGAAATTAGGCCTTGGACTCGGAGGAATCCTTCGCCTCCTCCACTTCCGCCTGGGCCGGTTTTTCCTCGCTGGAAGCGCTCTTCTCTTCCTTGTCGCGGCGGGCCTGCTCGCGCTCGTAATCTTGGCGCTCCGATTCCCGGTCCATCTCGTAGCTGATTTCGCTCGAGGCTTTCTTGAATTCGCGAATGCCCTTGCCGAGGCCCTTAGCCAACTCAGGGAGTTTCTTGGCGCCAAAGAGCAGGAGAACGGCCAGAAGGATAATGACCCATTCCCAACCTTGAATAAATGACAGCATGTACGTGTTCATTGGTGAAAAGACGTAGAGAAACCCTAACTTTATTCACAGTCTGTTGAAAAGCAAAAAAGCCCCGGTCGCCCGGGGCTTCGCCAAGGGGGACTTGGCGGGTGGATTAATTGGCCGGCCGCAGCAGGACAAATTCGCCCCGGCGGTTCTGGGTAAAGGCCGCTTCGGTCAAGCCATCCAAGATCGGCACTTTTTCCCCATAACTCGTGGTACGCAGGCGTTCCTGACTGATACCCAGACGCAGCAGCTCATCCAAAACTGCCAATGCCCGGCGCTCGCCCAGTGATACGTTGTAATCTTCAGTGCCACGCTCGTCGCAGTGGCCTTCAATCAAAAGTTTGTGGGTGGGGTTTTGGATCAGATGCTGAGCCACCAGTTCTACCTTTGGCAGGTCACTCGGCCGAACCGCAGAGCTGTCGTAGTCAAATTGCACCATCTGCGCGAGAAACGTGTCGCGATCCTCAACTTCGTTTCCGCTAAAGCCATCACCCAGCGCTTGATTCAGCGGATCCTGCGGGATCTCCACAATGGTGGTTCCTCCACCTGTCGGATTGCCGCCCGTCAAGGGATTGCCACCGGGGAGCGGGTTCCCGCCGCCCAAGGGTTGAGCCGGGCCCGGCACGGTGACGGTTTTCACAATTGGGGTCATGGTGGGTATCTTGGTGAGTCCCACCGGTTTTTGGCTTTTACAGCCCACGCTCAACAACAGACCTAGCGCCAGTGCTGATAGATTAAAGATAGTTCCTCGCATCTCCTTATTTCTCCTTGATCCTCTTGGACCGTGAATCGTCATGCACTCACACGACTACTCAATCTTGCGCCTCGCACCGCCGGCGGTCAAGCCGCGCGCACCGCTTGTTATTAACCCACCGTGAGCAACCTCACTCGCCTCAAGACCACCGTCCCGGCTTTTTAGCCGGGACGGCGACCTGCCAAATCAAGGCTCTCTGGAGGTCTTTTAATTTTGTGGCAACTCCACCACGCCGGTCATCGGCATGAAGAGCACAAACTCGCCCCGACGGTTTTGAGCACGAGCCGCCTTGCTGTCAGCCTCGGATAAGGGCACTTTCTCACCCAAACTTTGGGTCCCCAACCGGTCGGCCGACACGCCCAAGCGAACGAGTTCCTCAGCCACCGTCAGCGCCCGCCGTTCGCCCAAGGAGAGATTGTACTCCTCGGTGCCCCGTTCGTCGCAGTGGCCTTCCACCAACAGCATGTGCTGCGGGTTTTGGATCAAGTGTTGCGCCACTTGAGCCACGAGATCTTGGTCGCCCGGACGCAACTCGGAGCTGTCGTAATCAAAATGCACACGCTCAAATATGTCGCGTTGCTCCTGAAAATTTTCAGGGATCGTCAGTGGCGTATTGGGATTTCCATTATCCGTACCGCCCACGTTCGTGCCGGTGGTGTTGGGGCCATTGCCGTTCGGGTTCCCTCCGGGCAGCCCCCCGGTGTCATTTCCATTCCCAGGCCCGGTGTTAGGGTTACCACCGCCAGGTTTATTTCCTGAACCGGCAAAACTGGGGATGCTGGTCAGTCCGGCAGTGTCGTTGGATTTACAGCCCATGCCGACAATTCCCAATAGGGCGGCACAGGCTACAGCCTTGATATACAATTCTCCACGCATTGATTTGACTCCTTGTTGTTTCCAGCCCTCCTTTGGCCGGATGATCGCAAAACGATCGGGGGTTTAGTTGCCCCATGCCGGCTGTGATGCACTACCGACAAAGGCTGGAAGGATTTTCACCTGTTTTGTGGGCACGTCAACAATTGCCAACTGCCTCTTATTCACACCCCTGCGAGTAAAGATGAGGTTGCGACTGTTCGGCGCCCAAGTCGGTGCCTCCCCTGCAGCAACCACCGTGGCGGCTCCGCCTTGCGCCGGTACCACGCAAACATTGAACCCTCCCATCGCAGCAGTGAAGGCAATTGATTTACCGTCGGGCGACCAATTCGGTTCGGAAGGATTCAGTACACCGCTGGTCGTAATGCGAATCATGTTGCCACCTTGGGCCGCCACTTTCACCAACATGCGCTTGCCGTTGGCGCGCGTTGCGAAGCAAAGCCATTGACCGTCCGGAGACCAGGTAACGCCATTCTCCTCTTCGCGGGTAACGCACATACGCCGAAGGTTTTGGCCCTTGAGATCCTCCATGAACTTCCAACCAGGCGGCGCCACATACACATCCGGACTACCACCGCGGCTAAGAATCATTGCCAGAAATCCCTGTGGAGACAATGCTCCACCGGTGTTCAACCCCCGATAACGCGCCATCACTTCGCGTTCGCCAGTTTTCATATTTTGCTGAATGACTGTCGTATTTTCGATGCCGCCCCGCTCCAGCCAAGTGGTGTAAAACACCTTCTTATAATCCGGCGACCAACGCGGCGCACTCACCAGCGTCTTGTCATTGGTAAGCGCCACCGGCTTGTGGCCATCGTAGTCCGATAAAAAAACCTCCTCAGCGCGTGGGCCGGCCTTCATCTTAAACAACACGCGCGTGCTTGCGATTCCCGGCACTCCAGTGAGTGCCTGAATCACATCGTTACTCAAGGCATGCGCTTGGTCACGGAGGTTTCCTCCGCTGTAACGTCGATTGAAACCGGGATTCCCCGCCTTATCCGTGAGAGCCCCCACCACGCTGCCATCGACTTTGTCGCGCACTACAAA
>CAJWMQ010000135.1 GCA_913042895.1 uncultured Verrucomicrobiales bacterium | reverse complement strand
AGAATAGGGATATCATCGGGGCGTATCAGGCGATGAAGAAGGAAGGGATTTATGAAAAGGTGTTGCTTTATACCGGTCGTACGGTGCGTCATTATGGCTTAACTAATCATAAGGAATATTTTGCTGAAAGCACCGAAGCCTATCTAGGAGTGAATGATTTTTACCCGTTCGTTCGTGCTGAACTGGAAAAGCATGATCCTCGAATGTACAGAGTGATGCAAAAGATTTGGGGTCCGGTGCGGTAGGTTCGGGTCCTATCTCTGGGGCCATTTCTAAACAGGCTTCTTTTCGAAGGTTTTCCACCGGGCAGAGCTAGTTCAACCGGTTTCCGCTTGAAAGATTTGAATAACGCCGCATTATCAGCAAGTCGGATATCGAATACCAAACAAGAAACTTATGAAAAGAACAATGATGATTCTAGCCGCGGGGACGATGCTCACCGCAGGGGTAGGCTGCCAAACCAACACCGGCAAAGGCGCCGGCATTGGAGCCGCTGTGGGCGGCATACTGGGCGGCGTGATCGGCCATCAATCCGGTCGTGGCCTGGAAGGGGCCGCCGTGGGTGCTGCTGCAGGCGGTGCCGTTGGGGCTGCAGCAGGCGCATCCAAGGACAAGAAGGAAAACGCCAACCCTTAATCCATATTTTCCAAAAAACACAAGCCGCCCGCGGGCGGCTTTTTTTGTATTCGATGAGGGTTCCGTTTTTACACTTGGAATTCAAACATGGTCTTCACCTTACCACCCAGACCGACACTTTACTCGCAGATAAAATTTTTCTCGTATCGGAGTCTTTCTACTGAAACGTATATCGCCCTATTTGCTTTAATGGCGCCAACTCCACACCATAACAAACTCTCCGTCTACTTTATCAACTGCAGCTTCACCGTATACACCTTGCCGGCAAATTTCTTATCAGCCGGATAACGCCCCACGGCGCCATTACGATCTTCGCCAACTTCCAATCCATCGAGCGGCATGTCGCGCATGGTCCCAGGGGTTTTGCCTTGGGCCACCATGGCACCGTCAATCTTCAAGGTCACCTTGCCGTCCTTTGCCAGTTCCGCAACCACCACCGCGGCACTCTTGGGAAACGGTTTTTCGTCTGCAACCACCGTCAATGTGCCGTCGTGGCGGGTGACGAAGCGGAGGGTGCCTTCCCAGATGTGGAGTGACCAGCCGTGGTTAGTACCACCTTGCGCGACAATCACGCCGTCTTTTCCGCCGGCCGCCACGCGGGCTTCCACAGTGAACCCTTTGCCGCGCACCATGGGTGCTTGGGTTTGCGGCAAATGATCGCCCTGTTTGAGCGTGAATTTTTGCTTCTTGGAAAATCCCGTATTCCTTCCCTTGCCGCCCCAAGGCCAAGGCTTAGCGAGTGCTTTCTCGGCCCACGCCTCCCAGCGCTCAGCCATGTCAGCAAGACGCTTTGGCTCTGCCTCAGAGAGATTGTTCAGCTCAGTGCGATCCGCATCAATGTCGTACAATTCCCAAGGGCCATTAGCGCCCTTGGCAACGAGCTTCCATCTGCTTTCGCGCATGGCGCGGTTGCCTTCGTGCTCCCAATAGATCGGCTCTTTACGGCCAATGTTCTTGCCGTTGAAGGCCGGCGCGAGCGAGGCACCCTGCAGCGGCACGATGGCGGTTTCGCCCACCTTGGCCGGGTATTGGGCGCCCCCGAGGTCGACGCAGGTGGCCATGAGATCAATAAGATGACCGGGCTGGCTTTCAAGTTTACCATTACGCTCTGAGTCAATGCCCTTGGGCCAATGGGCGATGAGAGGGGAACTGATACCGCCTTCGTGCACCCAGTGTTTGTATTCGCGGAAGGGCGTGTTGCTGGCATTGGCCCAGGCCAAGCCGTAACCGTGGTAGGTATCGGCGCCGCCGGTCATCACCTCGGTGCCCTGCTTCACCACACGGCCATCGCGGGTGCGGCGCGGGATCATGTCGAATTGCAGGTCGCCCTTGCCCATGGGTTTGAGCTGTTCGGGATTCTGATCGCGGTACTGAATGCCGTTGCGTCGGCCCATGCCCTCGGCGCAGCCGCCGTTGTCAGCAAGAAACAAGATCAGCGTGTTGTCATATTGGCCGGTGGCCTTGAGGGCATCCACCACGCGGCCCATGCCGGCATCCATGTTGGTAACCATGGCGGCGTAAGTTTCCATGAGGCGCAGTTCCCATGCCTTGTTCTTGGCGTCGGTCCACGAGGTTGCCTTGCCGTCGCGTGGGGAATTTTTCCATTTCGGATCGATCAACCCCATCTTCAGCTGGCGCGCATACCGCGCTTTTCGTACGGCGTCCCAGCCCTTGTCGTAAAAGCCCTTGTAGGCGGCGATCTCCTTTTCGGTGGCATGCATCGGCCAATGCGGCGCGGTGTAGGCCACGTACAGGAAGAAGGGTTGATCGCTCTTGTGTTCCTCAATGTAACGCACGGCATGATCGCTGATGGCGTCGGTATAATAATATTCGTCGGTCTGATATCCCTTATCGGTGAGGGGCGATACTTGAGTGTTCTCACGCGTAAGCGAGTTGGGATCAAAGAAACTGCCGGCGCCATGGATGGTGCCATAGAAACGGTCGAACCCGCGTTGGCGTGGCCAGTTGTATTTCGGCCCTTCCGGTTTTACATGCGGCGTGACGTGCCATTTCCCAGACATGTAGGTGGCGTATCCGGCGGTCTTCATTACTTCCGCAATGGTGCGGACATTCTTGCCGAGATCCCCCTTGAAGCCGGGCAAGTTTTGGTTACTCATCATCCAGCCAATGCCCGCCTGATGCGCGTACACGCCGGTGAGCAACGTAGCCCGTGTGGGGCAGCACCGGCCGGTATTATAAAACTGCGTGAACCGCACGCCCTTGTCGGCCAAGGCATCCAGTCGCGGGGTTCGAATCTCGCCGCCGTAACAGCCGATATCGCTCCAGCCCATGTCATCAGCCATGGCGATAATGATGTTCGGCCGCGGAGCTTTGGCGGCTTGAGCCACCGATGCCAGTAGGCATAGACCTGTTAGGAAGAATAAAATGCGCTTCACCCGCTCACTCTGCCTACGGCCGGGCTGGGTTTCAAGCTGCATTGAACTGGCCAAGCCGACATTGGTAATTTAGATTTCCCCAACCATGAAGGTGCGTATTGAATATTGCGCGGCTTGAAACTATGAGCCGCAGGCCGTCAGTTTGGCGGTTCGGTTATTGAAGCTGAAGCAACGCATCTCGTCTTTGGAACTGATCCCCGGTTCCGGCGGGGTGTTTGAAGTCACAGCGAATGACAAGCTGGTGCATTCCAAACGGGCAACGGGTGAATTCCCCGAGCCCGACGCCGTATTGCAGGCTCTTCGGAGTCTGTAGCGCACCGCCTATGGTCTTTCCCGCCGCGCCAGCGCGGCACACAATCCGGAGAGTCGAGGGTGCCTGGTGGCCCCCGCGGTCTTCAAAACCGTTGTCGGTCCGTGACCGGGCCGAGGTAGGTTCGATTCCTACCCTCTCCGCCAATTTCCCCACCGCCCATGACTGACGCCACTGATCCCATTCGCCTGACCCAATACAGCCATGGCGCCGGTTGTGGCTGCAAGATCTCGCCCAAGGTGCTGGAGGAAATCCTCAGCCAAGCAGGTAAAGCCGCTCCGCACGCCCAGTTGCTCGTGGGCAACGATTCCAAGGACGACGCCGCGGTGTACGATCTTGGCAACGGTCAGGCGGTGATCAGCACCACGGATTTTTTCATGCCCATCGTCGATGACCCCTTCGACTTCGGACAGATCGCGTCGGTGAATGCCATTAGCGATATCTACGCCATGGGCGGCACGCCGCTGATGGCCATTGCGGTCCTTGGTTGGCCGATCGAAAAACTTTCGCCCGCTGTGGCTGGTCGTGTGCTCGAAGGCAGCCGGACCGCCTGTGCCCGGGCCAATATCCCGTTGGCCGGAGGTCACAGCATCGACGCGCCCGAACCCATCTTCGGCCTGGCCGTCACCGGCCAAGTCGCGGTGAACCACCTCAAGCGCAACGACGCCGCGGAGCCCGGCTGCGAATTATTCCTCACGAAGCCCCTCGGCGTCGGCCTCGTGACCACTGCTCAAAAGCGCGGCTTGGCTAAGGACGCCGATGTGCAACGCGCCGTCAATCAGATGACCGCACTCAATCAAATCGGCAGCACCCTCAGCTCCTTGCCCGATGTGAAGGCGATGACAGATGTCACCGGTTTCGGCCTGCTCGGCCACCTTACCGAACTTTGCGAAGGTAGCGACGTAAGTGCCGTGATCGACAGCACCGCCGTACCGCGACTGCCCAACACCGATCATTACATTGCCGAGGATTGCACGCCCGGCGGCACCGATCGAAATTTCGACAGCTACGGCCATCATCTCAACCCTCTTACCGACGCCCAACGCGCTCTGCTCTGCGATCCGCAAACCAGCGGCGGCCTACTCGTCGCTGTCGCGCCCAGCGGCCTCGACGCGTTTCAAGAATCCACCGCTGCATTGAACCTCACTGCCTTCGGCCAACTCACCGAGCGCACGAAACCTTTGATCACCGTAAACTGATGGCAAAAACGAATCCAAAACTACGCGCCATCCCTGGCGTGGATACGCTGCTCGAAGCGGTGGCCGACTGCCCGCTGCCCCGACCGTTGGTGGTGAACACCATCCGAGCGGAATTGGCGGCTATCCGCAAAGCAGAGAACATCCCCGACGCCGACGCCATCACGGAGACCATCCAGCAACGCTTGGACGACCTAGCCCTCTCCCGACTGCAACCGGTCATCAATGGTACTGGCGTGGTCGTCCACACCAACCTCGGACGGGCGCCCATCGCGCCGCCCACTAACACCGGATACACCAATCTTGAAATCGACCTCGCCACCGGCCGCCGCGGCAAACGCGCCGCATACGTTGAGCAATGCCTCGCCGAACTGTGCGGCGCGGAAGCGGCGATGGTGACCAATAATTGCGCCGCCGCGCTGGTGCTGATCGTGCGGCAGCTCACCGCTACCAAAAAGGAGGTCGTTATTTCCCGCGGCGAACTCGTCCAGATCGGTGGTGGCTTTCGCATCCCGGATATCCTCGAAACCAGCGACGCCGTTCTGCGTGAAATCGGCACCACCAACCGCACCAACCTTGAGGATTATATTAAAGCCATCGGTGCGGATACCGGCCTATTGCTTAAGGTGCATCGCTGTAATTTTTTCATGGACGGATTTGTCGCTTCGCCTCTCCGCCGTGAACTGGCCGCACTCGCCCGCAAGAAGCGTGTTCCCTTCGTGGAAGATCTTGGCAGCGGTGTGTTACTGCCCACCGAGGACTGGGCTGAAGGCCATCATGAAACCACCCCGCGTGAAGTGCTCAAGGCCGGCACAGACCTCGTGTGTTTCAGTGGCGATAAAATGCTCGGCGGACCGCAGGCCGGTATTATTGCCGGCAAAACAAAGCACATCGCCGCGCTCAAGAAACATCCCTTCTTCCGCGCGTTACGTTGCGACAAGCTGATCCTCACCGCGTTGCAAGACGCCGCCGAAACATATCTCCGTGCCGAAGGCGAATCGCTGCCGCTCAACCAGGCGCTACAGGCCGATCCAGCCACCTTGAAACGCCGCGCCAACAAACTCGCCAAAGCCCTTGTAGCATTACCCTTGCAGTCCACCGTCCGCGAAGGCGCCTCGCAGGTGGGCGGTGGCGCCTTACCACAGGCTACTCTGCCCAGCATCACGCTCGATCTCGTGCCCGACGACATTGCCCTCAAGGAGTTCGCCACCCGCCTGCGCCGCGCCGCCCTGCCGGTTATCGGCGTCATCCAAAGCCAAAGCTTCCGACTCGATCTGCGGACTGTATTCCCCGAGCAAGACAAAGCACTCACTCAATCCATCCAAACTATTTTTCAATGAAAACATTATTACTCACCCTCACCACCCTATTCGCAGCCAACGGGTTTGCCGCGAACAACACGATCGTGCGAGGAACCGATCGCTTTGAGCTGGTTTACCAGTTGACCGTGCCAGAGCTGTCAGCCTCCGGCCGGCTATGGATTCCCTTGGCCAAGCCCGATGCGCATCAAAAATTTGAGGTGCTCACCATCCAATCGCCGGTCGCCTGGCATCGGACGCAGGATGCCGCGGGCCGCAACGACATTCTTGTGCTTGAGCCCGGGCCCGCCGATCAGGGCGAACGCATCACCCTGCGCTATCAGGTCACCCGCATGGAAAAGCGCGCCCATCGTGAAGCCGGCGATCCCAAGGTACATCTGCGCGCCGAACGGCTGGTGCCGTTGAACGCGCGCTTCATTACCATCGCCCGCGCTGCCACCGCCAAGATGAAGGCGAACGATGATCACGCCCGCGCGCAGGCTCTTTACCAGCACGTGCTCGATCACATGCGCTACAGCAAAGCCGGCAAAGGCTGGGGCCGCGGTGATGCGCTCTACGCCTGCGATGCGCGCACTGGCAACTGCACCGATTTTCACGCCTACTTCATCGCCCTCTGCCGCGCCATCAACATCCCCGCGCGGTTCGCCATCGGCTTCACCATTCCGGCCGACAAAAACGCCGGCGCCATCGGCGGCTACCATTGCTGGGCGGAGTTTCATGCCAACGGCAAATGGGTACCGGTCGACATCAGCGAAGCCGACAAACATCCGGAGCTGGCCGATTACTATTTTGGCCATCACCCCGCCAATCGCCTCGAGCTCAGCCGCGGCCGCGACATCACCATCACACCCGCGCCCAAGGCCGGACCGTTCAATTATTTCTTCGGCCCGCACCTCGAAGTCAACGGCAAGGAGGTGCCGGTAAAAGCCACCTTCGAATTTAAGCGCCTACCCGCACACAGCAAACAGTAGATGTCCACCCGCCACGCCATCCTAGCCACGGCCGGTCATATTGATCACGGCAAAAGCGCGCTAGTCACGGCGCTCACGGGCAGTGATCCCGATCGATTGCCGGAGGAAAAACAGCGCGGCATCACCATCGACCTCGGTTTCGCGCATCTGGAACTGCCCGGGCACAGCCTAGGCATTGTCGATGTACCGGGGCATCAGGATTTCGTGAAAAACATGGTCGCCGGTGTGGGCGCCATAGACCTCGCCCTACTCGTGGTGGCCGCTGATGACGGCTGGATGCCCCAGACCGAGGAGCACCTGCAAATCCTCAGTTACCTCGGAGCCACCCGCGGCGTAATCGCGCTGACCAAAGCCGATCTGGTGGATGACACCACCGCACGCGAAACCGAAATTCGCCAGCAACTGCAACACAGTCCATTGGCCGAAGCCGCCATCGTTTCGGTCTCCGCCCACAATGGCACCGGCTTGGACAAATTGAAGGCCGCTCTTACCACCGCCGCCGAGGCCATGCCCCCGCACGTGGATGATGGCCAACCGCGCCTCGCGGC
Source organism: uncultured Verrucomicrobiales bacterium (assembly GCA_913042895.1). GTDB lineage: Bacteria > Verrucomicrobiota > Verrucomicrobiia > Limisphaerales > UBA1100 > UBA1100. The sequence continues at coordinate 1,271 of CAJWMQ010000135.1, read as the reverse complement.
TGATCGCGTGTTTTCCCTGCCAGGCATCGGCACGGTGGTGACCGGCACACTCACCGGCGGCAGCCTGAAGCAGGGCAAAACCATCGCCGCTTTCCCACCCGGGGCGAACAGCCGAATCCGCTCCGTGCAATCGCATCACCACGGTCAAAATTATGCCGTGCCCGGCACCCGCACGGCGCTGGGTTTGTCTGAATTATCGCGCGACCAACTCCCTCGCGGTGCCACCATTACCCTAGCCGGACTCGCTGAGCCCACCGAGACGATCGACGTCCTGCTCGAACGCTCCCCGCGTTTGCCGGCCGACTGCACGCCCCTGCGCAACGACACGCGCGTGCGGGTACATCACGGCAGCGGCCATTGGCCGGCGCGGTTAGTGCTGATGGAAGGCAAGGCTTTGGCCGGCGGCGAACGCCAATTGGCCCAGTTGCGACTGGAACAACCGGCCTGTGTGTGGCCTGGCGACCGGCTGGTGATCCGCAACTGGCCCCAGAGCGCCACGTTGGCCGGCGGCCGCGTGCTCAATGCGCATGGCGACCGCAAGCAATTACGCTCCGAGGCTCATCGCGCGTTCCTGCAAATTCGCGCCGAACGTCCAGAGGATGCCAGCGATTGGATTGCGTCCCAGTTAGCCCGGGACGGCGCGGCGCGTGCCGATGCCCTGTTGCGGCCGTCGCATTTCACAAAGGCGCAAATTGAGGATGCGATCAAAGGCTTGGATTCCGCCATGCGCCTTGGAGACTGGCTGGTGGACAGCCAACATTGGACCGCCCTGCGCGAGACCTGTACGGCATTGATCGATGAGGAACACCGATCACACCCCGAACGCCCCGGCCTGCCGCTGGACCAACTTCGCCCTCACGCCGAGCGCGCCTTCATTGGCCGGGAGGTGCTTGAGGAACTGCTGACTGATCTTGAGCAGAATGGATTCAAGCGCCACCAGACGCACATTGCCAACCGCAACCATCAACCGGCTCTGCCCGCGCATCTGCGCGATACCGGCGAACGCATTCGCGCCGTGCTGCAATCCACCGATCCGCCCGCGCGTAAAACTCTAACCGAAAGCCCCACCGGCCGCTCGGCCCTGCAGTTTCTCATCGACACCGGCGCGGTCATCGACATCAGCCCCGAACTGGCCATGGGCGCGCCGGAGTTCAACCGGTTACGTCTGATCGTGAAACAACATCTGCGCAAACACACACAGGCCACCGCCAGCGATTTGCGCGCAAAAGGGCTGACAACGGTGCCGCTTGACAGTGCAGATGCGGTGACAA
>CAJWMQ010000134.1 GCA_913042895.1 uncultured Verrucomicrobiales bacterium | reverse complement strand
CGGCGTGCGGCGTCCACCTTGCGCTTGGCTTCTTCGGCTTCTTGTTGCGCCTTCTCCACGGCCTCTTTGCGTGCTGCGGCGATCTTGGAGATAAACTCCTGGGTGAGCTCGCCCTTGAGGGTGTTAACCAGCAGCACGGGTGTATTTGTGTTGCGGGCGTCGAGGGCTTCTTCGCCGCTGACGAGGACTTGTTTGCCGACAAACCAGTTCAACTTGAGAGCGACCTGTTCGTCCAGCACTAGGTAGTTGATCTTCTTGCCGGAATCAAGGTGCTCCAGCACGTAACCGGTGGGAGACTGGATATCCAGCGTGCGGCGCACGATACCTTCACGGGTCACAATACGCACGGGCTCCTCGGTCTCGGGCTTGGTGAGCGTGGGCGCGGGCAGGTTAGGGTTCACCTTGGCGATCTGCACGGGCTTGGCTGGAGTGGCTACCTTCGGATTGGCTGGAGTGGCTACCTCCGGCTTGGGGGTGACGGCCACCTCGGCAGGCTGTACCGGTTTGGGATTAGTGATGGAGGGGTTCTGCTTCACCTCCACCCCGCCGGGTGTTTGGCTGTTGCCTTCGCCGAGCTCCTGAATGGGCAGGGTGACGGTAGGCGTGTTCTGGCCGGTGGGCTTGGGCGGGGCCGGTGTCACCGGGGTGGGTACCACGGGCGTGGGCGTGGGGGTAATCGCAGGAACGGGCGGGACTTCTACGACACCCACACTGGCTTGTTGGCGCGTGACGAATTGGGCGGCGACAAATACCGAGGAGTTTTGCGGAGCGAGCACTTCCATCCATTTACCCTTGGAGGCACCCGTGAGGACGAGCTGGGAGCCGCGGGGCATTTTCGCGAGGACGGGGAATTGCTCGCCGGCACCGCCGCGAACATTGAGGTTGTTGGCGCGCACGGAAGAGACGTTGAGCTTCACCGGCTTACCGGCGGCATCCACGCCGTTCAGGATGTTAGCGGCCTCCAGGAAATCGGAGTGGACCCACAGGCCGGCATCGGCGGGCACTTGCACGCGGTACCATTTGCGGGGTTCCCCGGCCTTGGGCGCAGCAATGTTGATCTCTTCGAGAATGTTGACTGGCTCATCTTTGTTAAATTGAAACACAAGTGAGCTGAAGATCGTGGCGCGGCCACGGGCACTGACGCGGGTGCCATTCACCAAGCCAACACCAATGGAAGGATCGGAGACCGGTTGAACAGGCGCAGCGGTGGCAGCGGGTGCCGGAGTAGCAGGGATAGCCGGACTAGCTGCAGGCGGCACAACTGCCGGAGTCGGTACAGCGGGGGTGACCGGTGCTGGCGGCACGGGCACGGCGGCCGGCGGCGGGGTGATCGGAGCCGGAGTCACGGGTGCCGGCGGCACCGGCGTGGGGGGCACGGGAGTGGCCGGCGGGACTGGGGTGGGAAAGGGTTCGGGTTGGCCTTGGGCCACGAGTAGGGTGGTCGCGGCCAAGCTCAACGCGGGGATGATGAGTCGGGTGGATTTCATTGTGTCCTCTGCAGTGTTCGTATTTCTGTTTTTGTCAGTGTTCGCCATTTACCGGTTGGCAACTCGCCGAGCTTGACGGTGCCAATCTGCACCCGGACCAGCCGGGTAACTTTCAAATCTTGTGTCTCAAACATGCGACGAATTTCGCGGTTCTTCCCCTCGGTCAGCTCCAAATCCACCAGACTTCGGGTGCCGTTGGCGCTGATCAAAGTGGCTTCGGTGGCTCGTAACGTTTCGCCGCGGTGCACCACGCCCTGCGTGAAAAGCTTGAGGGTTCGGTGAGTCACCTTTCCTTCCACTTCCACGCGATAAACCTTGGGGAGCTCGTACCGCGGATGGGTGATCCGCAGTGCAAATTCGCCGTCGTTTGTGGCAAAGATCAATCCTTCACTGTCGCGATCCAGTCGTCCCACGGGTTTCAGGTCCCAGTCCGTCGGCAGCAAGTCGCCCAGTAGGGCACGTTTGCGCTCGTCTTTCCGGGTACACAAAACACCACGAGGCTTGTGTACCGCCACGTAATGATGACGAAGGGGTTGAATATGGCGGCCGTCCACGGTCACCACGTCGGCTTTTGGGTTGATTTGAACCCCTTGCCGAGTGATGCGTTGGCCGTTTACCTCCACGCGGCCTTCCCGGATGATCGTTTCGCTGGCTCGCCGCGAAGCGATTCCGGCCTGAGCCAAGAACTTTTGCAGGCGCACCATCAACTTTCCTCCGGATACAGAACACACGCTCGGTATCCAACCGGGAAAACAGAAGACGTAACCGGGCAAAGGCCCGGGACATCGAAGTTGAAAAATCAGAAGAACCTATTCAGCGGGCTTGGTCTTCCGTAAACCGGAGACGCGCTCGCCGTCCTTCCACTGACCCCGCTTCCGAAGCAGCGCGACTCGTTCCCAACGTTTCAAAACGTTGCGCTTCGCACCCACGGATCCGGCGGTCTTTAAACTACGATGTCGTGACATAAATCTGTTTCCTCGTCACCTCGCCATGACAAGTCCGGAGGCCGATAGGGGCACACCTTTCCTTGGCACGGGCGAGGCCAACTATTAGTTGATGGCTCGCGCCAGCGGCAAAAGTTAGTTACTAACACTGCTAACACCTGTTAACAACCGTTTTTTCGGATTTTTTTGTTAGCTTAATTCGCCACCGCCCAGCATTGCTTTGAGGCCCTGTTTTCGGTAGCGTCCCACCCATGTTGTCATGGAAACACTCCTGATTGCACTGCTGGCCGGAATTGGCTTCATCGTCGCCTACCACACCTACGGCCGTTGGTTGGGTAGCAAAATCTTCCGACTATCTGCGGATGCAGTCTGTCCCAGTAAACGGTTAGAGGACGGCATCGATTATGTGCCCACACGCAAATCTGTGGTCTTCGGGCACCATTTTACCTCTATTGCCGGCACTGGCCCAATCGTCGGCCCAGCTATCGCGATCATGTGGGGTTGGGTGCCCGCGCTGCTCTGGGTGGTGCTCGGTTCCATCTTCATTGGCGCGGTGCATGACTTCGGTGCTTTGGTCGTCAGCCTCCGCAACAACGGCCAAACCGTCGGTGACATCGCCGGCCGCTTGCTGAATAAACGCGTGCGGTTGTTGTTTCTGTTTACCTTGTTCATGGCGCTGACCGTGGTGCTTGCCATCTTTGGTTTGGTGATCGCCGCTGTGTTCAAACAATACCCGGCGGCGATCTTCCCGTGCGTGGTGCAAATTCCCATCGCGGTAATCATTGGCGTGATGCTGCATCGTAAGGGGGGCGAATTGCTCCTGCCATCGCTTCTAGCGCTGGGCGTGATGTACATCACGGTGATTTTCGGGGACCGAGGATTTCTGGGTGACTTCAATGCCGCGCTCGCCGCCTGGCCCATTTGGATGTGGGTCATCGTGTTACTTGGTTATTCCTACGTGGCGTCTGTATTGCCGGTGTGGACCCTGTTGCAGCCGCGCGATTACATCAACTCGCTGCAGCTCATCTCCGCGTTGGTTTTGATTGTACTCGGATTGTTTGTGGCCGCCATGTTTCCCGGCGAAGGTCAAGAGCTGGCGATGGTGGCGCCCGCGTGGGATTTGAATCCCGAGAATGCACCGGTTATTTTTCCGTTTCTCTTTATCACCATCGCCTGTGGCGCGTGCAGCGGATTTCATTGTCTCGTCTCCAGCGGCACGAGCAGTAAACAGCTAAAAGATGAACCTGATGCCCGTTTTGTGGGCTACGGCAGCATGCTCACCGAAGGGTTTCTGGCCACCTTGGTGATTGTAGCCTGTGGCGCCGGGCTGGGCTTGGGGCTGATGAAAGACGGGGTCATGCTCACAGGCGATGCGGCCTGGGCCGCGCAGTACGGCGATTGGTTGGCGGCCAAAGCGTTGGGCGCCAAAGTGGGAGCTTTTGTGCAAGGATCAGCAAATTTCTTGCAATCGTTGGGTATTGCGGCTCCGGTTGCGATTGCCTTGATGGGCGTGCTCGTGGCTTCCTTTGCCGGCACTACACTTGATACAGCCTGCCGTTTGCAACGCTATGTGGTGCAGGAATTGGCGGCTACTCTGGGCGGTAAGGTGGGCATTGAAGGCGCGCAACCGGCCGCGCCGTTTGCCTTGTTGCAGAACAAACATGGAGCAACGATTTTCGCAGTGGTGCTCGCCACCGCCATGGCGTCCATTCCTCAGGGCGGCGCGGAGTGGAGTTTGGCCAATGCCGGCAAAGGCGGGTTGACGTTGTGGCCGCTCTTTGGCGCGACAAACCAGTTGCTTGCTGGGTTGTCGTTTATGGTTATTGCATTTTATCTGTGGCGGCGCGGACGGGCGGTTTGGTTTATTGTCATCCCGATGTTGTTCATGTTGGTGATGCCCATGTGGGCGATGCTGCATCAACTCTTCGTGGCACCGGGCTGGCTCAAGGCGGGCCAGGAAAATTATCTGCTCGGCGGTATTGGGCTTGCCACGATCGCGTTGGAGATCTGGATGATCATTGAGGCGGCGCGATTGTTTCCGAAAGCCAAAGGGGTGTTGGAGGAGAGTTTGGAGACACCGGATTTGCGGCCCAAGACCGAGGGATGACCGACGCCAATCTGCAATCCATCGCGGTGTTTGGGGGATCCTTTGATCCGGTGCACAACGGGCATGTGATGATTGCTCGGTCGGCCTTGGCGGAACTGGAGTTGGACCGGCTCATCGTGATGCCCGCGGCGCAGTCGCCGTTCAAGCCGGATCAGGCATTGGCACCGGCGGCCGCACGAATGGAAATGTTGCGCGCGGCATTTTCCGGCGAACCGGAAATCGAAATCAGCTCTTGGGAATTGGACCGAGGTGGGGTCTCTTATTCCATTGAAACCCTGCGCGCCCTGGCGGCAGAGCATCCGGAAGCGCAGTTATTTTACCTCATTGGCGCGGATCATGTGGCGACGTTGCCGCAATGGCGGGAGGCGGACGCGCTTGCGGCGGCGGCTACCTTTGTGGTAGTGCCTCGGCCGGGCGCGCCGGAAGAGGTTTTTCCCCAGCCGTTCAGCGGGCGTTATTTACAAGGCAAACCAATGGCGATTTCGGCGAGCGAAATTCGGGACCGACTGCGGGCCGGGCGGTCCGTGGCAAATTTTGTGCCGCCACCGGTTGCGCAATTGCTCAACTCAATGCAGATTTACTCGGAGAACTGATGCAGGGACTGGAATTGGCAGAGGCATGCCGTTTGTATGCCGAAGAGAAAAAGGCGGAGGATGTGATCATCCTCGACGTTCGTGAAGTGTCCACTATCACGGATTATTTCGTGATCGCCACCGGCACCAGCGAGCCGCATGTGCGAGCGATCTGGACGGAGGTGGCGGACAGCATCAAGCAACAGCACGGGGTAGCCGTGGGCAAGCCGGAAGGGGTGCGGAATAATAAATGGGTGGTGCTGGATTATTTTGACGTGATCGTGCACGTGATGATCAAGGACATCCGCGATGAGTACGATTTGGAGGGGCTGTGGAATGATGCCCCGCAAGTGACCGCGGAACCGGTGACTTAGTTTTCCTTCTGATTCAACTCCGTGGCCAGACGCCACGTGAGAATGAACTGGGCGAGCAGCCCAAGCAACACCAGCAGATTGCCGACCTGCGACAGGCCGTGCAGCGGCCCGAATTGTTTCGCGGCGGTCTGTTGTACTTCAGGCGTGACGTTTAGCCCAAAGTAATCGGCGTACTTCGCATGATGCATGGCGTCGAGCTTGGGCATGATCCAAACCATGCTGACCACAATCAACAGGATTACCGTTCCGAGCACCAGTGCCTGGGGCACTTGAAAACGCCGCGGGTTCCAGCGCCAGCCAATCACCATGGTGCCGAGCGAAATGCTGGCGCAGGCGATCTGGAAGGCGGTGAATTTGCCGATGAGATAGCGCGCGGCAATGCCGTCCTCGGGCTTGGGCAGGATGGGTTCCAGTGCGGGGCTGAAAAAAGCGGGCCCGGCTACGAAGGTGAAAAAGACCGCGCCTCCCAGCCACACTGCGGCGTTGAGGGCAGCGACTAGGGCGATGATTTTTTTTGGGTTAGATTTTTTTGGCGTCAACAGGCTTCTCCGGTTCGGCGTCCTTATCCTCCACACTCTCGGTCAACGGCGAGGAATGGTATTGCACCCGTGCGGCCACGAGCGCGCCGTACAGGATGATGAGCCACGTGAAATAAACCGCCAGCATGAACACGGGTAAAAGGCCCAGGCTGCCTCCGTAGGTTTTAGTGTACAGATCGTTTTTCATCAGCACATGCGAAACGTACATGGCGCTGAGCACGTGGTTCAGCTGCCAGAGTATGCCGGCAACCAATCCACCCCAAAAGGCCGCGCTCCAGGAGACAATCATGTTGGGTATGAGTTTGTAGAGAAATGTCAGCCCGGCCATGGCAAACAGCAGAGGCACCAGTGTATTGATCAATCCGCCAAAGCTTCGCAATTGTTGACTGAGATCATCGAAGACGCCGCCATGGGTCAGAGCTAGTGCAATGATGATACAGCCGGGGCCGAGGATCAGGGGCAGGGAAAATTTGAGAATCTGGGCGTACCACGCCCGCGAGCGGCGGATGCTGAAGAGATCGTTGAAGGTATCCTCTAGCTGCATCACGACCAGCAGGCCGAGATAGATAAAGACCAGCGCGGTGAGGACACCGGTTTTGTCCAACCGAATTTGGCTGGCAAGGTTGGTGATGAAGTTGTTGATGTTTTGCTCGAGATTGGTGCGGATGGTTTGGATTTTCTCTTCCACCGCAGAATCTTTGTGGCTCGTTGAGGCGGGCAACACGCTGACTACGATTTTACTGACAAACCGCTGCACCGATTGTGATTCGTCATGCGTGGCGGCCGAGGAGATGGCCGCGGCCAAGGCCAGCACGGGCACCAGAGCGAGCAGGGAATTAAACGCCAGCGCGGCAGCCCGCATATAGCAACGCTCTTCATCAAACTTGCGGTAGGCCAGCAAGATGAACCGCGCCACGCGCATCCATCGCTTGGGCAGCACTTCGCGGCTTTCCTTGTCGCACACCCGTTTCAGGTCTTCCCGGAAGATCTTCCACGGGTTGGGAATGTTGGGTAGCGGGTTCTCCACGAAAGGGAAATGGCTACCATTTTTGGCAGGTAAATTCAATTTCCGAACCGGGCACGGGCCAGTTTGAGCTTTAAAATAGCCCCCTTTTCTGCTGTACTGTCCGCACGGATGGCGCGCAAGGAGGCTCCCCAAAAGGACACAACTCAGGGAGGCGCCAACGAGGTTCTCGGTATCGGCCTGTTTGCATTGGCTGTGCTGTTCTTGTTGGCCCTATTCTCGTACGACAAGGGTGACTTGTCGTTCAATGGCACGGAGGTCAATGATCCCCGACACAATCTCGTGGGCCTGATTGGCGCGTGGCTGGCGCAGGGTTGTTTCCTGGCCTGGGGTGTGGCCGCCTATCTGTTGCCGCCGCTCACGTTGGTGTTTGCCTTCGGCTTCCTGATCAACAAACTCGACGGACTTCGCAAACGTTGGCCGTGGGCGATCGCCATGATTCTGGCCGGCTCGGCAGGCCTGAGCCTGTACCCCAACCTCTTCGGTGGATTGGCTGGCCAGCTCAACACCGTGGATGGCGGCGGCTACATCGGCATGCTGCTCAACAAAGCTATCTTCCAGCACGTAGGCACGGCCGGTGCTACGGTGATCCTGCTGTCGGTCTACGCAGTGAGTCTGCTGTATATCACTAATTTTCAACTCAAAGATTGGGCCAAAGAAATGTGGCAAAAATGGAAGCTGCGCCGCATTGACCGTTCTGCGCCTCTGGCCGAAGAGGAAGTGGAGCTGACCAAAAAAGAGGATGAACTCAGTCAGCGACTTAAGGAACTGGAAGAACTCCAGCGCAAACTCGAAGCCACGCAAACGCAGGTTGAACAAACTGCTCAGGCCGCGGAGGAAACCGTCGCCGCCGCGCAGCAGGATGATCCGCGCATCATCGATCTTAGCCAGCCCGGCGCCCAAGCCGCCCAAGCAGAGGAGGATGAAGAAGACGACACCTCCGCCAAACGTCAACTGGCCGCCATCATGTTTACCGACATCGCCGGCTACAGTCGGTTGGCCAATCATGATGAGAAAGAGGCGCTCAAGTTGATCCGCAAACAACGCCGCCTGCTCAAGCCGATCGTCAAGAAATACGAAGGTGAATGGCTTAAGGAAATCGGCGACGGTTTATTGTTGAGCTTCGCCAGTTCGCTGAATGCTGTGGATTGTGCGCTCGCTATTCAGGAGAAAGTCCGTGGGCACGCCCATCTCGATCTGCGCATTGGCATCCACCAGGGCGATATCGTGCGGGACGGCAAGGATATCCTGGGCGATGGTGTCAATATCGCCTCACGCATCGAGCCCTACGCGCCGATTAGTGGCGTGGCAGTTTCGGAAAAAATTCAGCAGGACCTGATCAGCCAACCGCAATATGAGGTGCAGTTACTCGGCGAATTTGCTCTCGAAGGCGTGGATCAGCGCGTTGAGATTTACACCCTGAAAACCGGCGTGGAAGAGCTGGATGAAACCCAAATCATCGAGCCCGAAGACGCCGCACAGGAGGAGACCGTACTGCCGCCGGACGCCTTGGAAAGCGACGAGCCGGAACCTTCCGTGCCGTCCGCCACCGCCGAGGATGTATTGGGAGTGGAATCACCGGAACCCGTCAAAGCCACCGATGAAGAAGAGGACGGCACCGAATCCTCCGTCCATATCGCAGCTCCTGTTTCCAGTACGGGACCGCTCCAGCAACCGAAGAAAAAAGGCCCCAAGGCCACGCGCGTGGATCGCGGGCCGATGATTGAGAATTACAA
>CAJWMQ010000133.1 GCA_913042895.1 uncultured Verrucomicrobiales bacterium | reverse complement strand
TACAAAAACGACCTGCGGATGCCCCCATCCAAATCCGCAGATTATAACCGTCGCGGCGACGCCCACCACCCAGCCGCGGCGGTTTCTCTTTTTCCACCCTTCTCAGAGCTTCCATTTTTTGCAAAACAGGCGATAGTGTCAGCATGATGTTTGCGTTAAGCGCAGAATATGAAATGGCCGCCTTGATTGCCTCGATCCTGTTCGGATTTGGCGCGGCGGTATGGTTCTGGATGGAACTGCATTAACGGTCGGCGACAAAAAAAGGGGCCCGCAGGCCCCGTCTTACAAATCTCCAGTCTCCGATCCGAAATCTACTTCGTGGGCACCACCCAGATATTGCGATAGCGCACAGGGTTACCGTGGTTCTGTAGGTGCAGAAAGCCCGGCTCCGGGCCTTCGGGTAATGGACTGGCCGTGGTGCGCTTGGGCAGCTCCACGTTGTCATGAATCTTCACGCCGTTATGCAGCACAGTGACGCGGGCATTTGCGACCTTCTTGCCGAGCTTGAATTTCGCTGCGGTGAATTCGATGTCGTAGGTCTGCCAAGACAACGGCGGCAGCGCCATGTTCACATCGGGCGGTTTAATGCTATAAATGCCGCCGCACTCATTGTGATGACCGGTGAGCCCGAAGGAATCGAGCATCTGCACCTCGTAGCGCGCCTGCAGGTAGCAACCGCTATTACCCCGTCCCTGACCGCGGGCTTTGGGCTGAAACGGCGTGCGGAATTCCACGTGGAGCTTATGGCTTTGAAAGCGCTTCACACTGTTAGCACCCTGCATCAGGAGGTTGTCTTCGGACATCTTGCCGGGCTTGAATTCATCCGCGCTGGTGCCATCAAACAACACCACCGCGCTCTTGGGCGCCTTGGCGCCGAGCGTTGAACTCTTGCGTGTGATCTTCTTCAACGTCCGCTGATCGGCTCCGGCTACCTTCAGGCTCAGCGCTTCGCCATCAATCACCGCAGAAAATCCTTTTACCTCGGCAAAATTCGCCCCGCCCTTGGTGGCTTCGCCATCCAGTTGGACCTTGTCGGATTTATCCCATCCAGCCCCAGGCAAACCGCCCTTATGGATAACGGCGCGAAACTTGCCATCGCCCAGAGCAATTACCTGCACGCCTGCCCTGTCACCGGCGTATTCGCCCTGCACCTTAAAGTCATGGCCGCCTTCCTTGGGATCAAGGATTCCTCCGGGCGCAGCCAGCGCCGGCAGAGCCGCCAATGTGAATGCAAATATAATGAGTTTCTTCATGAATCAGTTAGGTTCAGGTGCGATGGTAGCAACCCGCCCAACCGGAGCAAGACGAACCTCACCCGCGCCATGTAAAAAAACCGGTTGCACAAGAGGAGACATCTGTTAAATATCGCGGCCTCCCACGGGAAAAAATGGCACATTTATTCCATCGACTGATCCTGACGACCCTAATTTGGGACGGCTCCATGGCTGTTTGGGCCGAGCCGCTGAAGGCTGGCTCGGCGGCACCGGCGGTGATGTTGAAGGATCACTCCAACAAGGCTTGGTCTCTAGCAGAGACTCTGAAGCGCCCAGAGGTGAAAGCGGTTGTGCTGTATTTTTACCCCAAAGATGACACGCCCGGCTGCACCAAACAGGCCTGTGGCTGGCGCGATCGTCGAGGCACCTTGCTACATCAGGGGGTGGAGACGGTGGGGGTGAGTTTCGACAATACCTCGTCTCACCAACGGTTCATTAAGAAGCATTCGCTGAATTTCACGCTGCTCTCGGATCTGAACGGGAAAGTGGCCGAGGCTTATGGTGTGCGGGTGCCCAAGCGCAATCTTGCCCGAAGGGTGAGTTTCCTGATCGGCAGCGATGGCAAGATTCTTCACATCTTGGATCACCGCGATGCCAGCCGGCATTTGACGGAGATGACCGCGGCTATTGAGCGGCTGGTCAAGTAAGCGCGCGTTGCGCGGCCCGGGTCATTTCCACGATCAATTCCCGAAAGCCCTTTTTGGGTTCCCAATCCAACACGGCCCTCGCCTTGGAAGGGTCTCCCACCAGACAAGCCGGATCGGCCGATCGATCGAATTGTTGATCGCGAACAACGTGTTTTTCCCAATCCAGCCCGGCTGTTACAAAGGCGATTTCCACCACCTCCTGAACAGTGTGTGCCTCACCGGAGGCAAGGATGTAATCATCGGGCTGCTCGACTTGTAGTGATAACCACATGCCCCGAACAATATCCCGGGCATCACTCCAATCCCGCCGCATGGAAGTATCGCCCAAACGCAACTCCTGGCTTTGGCCGGCAGCAATGGCGGCTGCGCCCCGACAGATTTTTTGGGTGACAAAATTTTCTCCGCGCCGGGGCGATTCGTGGTTGTAGAGAAAACCATTCACAGCAAACAACCCCGCTTGCCGCGCCGCGCGCACCCGCAAGGTTGCCTCCAGCTTGGAAGCGCCGTAAGGGTTCACGGGGTGAAACGGGGTGGTTTCCTTCTGAGGCGTTTCGGTGGTATCGCCAAACACATGGCAGGAGGAGGCAAAAAAGAAACGTGCTTCAGGCACCTCGCGTTGCGAGGACCGCAACAGGTTCTCGGTCCCCTGCACATTGACGCGCCGGGTTTCTTGAACGGCCCCTTCGCTTTCGCCCACGTGCGATTGTGCCGCAAGATGGTAAATTTCATTGGGCTGTGCCTGTTGCACGGCCACCCGCACCTGCTCTGGATCGGTCACATCGCATTCGTCACGACGCCAACCGTACACCTCGTAGCCTTTGCCCTCGAGCAGCTCGCGGAGATACCAGCCATCCTGTCCGGTGACTCCCGTGATGAGGGCGCGCGGCTTCACCCGCCCTGCCCGACCAATTTGAGATCTTCATCCACCATCAGCTTCACCAGCCCTTCAAACGTGGTTCCAGGCTCCCAGCCCAGTTGTTCGCGGGCCTTGGCCGGATCGCCCAAGAGCAAATCCACCTCGGCGGGACGATGATAAGCTTCATCGGTTTGCACATACTCTTCCCAGTTCAAACCCACGTGACTAAAGGCCGCCACGCAAAAGTCCCGTACGCTATGCGTTTCGCCCGTGGCGATCACGTAATCATCCGGCTCATCCTGCTGTAGCATCCGCCACATGGCTTCCACATATTCCTTGGCGTAGCCCCAGTCACGCTTAGCATCTAGGTTTCCGAGGTACAGTTTGTCCTGCAACCCGGCCTTGATGCGGGCCACGGCGAGGGAAATTTTCCGGGTCACAAACGTCTCCCCGCGCCGGGGTGATTCGTGATTGAACAAAATGCCGCTGCACGCGTGCATGTTGTAGGATTCGCGGAAGTTCACCGTGATCCAGTGCGCATAAACCTTGGCGCAGCCGTACGGACTGCGCGGGTGAAAAGGCGTCAATTCAGTCTGGGGCGTTTCGCGCACCTTACCGAACATCTCACTGGAAGACGCCTGATAATAACGCGTCTTCACGCCCGCCGTCCGAATCGCCTCCAGTAACCGCACCGCGCCCACTGCGGTCACGTCCGTGGTATAATCTGGAATATCAAAGCTCACCTTCACATGGCTTTGCGCAGCGAGATTATACACCTCATCAGGCTTGAGATCGCCAACCAACCGCGTAAGCCCGCCGCCATCGGTCAGGTCGCCATAATGCAACGTCAGCCGATCGTGCTCCACCAAATGCTGGATACGCTGGAGATTCTCCGTACTACTCCGTCGCACCAGCCCGTGAACGGAATACCCTTTTTCCAAAAGTAATTCGGCCAGATAAGAACCATCCTGTCCGGTTATCCCAGTGATCAATGCCGTTTCCGCCATGCACGCAAGATGAAAAGAAGCCCTGTTCCACGCAAGCGAAATGGGTTCACGGCTTGCACTCGCCCACACTTGCCTCATACTCGGTCCATGCGCATCCTCCCCTTGATTTGTGCCGTCTGGATGGCCGCCACTTGGATTGGCTGCCAAAACAAAGAAGAGGCCATCGAGACACCCGTCACGCCGCCAGCAGAGCTACCGGCGAACTCTGAAAAAACCACAACTCAACAACCCAACGTGGATCCCAAGCACAAACACACCAATCGCTTAATTAAGGAGAAATCCCCCTACCTCCTTCAGCACGCGCATAACCCGGTGGACTGGTACCCGTGGGGCAAGGAAGCCTTCGAGGCCGCCAAGAAGGCCGACAAGCCAATCTTTCTCTCCATCGGTTATTCCACCTGCCATTGGTGCCACGTCATGGAGCGCGAAAGCTTCGAGGATGAGGAGGTGGGAGCCCTGCTCAACAAACATTTTATCTGCGTCAAACTTGACCGTGAAGAACGGCCGGACATCGATAAAATTTACATGACCTTCGTCCAGGCTACCACCGGTGGCGGAGGCTGGCCCATGAGCGTGTTCATGACGCCCGAACAAAAACCGTTTTTTGGCGGCACCTATTTTCGCAAGCCCGATTTCATGAACCTCTGCAAACGCGTGGATGAATTGTGGAACGACAAGGAGATGCGTTCCAAGCTCGAAGGCGATGCCGAACGCATGGCCACGGAGCTCGCCAAAATCTCCGTCGGCACGCCCGATCCCAACGCCAAGCTGCATTCGGGCATGGTCACTAACGCCATCGCGAGCATCAAAGACACCTACGACCCGCGTTTTGGCGGCTTTGGCCGCGCCCCGAAGTTTCCCCGCCCCTCCGAACCTGTCCTCGTGCTCGCTCAAGCCGTTCGAGCCAAGGATCAAGACGGCATCGGGATGGTCACACATACCTGCGATCAAATGGCCGCCGGCGGCATCTATGATCAACTCGGTGGCGGCTTCGCCCGCTACTCCGTCGACGAACGCTGGCTAGTGCCGCATTTCGAGAAAATGCTCTACGACAACGCCCAGCTCATCCACCTCTACCTCGATGCCTACCTCGTCAGCGGCGAAAAGCGCCACGCCGCCGTAGTGCGCGATGTGATGCGCTATCTGGCGCGTGATATGACCCACCCCGATGGCGGCTGGTATTCCGCTGAGGATGCCGATAGCGAAGGGCACGAAGGCAAATTCTATTGCTGGACCAGAACCGAACTTTCCGAACTGCTCTCCGCTGAGGAACTTGCCCTCGTGATTCGCCATTACGGCATCACGGAGGAAGGCAATTTCGAGGATCACAGCCACCCGGAACCTCTCAAGCACCAAAATGTGCTCAGTATCGTCGACCCCAAATTAACCGATGCCGAGCAAACGCTTCTCGCCAGTGCCCGCAAGAAGATGGATACGGTCCGCGCCAGACGCGTGCGCCCACATTTGGATGATAAAATCCTTTCCAGTTGGAACGGCCTCATGCTCGGTGCCGTCGCCCGGGCCTCTGCCGTGCTCAATGAAAATGAATACCTCCAGGCCGCCGAGGCCAACTACGCCTTCACCCAAAAACATTTTTGGGATGCCGAATCCAAAACCATGTACCATCGCTGGCGCGGCGGGGAACGCGACAGTGTGCAACTACTCGATGCCTACGCCTTCCAACTCGACGGCACACTGCACCTGTACGAAGCCACCCTGCAGGCCAAATATCTGGAACAAGCCGTTGCTCTGGCCGACCGCATGATCAAACTCTTTTACGATCAGGAGAACGGCGGATTTTGGCAAGGCACCGGCAACACCGGCCTCATCATGCGCGTCAAGGAAGACTACGATGGAGCCATGCCTTCAGCCAATTCCGTGGCCTCACTGGCACTGCTCAAACTCCACAAAATCACCGAGCGCAAACAATACCGCGACTGCGCCGAGGCCACGCTCAAGCTATTTGCCGAGCGTATGGAAAAAGCCGGCGGCACCGTACCGTACCTGTTGCAGGCCTTGGATTTTTACCTACACGAACCTTACCGGGTAGTGGTCGCCGGCAACCCGGAGGATCCCGCCTTCCAAAAGGCTCTGCATGAAGTGCACAAACAATACCAACCCAACCGCGTGCTGATCGGCAATCACGGTCCCGTGGAACCGTTTGCCAAAAAGCAAACGCCAGAGGAGAACGGCACGCCACTGGTATACGTTTGCTCCGGATCCGCTTGCCAAATACCCACTCTGGATCCCAAGGAATTCCAGGCCCACCTTCAGCCCTCACCACCTCGCACGCAGGATGTTAGCAAAGAATAACCGAAAAATTAGCAGCGTCCTGGGCTAAATCGAATTGTTCGGAAAGCCGCTTCATGCTAAATTGGCTTGGGAGCAAACGTCATGGACAAGAAACTGCAAACCACTATTACCGTTGTGCTGGCCGTGTTACTCGTTGGCGGCGGCATTTTCTTCGGGATCTCACAGGCCAAAAAAGGGGCCAAATGCCCTTTCTGCGGTAAATATTTTCCGCACGGGGAAATCATGGGGCACAAATTGCGCTGCCCAGAAAACGATACCGATCTTACCCCTCGCAGTGGCAGCGATGCCCCCAGCTAGGGCGCGTTAAATGTAATACATCTCCTCGTCGCGATTGCGCGCCTCAAGGAGTTGATCAAAGGTGATGTTATCCGCCGCAGCATTCACGGAGGTACGCACCTCGCCCCAAGCCTGCTGCAGCACTTCAGGACATTGGTCGTCCCCCAAGGCCGGCGAATCCAGTACCGCCCCGTCCACAGCCCGCCACACCCTGCCCAACGAAATGTCCGCTGGCTCCTTGGCTAGCCGGTACCCGCCCTGTTTTCCGCGCACGCTGGCGACGATGCCGGCGCTCTTGAGATCGATCAGAATTTGCACCAGAAAATTAGCGGAGGTGCCGACCACGGTGGCTAGTTCCTCCACTTTACGCGCCGGACCATCCGCCGGATGCCCGGCCAGCTCCAGTACCGCCCGCGCTGCGTAATCAGTTTTTACCGAAAGTTTCACTGCCCGAAACATAAACCTGCCACCGCGCACGGCCAACGGAATTCTTGGCCATGACACATGAGCCCCGTATAAACACCCCGTGAGCGGCACATTGCGCGTCCATGAAATTTACCTAAGCCTACAAGGGGAGAGCACCTTTGCCGGGTTGCCGTGTGTGTTCATCCGGCTCACCGGCTGCGATCTGCGCTGCTCGTATTGCGACACGGCGTACGCCTTCACGGGCGGCGAGACGCTCACGCTCGATTCGATTCTCGAGCAAACCACCGCGTTGGCCGAGGGCTATCCCGAGCCGCCCTTGGTGGAATTGACCGGTGGCGAGCCGCTTCTGCAAAGAGAAACCCCCGTTCTACTCGCCGCCCTGGCCGACCGTGGCTTTACCGTGTTACTGGAAACCAGCGGCGCGCATGACATCAGCGGCGTTGACGCACGCGTCCACCGCATCGTCGATCTCAAATGCCCCAGCAGCGGTGAGAGCGAACGCAACCTGTCCACAAACCTGCACCACCTCCGCGCCTCCGACGAAGTGAAATGCGTAATCAGCACGCGCGAAGATTACGACTGGGCAAAGGCGCAACTCCGCCAGCTCTTCGGTAAATGCGAGGTGCTCTTTTCGTGGGTCAACCCGTTGGAAGCCGGTCAGCAAAGCGACGTGCTCAAGCCCGTGCCCGCCGATCACACACCCATTACCCGCCGCGAACTCGCCGAGACCATCACTGCCGATCGCCTCCCTGTCCGGTTCCAACTCCAACAACACAAACACATTTGGCCGGCCGATCAAAAAGGCGTTTGATGAACCCGCACCTTAAGCTCCTGAGCACGTACGAAAGCCGCAATGTCACGCATGTGGCGGAGGATGGCACGTGGCCGATTGTCTGGGAACGTGCGAAAGGCGTGCATGTTTGGGATACGGACGGCAAAAAATATCTCGACCTGACCGGCGCCTTCGCGGTCGCCGCCACCGGCCACGCGAACCCGCGCGTCACCAAAGCCGCTCAAGCGCAGTTCGCCAAGCTACCGCACGCGATGGGCGATGTACATCCGCACCCATTGAAGGGCGAACTGGCCCGCGCGCTCTCCAAGCTCACCTTCGAGCGCTGGGCCAAGCAGGAGTTTCAACAAGTACATTATCACTGCCTGCCCCACGAGATGCCGCCGCGCCATGCGAAAACCATTTTTTGCAACTCCGGTTTTGAGGCCGTGGAGGCCGCACTGAAGACCGCCCTGCTCGTCACAGATAAACCGGGCGTGATCGCCTTTGAAGGTGCCTACCACGGTCTTGGATACGGCGCGTTAAACACCACGCATCGCGCGATGTTCCAAAAACCTTTCCGCAAACAGCTCGGCAAGTTTAGTCACTTCTCGCAGTTCCCTGAGACAGAAGCCGCCTGCGCCGAAACCCTCGCGCATCTGGAAAAGCTATTTCAAAAACATTCCATCGGCGCCGTGCTCATGGAACCGATTCAAGGCCGAGCCGGTTTGCGGGTGCCGCCGCTACGGTTTTTGGGCGATCTAAAGACCCTGTGCGAATCGCATCATGCGCTGCTGATCTGTGATGAAATCTACACCGGCTTCGGCCGCACCGGCGAATGGTTCGCCTGCGATTCATCGCAATTTTATCCGGACCTCATCTGTCTGGGCAAAGCGCTCACCAACGGCTTCCCGCTCAGCGCCTGCGTGGGCCGTGCCACGGTGATGGATCGCGCCTGGCCCGCCAGCGAAGGCGAGGCGATCCACACCAGCACCTACCTCGGGCATCCGGTCGGTTGCGCGATGGCGCTGGCGCAAATAAAGGAGTTGAAAGAGAAAAAACTCATCACCCAAGCGCGGCGGCTCGGAAAGAAATTTGAAAAGCTGCACCAACGTTACCCGATTGAAGGCGCACGCTATGTCGGCCGCGGTTTAATGGCCGGCCTGGCCTTCAACCCCAGCGATGGACCGCGCGTGATGGCCGCAGTGAAGACGATGTTACAG
>CAJWMQ010000132.1 GCA_913042895.1 uncultured Verrucomicrobiales bacterium | reverse complement strand
ATTGCTCCACTTCACCTCGCAACTGCACAGCCACTTTGGGTTGTTCCTTGCTGATGTCCTTGCGCTGCCCCGGATCCGCCACCATGTCGAAGAGTTGGCCTGTGTGCCCCAGACGATATCGCTGCGTGCGCGCGCTGACCTTGCCTTTCCAGCAATTCATAATCGTGCGATCGGGCCACTGCACCTTTTCCCCGAGCAGGTGCGGTTTGAGGCTGCGGCCGTCGAGCGGTTTTTGGCTGGCCACCGGAATGCCCGCGCAATCCGCCAGCGTGGGGAGTAAATCCATGACCGAGGCGATGGGTTGTACAAACGTGCCCTTCGGAATGCGCGCCGGCCAGCGGACGACCAACGGCGACCGCACGCCGCCTTCATCCGTCGATCCCTTGCGCCCTTTCATGCCGCCATTCCAACGCACGCCATTCGGGCCGTTGTCGTGGAAGAACAACACGATGGTGTCCTCGGCCACGCCGAGTTGATCAAGCTTCTTGAGGAGACGTCCGACGTTCCAGTCGATATTCTCGCACATCGCCAGGGCACAGCGCAGATGCGCCAGATTCTCCCGGCGCGGATCGCGGTTGCGCAGCTTGATCTCCTTGTCCTTAAACTTGTTCCACCACCGATCCGGCACCTGCATCGGCGAGTGCGGCGTGTTGTACGGTAGATAGGCAAAGAACGGTTTACCCGCCTTGTGACTGCGCTCCATGAACGCCATCGCTTTATCGGTGAAATCATCGACGCAAAATCCTTCGCCCTGCACAATACGGCCATTGTGTTCCAGCGGCGGGCTGAAGTAATCGCCCCAATGCCCTGAGCAAAACCCGTAAAACTCCTCAAAGCCGCGCCCGTTCGGATGATACGGATACTGCATCCCATTATGCCATTTCCCGAACGCGCCCGTGGCATACCCGCCGGCCTTGAAGGTGTCGGCAATGGTCCATTCATCGAGATCCATCCGCTCCCCACCGGCCGAGGTGCTGTACACTCCGCTCCGCACATGATAGCGCCCGGTTAAAAACTCCGCCCGCGTCGGCGAACACACCGCGCACACAAAGAAACGATCAAACCGCGCCCCATCCCGCGCCAACGAATCAATATGCGGCGTCTCCAAATCCGTGTTCCCATTCAGGCTGAGATCCCCCCACCCCTGATCATCGGTCAGAATCACAATCACATTGGGTTTCTTTGCCTGAACCCAAGCGTGGGTAAGGATCAGAAGAAGAAAAAGTATTCGTTGCACAGATAGATCCTCGCGCAGCAGGAAGGAACCGAAAAGGAATTTCTATTGATGATCCCAGAGCGCCCGCTGGTGCCCAGCCTCATACTGAAAACCAATTGCCCCCACTGGCAATGTCTCAGCATGTCCATCGGCAAAGACTGCACTCGCTCGTCCCAAATGACGGTTAACCATCCGCAAGGGTTGAGATTCCCAATTGGCACTGGAAGGCACCTCAAACACTCCGACATCTTTGAGCGGCCGAACCGATTGTTTTTCCACCCAATGGTTGGGATCAGCTTGATCAGGATTCGCCACCAATCCTGCATCACCAAAAACCACCGTCATGGTCGGCTGCTTCACCCGACTGAGATCTCCCAAGGCACCCAAGGCGTGATTGTACCCCACGCCGTGGTGCCCCTGTCGGCAATCCGGGCATTGCCATCCATGCTCTTGCCCGGCATACATGCGCAATTTTCGTTCCCATGCATTGCGCGAATCACCGGCCATCTTTTGCATGACCGATGGTCTTTGATGATCAGTAATGTATTCCGCGTAAGCCTGACCAAGTTGCCGATGTTGATCCACACACTGACTCGCGTTCGCCTTGAGCCGAGCTTTATTGAGGGAAGGAAGTATGATACCGGTCAATACACCGATCACCACAATGATCACCAAAAGTTCCACCAACGTAAACGCCCCGAGGCTACACCAATGGCGTCGTGTCCGTAGGTTGGGTGACATGCTGAAAGGCTAACTAACGAAAATTACCAGTCAATCGTTAACCAAATATTTCATTGATCATTTTTAACGGAAACGGCATGAAATTGATTAATCGCTGGATTTTCAAGGCGTGTTACCTTTCCGTTTGTTCTCTGAACAAGGATTTCATCCAAGGTCAAATTCTTTACCTCCTTCACCGCAAAGCCGGGCTCACCGGTGCGTTGCCACACTTGCAGCGATTCCACCACCCCTTGGCTGGGTCGTTTTTGTTGATTCCACGTCACTCGCAAGGTCACTTTGATGATCATCCTTTTTGCGCAGTCGGCAGTGTCGGCGGTGTACTAGCCTTCCGATCGCATCCCAGGAAACCTGCCAAACAGAGTGCTAACCCAAACCGGATCATTCACTAGCCTCCAGAGTATGATATTTGTTTACTGCGGGTTGATCGATGCGAGTCACTTTACCATTCGGCCAGATCACTTCCAGCCGCGCTGCCTCGGCCTTGCCCAAGCCGAAGTGCACACTGGTACCATGCTGGGCCTTCCAGGAATCGCCCGTCACCACCGGTAGTTCCTGCATGGCCCCATCCACCTGGTGAACGCGCACGCGCGCGCCCCATATAATTTGATCAGCCTTGACCTCCAGGTGCAGCCCAATCCAGTTATTTTCTGACGGCGTGAGGTTCCGAACCAGACGGATCTGACCATCACGCTGACGATCGTCCCCAGCTTCCTTCTCCACCACCAATAAATCCGCCCTTCCATCCAAATCCAAATCCGAGGACACGACCGACCGACAATCGGCCTCGATAGACAAGCCCATAAGGTGCGAAATGCTCAGGTAGTTTCCATTCCCCTCATTCAGATACAGAACATTATGCTCAAATCCATTCCATGATTCCGTCACCCCCAACTCCGATTGGCACTCCTTGAATACACCGGCCATGATCACACTTTGGGTATCGATTTTGGGTGTGTAAATATCGTGCCGCCAAAACTTGGTGCAGTAGTCCTTTGCCGAAGACCCACTAATATGGCCATTGGCAATGTAAAGATCCCGATCGCCGTCGTTATCAAAATCCCAAGGCGTACATCCCCACGCCCAGCCCGTGCGGGCCAAGCTGTCATTATAGGAGGCCTGCCGAAATCCACCCTTGCCGTTCCCCAATAATAGTCGGTTGCCATAGCCCATTTTCATGCGCGCCGCCTGCACGGATTCAAAACCCTTGCGACCCAGCCCCAAGTGCTCCAAACGGCGGGCGGTGGTGGACCCCATGCCCACCATGTAAACATCCATATTTCCATCAGCATTAAAATCTGCGAAGGCATGACTCATACCAAAAGAGTAATGAGCTGCGCCCAAGGTATCTGTAATGTCCTTAAATTTACCTTTCCCATCATTCAAATAAAGATCGAGCCCTGAAAAATCACTCACTACCACCAAGTCCAGATCATGATCTCCATCCAAATCCACTAAGGAGGCACTGTAAGTTCGGCGCAATCTCTTCGGAGCCAATCCGGCTTGAGCCGTACCATCGGTAAATTGCCCTGACCCGTCGTTAATCAATAAATAGGCGGGCAACCCATCCAGCGCCGCGTAATACGGAGTCGGAGCTCGCCCCCCTGCATAGGGGTTTAGGTATTGCGGGACAAACGCATCAAGATCCCCATCGCCATCCACATCCCCCACCGCTACAGCCGAAGGATCACTGAGTTGCGTCCTTGCCACGTCACTCAAGCTCACGATGGGAGGTTCAGCGAAGTTTCCGTCAAGTTTCCCCGAGAAAACCATTGGCTTTTGATCCGGGCCGAAAGTCAACAGATCTGGCCGTCCATCGCCCGTAAAATCTACAATCGCCGCCGCATCCGGAAATTGACCGCGCCCGTCACTGAGCAACGGCTTAGGCTCAAATCGAAAACCACCCTGATTCCAGTAAACCAGATTGGCACCGGTTGGTATAATCTCGGGCAAATGATCTCCATTCAAATCACGGATCAACAACGGTGCTGGATCAACTCCATTCGGAATGCGAGTGCGGGTAAACTGCGGATTGTCGCGGCGAACCCGAAGCAACCCCGCAGTCTCAAAAGGCGCCTCTCCTGACCGCCGCCATTCTTTTAATGATTCCACCACCAACTTGACCGGCTGCCAAAACCCTTTCACATCCTTTTTTTCTCCCCAATAGACACGTAACGCACCTCGCAAAATCAGGCGCTCGGATTTCTCTTTAGCCCTGGCATGCAAAGTAAATTTAAACAGCGAGCGATGCCCTTCAGACGAAGGGTCAAACTCTTCCTGATGCCATTCAGACTCCTCCAAGACATAATTCTGTGCCCATTCCAACAAAAGCATCTTCCATTGGGAAAACTCCAATCGCTGACTCGGGGCATTCCACGCTCGAGTTTCAATTGCCCAATCATGGACCGTTGAATCCTCTGGCTTACCCCATGTAATTGATTCAAAAGGGAATTCTTCCCAGACAGACCAAGCATGCTTTTCCGCGCGCAAACGGTCCCAAAGATAGACAAAGGTACGCTCAAAATCCTGTGCTAACACCTCGCTTTTCCAATTTTCTTGGTCCAATCTCTCTCGCTCCCTTAACTCCGCATCGATCTTGGTTTGAGCAGCCTCAGAGGCTTCGGTCTTATCGAAAACAAGTTGTCTATCGCGATACACCATCGTTCGCTTTAACAAACCATCCGGAGACCACTCCTCCACTTCACCCACCGGATATCCTTCGCGCCATTCCCCCCGCAATCCAAGTTGCCCATTGGCATGCCAAGCCTTACTCAGCCCTTCACGTCGGCCATCCACAAACGAATATTCCAAACGAGCCTTCCCATCTGGCCACTCCTCATATTGCAAGCCAGTAAACAACTGGCCCGTCGAGCGTAATAGCAACCGTCCATCTGGCTGGCGGGCCAATTCCAACACGCTCACCCCTCTGCTCTTAGAAGATGAGGATGGGGCAGGATCCGAGTCACGCCCACAAGAAATAAGTAAGCCCGCTAACACACAAATCGCTCCTTTTCGGAACAATTGATACTGAAGTTCTTCGTCGCTCATCCTCAGATAATTATTATAATGTAGATTCTGTTTAACAAGCAAGCAGTGTCACAAGAAAGGAAAAAATACATCATCACAATGACCGCAACGCTCGCGATGGCGACCTACTTGGTTGGCCGTGGAAGTAGCGAGAGAGAACCGACCGCTGCGGATGATGCTGAAGCCGACCAGGTCTTGCCGACCCAAACAATACCGACCCAACCTATAGTGAACAAACTGGGGGAAGCACTCCTGGCAAGCCTATGTTTGAGAATGCCAACCTCATAACTTAACTCAAACCCCTCTGGAAACAGAGATGTTTTTGTTTCATTTCGCCAGGGAATCTCATCACGATTCGAATTTTATAAAAAAAAGCGCCACTGACATTACAGCAATGTTTGCATATAATATGCCAATTTTTGAATTGTTGAAAACTCCCATTATTAGTGTTTTAGGGAGCGTTTAGAAATCCTAGAGGCCTTTAAATCATCGTCTTCGGCAACAGCCATTCGGTCACTTTTCGGACCATGACCGGGAGGGATTCCGGGTCGGTTTCGGCGTCGAAGACGTGGTCGCAGTTTTCGATTTCGAAGAGCTCTTTGGGATCCTGAGCTTGGGCAAAAATTTCGCGGGACTCGGCGATCGGCACTACATCATCCACCGTGCCATGCACCAGAAGCCATGGCACCTTGATTTGCGCGCCCAAACCCAGGACGCTGCCGATTTGGTTCATGTCATCCACAAACGCCTGCGATAGCGGGCAATCTTCCTTGCCCCACATGAACCCGCTGCCCGGAGTTTCCTCACTGAATTCCACCTCGGCAAACTTGGCCGTATGCACCATGCCAGCCAATGAAACGAGGAGTTCGATTCGATCATCGGCAGCGGCCCGCTTCACGCCCACAGCGCCGCCCATGCTGTGACCCACGTAGGCGACACGCCGGCCCTTTGCTTTCACTGCGTCGATCACCGCGCCTAAATCCTCTACTTCCTTGGAGACACAGGAATCTTCGAACCGCCCCTCCGAATCGCCATTGCCGGAGAAGGAAAAGCGCAAGGTGGGAATGCCGGCCATCGCCAAGCCTTTGGCTAGGGCCTCCACAAATGGGCGGTTCATATTGGCAGTAACGCCGTGGCCAATGATCACTGTAAATGGGCAATCGCCCTGTGCTGAATGATAGGCGTAGTCGAGTTTCTCTCCCTGCGCGTTTCGAATCTCCGCGTCCATGTGTTAGGGTTTATGGAGTAAATAAGGCGAATTTGCGAGTATTTTCCTAGCACCATGTAGACCATTCCAATAGGCCTCCATGAATCGTTCCCTCCTCTTGAACACGACCGCCGGTTTCAGTTAGGAGCCGTTTCCAATTAGGCAAGCGTTTCGCTTCCAGACTAGTCAGTCTTCGAAAGAAGGCGTACATGATCCGCAACCAAAATTGACTGCGCCATCGGCGCCAACCCGATCTGCCTTCGCAAAACTCCGCCACAGCCCAGCAACCGGCCGGCCGAAGCGCCCGTTGCACGCGCGGCACCCAATCAGCCAGCGTCGTTTCGCGAAAACAATCGAGGAAGAAACAAGTCACCACCGCATCATATTCGGCAACCGGATAATCCCAGAAAACCGCATCCGCATGATGAAATGTCACCGCAGCCTGTTCCGGCAACCGAGCGCGGGCCCGGGCAATCATGGCTTGGCTACCTTCCAAGCAATCCACTTCAATCTCCGGATAACGCCGCACCAGTTCTGCTACAAATCGACCATCACCTTCCCCAATTGTCAGCACACGCCGACAACCCGCCAACGCCGGCAACAAGGCAAAGCGGCATTGCTCCAAAGATTTTTGGAACACGAGATATTCCAGCCAACGATATGGCCGGGCAAGTGGATCGAATTGATTCAATGCATCAGACAAGAGTCAGCAGGGGAATTAATAAGACGGCATCAGCCCAAACACGGCGTTGTTCGGTGGGCCAATACATCCCGCGCCGTTCCAACTCTCCCAGCAAGGCTCCACTAAACAACAGCGCCACGCCCAGTTTCAGCCACGCCCAGTCCGACCACACGGCCAACCCCACCAGCCCAAGCTGAACGAGCAGCCCGATCAACATCCAGTAATGGAGCCCAGATAATTCCCGCGCCAACGACGGCTGATCCATCGCCACATCTTCATCACGATCCCACCCGGCGATCACTAAGCAATTTTGCATACATGCCACCGCCCATGCCATGCCCAGGCAAAACAAGCCCAAGCTAAGCTCCGCGCGGGCGACCACAAAGAAAAGCGTTCCTCCCGCAAACCCAGCTCCCACCATCAGCTCCTTCCAGCGCCCTGCCCGCTTGCGAGTTGTTCGGTGATGTTGCAAAAAAAAGTATGCACTCACGATCGCCAGTAAAACCAAACCGAACCGCCATTCAGACAACGGCAACCGCCAAGCCAATAAAGCCGCCGCCAGCAATGCGAGGAACCAAAAAAGCCTCAGCAATTTAAAATGATGCTGAGCAAACCGATGGCGCGCCATCGCGGCCTCCGTCTTGAGCCGCCGGCCATCCAATAACCGGTCGCCGCAATAAGCCAGCCATGCACACAACCCCAACAACAAGCGGTCCGCGGCTCCCAATGACACACCAGCCACATGGACAAACGCTTCCTGTCCCGCCAACGCCACCAACACGGCATCCAGACTCAGCACATGCAGCCACAACCACCACGGCCGACCGGCCTTTTCGGCTATTGAAACTGAAATCGTACCGCTACTTTTCACCGGCCGAACCCTGCCATACCGCTCCCAAAACCAAAAGCCCCTCAAAAAAAATGAACGGTGCCCCCGAAAGGGCACCGCCATTTAGCACAACCCATTAACACGGGGAACCACCACCGTGTAATGTAGGGATTCACAAGGTCTCCCAGTGATTATTCGTCTTCGGCAAATAAATTCTTTCATTAAAATGAAACATATTTCTGACAATTTTCCGCCTAAATTGGCGGTGTATATGTGTTTAAGCTGCGAACAAGCGATTAGAAGCTGACATTGGAATTTCACTAGCAACCCTGAAAAATCACGCTTTTTTCTGCGCTGAGTGGAAACGACACATTGGATTGGAAGGACATTCGGGATGAACCACAACATGGAAAAGTTGACGCCGCCAATCCCGGCACATCCGGTGAATGGCTCGCACTCTCCGGGTGCGTTTCCTTCTAACATTTCAGCTTTGAGGTGCTGCTTTCGTAGGTTTACACCTAACGCCGACCCGCCCAACGAATGCCGTTTGCCACCAGCGCATGCAGTTTGGCCGATGACTCCGGATGCGGGCTGATTGACAGCACTCGCCCTTTGCCATACTCCCCCGCAATAATTGCCGGAGTGTTCACCATCGTTCCCTTTTGCGGGTCATAGCATGCCACCTCGCTGCGAAATATGGCCAGCGGGCGAAACGCCTCCAGCCCCTTAACTCCCATGGGCGACATGATGGGGCCGTTGTGATAGCGCACCTCAAAAACGCCCTTGCGATCGCCAAGAATCTCTCGGCCTTCCGTGGTCAATTCCATCTTCACCGTAGCGGTCGGCCCGCGATACCACATGCTCTTTCGACCGATGTTTGGCAGGTCTATGGTTTCACAAAATGTTTTGTGATTACTGATTCCGAGCGACCACGAATAATTCGCCGCCGCCAGATACGAGCCGGCACAGATGCCCACATACCCGCCACCCCGTTGCACAAAAGCCTGCACGGCTTTCCGCCCTCGGGCATCCAGTGCCGCCGCCTGTTTGCTGCCACTACCGCCGGGGAAGATCGCCACATCAAACTGTGTCAG
>CAJWMQ010000131.1 GCA_913042895.1 uncultured Verrucomicrobiales bacterium | reverse complement strand
TGCGTTAACCAATTATCTCAGCATTCCGCGCAGTCGAGGTGAAGAAGCCGAACTCTGGCCAGCGGACATCCATGTGATCGGTAAGGACATCCTGAAATTTCATGCGGTCTACTGGCCCATCATGCTGAAGGCCGCCGGTTTGGAGCTGCCCAAGCAGGTGCTTGTGCACGGCTGGTGGCAAAAGGATAACCAAAAAATGAGCAAGAGCACTGGCAACGTGGTTGATCCCGTAACGGTGATTGATGATTGGGGTCTGGACGCTTTTCGGTATTACGTCGTGCGCGAGCTCGCCATCGGTCCGGATGGCAACTGGACCGATGAAGGTTTTGCCACCCGCTATGGCGCTGAACTGGCTAATGGCCTTGGCAATCTCATAAACCGCTCGCTCTCCATGTTAGATCGCTATCGCGGTGGCGTGGTGCCGGAGTCGAATGATGAATTATCCTCCGAAGCCATCGCTACCCGAGACAAGCTTGTGAAGGAACTAAAATCCAGTGACCTCCAGGAAGGCCTGCGCACCATTTGGGCTTACATCGCGCGTGTGAACCAATACGTGGATCAGACCGCGCCCTTCAAGATGGCTAAGGATTCCGAGCAAGCCGAGCGATTAGGCGAGGTGCTGTACAACCTAGTAGAAAGCTGCCGTCTGTTGGCTGTGTGGCTGCAGCCGTATTTACCGGATACCAGCCGACGCATTTACGAGCAGTTGGGTTTGCCTGCTGATATTGTGAATATTTCTGAATCCGGCTGGGGCGAACTGGCCACCGGTCATCAAGTCAACAAGCCCGAGCCGTTGTTCCCACGGAGGGATCAGTAGGGTTTACCCCAAACTATTTTCCGTTCCACTCCGCGTTGATCAGCTTGCGGAGGTGCGCCACCTTGGCCGGATTTTGTTTCGCGAGGTTCTTTGTCTCGTGTGGATCCCTGGCCAAGTGATACAGTTCAATGGTCCCGTCACCTTTGGCTCCTTTTGCAGCGCGGGTGGTCACGTTTTCCTTATGCGGCAGGATGAGTTTCCAGCCGGCCTCAATGCCCCAACGGTAGGTTAGGTTTTTGCCGGGCTCGAATGTGTCCACGGCATTGTGTAGAAAGATTTCACCATAGATGAACTTGCGAGCTTCAATCGCTTTTTGATCGAGCAGATTCAACCCACGCATGTCGGCGGTGGGTTTCATGTTCAGCGCATGGAGCACGGTAGGCACCATGTCGATGCTGGAAACCGGCGTGGAGGAGACGGCCGGCTTCACCTTGCCGGTCCAGCGCACCATAATCGGGGTGCGCGTCCCACCATCGTATTGACTGCGTTTGCTTTTCAAATCGTAGCCGCGCGCGGCTGGGTTTTGGATCCAGCCATTGTCGGTTACGTAAATAAAAATCGTGTCCTTACCGAGCCCTTTCTCGTCGATGTGATTGACCAGTTCACCGACCGTTTCATCGAACCACTCCACCATCGCGTAGTAGCGCGCGACATGTGGGGAATCAACTTTGGCGGCGTATTTGTCGAACAGCCGCTTAGGTGGGTTGTGCGGGGTGTGGGGCAGGAACGGCGCGTACCAGATGAAGAACGGTTTGTCGCCAGCGTCCTTGATGAAATCGAAAATCGGTTCCATGCCGTCGCGGCCAATCTTGAGGCCCTCATCGCCGTGACGTCCGCCGCGCTTGGGGTCGCCATGTGTCATGCCGTGCGTAAAACCGCCACGCGAGTAATGGCCCTGCCACCATTTGCCGCTTTGATGGCTGACGTAGCCCTTTTCCTTGAGGATACGTGGTAGTGAAGGTCCTTTATCGATCAAGGCCACTTGCTGCGCGAATCGCCGCGCGTATTCGGCCGAGCGTTTTCCCTCGGCAGGAATGGGCGGTTCATTCCCGGTGATCTTGTTCTGGCGCGGGTATAGGCCAGTAATCATTGTGGCTAATGACGGGCAGCAAAGGCTGCTGGGCACATAGCCGTGCGTGTAGGTGAGACTTTCCTTGGCGAGTTTGTCGATGTGCGGCGTATTAATAATACTGTGCCCCATGAAGCTGTAGTCCGTCCAGGTTTGGTCATCGGAAATGATGTAAACAATATTGGGCGGCTTCGCGTAACTGAGGGTGGCAGCGAAGACTGCAAGGAGAATCCATACACGTTGCATGCGCGGACTTTGCAACAAGTCGGTCGTCCTTTGCAAGCAAAGCGACTTGAGGGAACGGTCATTTTGGGTTAAGTTGTTTTTACCCAACTGGGCCGCGCAAGGTTACACGCCCTGGAAGGTAATTAAAATAAATGGGGCCTTACCTTCGATGCTGGCCGTCAGGCCTTGACTGGAAGTCGTAAGGTATTGATTCGGCCCCACCTTGGAATCATCGTTCCTTGGGCCTTGTCGAAGCGCGGTTTGGTTTGGGTTTTTTTGTGCCGTTCCCCGGCTCTTGCGTGTAAACTTTCCCCGTGGCCGAGCGCGATTTATTCAGCAGCAAACCGGAGCCCGTGGCTGATGCGCCCAAGGCCGATCGTCAGGCCGGCCAGCGACAGGCACCCCTCGCCGCCCGCATGCGCCCGCGCACTCTGCAGGAATATGCAGGCCAACAACACATTCTCAAACCCGGCATGTTGTTGCGGCGCGCTATCGAAGCTGACCGCATTCAGTCGCTGATTTTCTACGGCCCGCCCGGTACCGGTAAAACCACGCTGGCGCAAATCATTGCCAATCGAACCGAAAGCAAGTTCGAGCGTCTCAGTGGAGTGGAGAGTAATGTTGCCGAGATGCGGCGCGTCCTCAGTGGCGCCGCCAATCGACTCGAGAACACCGGCCGGCCGACGCTGCTTTTTATTGACGAGATCCATCGCTTCAACAAAGCGCAACAGGACGTACTCTTGCCCGACGTGGAAGGCGGCATCATTCGGCTCGTTGGTGCCACCACGCATAATCCGTTTTTCTTCGTCAACTCTCCGCTCGTATCGCGCTCGCAGATTTTCGAGTTGCAACCGTTGGGTGAATTGGATGTCCGGCAATTGCTCGATCGCGCCTTGAGCGATGCCGAGCGCGGATTGGGGCATCTTAAAATGGAAGTGGAGACCGAGGCGCTGGATCATTTGGCCACCATTTCCGATGGTGACGCCCGTAAAGCGCTCAATTCGCTGGAAATTGCCGCGCTCACCACGCCGCCCGGGGCCGATGGCGTGATCCGAGTGACCATAGCGGTGGCCGAGGAATGCATCCAGAAAAAGGCCGTCGTTTATGACGGTGACGGTGATCAGCATTACGACACCATTTCCGCCTTTATCAAAAGCATCCGCGGCAGCGATCCTGATGCTGCCCTGTACTGGCTGGCCAAGATGATCCACGCCGGTGAAGACCCACGCTTTATCACGCGCCGATTGATGATTAGCGCCGCAGAAGATATTGGCCTGGCCGATCCTATGGCGTTGGTTCTCAGTACCTCCGCCCATCAGGCTGCAGAATTCATCGGCTGGCCCGAAGCGCGCATCCCCATTGCCGAGGCCACGGTTTATCTCGCCACCGCCCACAAGAGCAACAGCGCCTACACCGCGATCAACAGTGCCTTGGAGGAAGTGAAAACTGGGCGCACCATACCCGTTCCCAAGCACCTGCGCGATTCCCATTACGCCGGCGCCGAGCGCTTGGGCAACGGCGAGGAATACAAGTATGCTCATGCCTACGACGATCATTTCGTGGCACAGGATTACCTCGGCGTGGATATCCGTTTCTATGACCCAACCGAACAAGGCGTCGAAAAGAAAATCAAAGACCGCGTCCTTCACTGGCGGTCCCTTCAGGAAAAGGCCAAACAGGATGGGAATCCAAAAAGCTAAAGCCGCCTTGCGCGCGGAGATGGCCAGCATTCGTTTGCAGCCTAATGGACGGTCGGTCGATTCGGAGGCTATTTGTGAGCGTGTGAAAGCGCTTCCCGAATGGGCTGAGGCCCGAGTCATTCTATTGTTCGCCGCTTTGCCGGATGAACCAAATGTGGATGGGCTCTGGGATGAATCGAAGCAAGTTTGCCTGCCGAGATTCCGGGCCGACCGGACTTACGAGGCTGCTTTTGTAATGAATCGAAATGATTTGGTGGGTGGCCAATTTGGAATTTTAGAGCCGTCGAAAAATGCGGACTCCGCCGAACCTAGCGAGGTTGACTTTGTAATTACGCCGGGCGTGGCATTTGATGCTGCTGGATACCGCCTCGGGCGTGGCCGCGGATTTTATGATCGTTGGCTGGAGGGTCTGACGGCGTTTCGCTGCGGCGTTGGGTATGACCACCAGTTGGTGCACAATGGTGTGCCGCATGAGCCTCACGATGCACGGATGGGAGTTGTGGTGACGCCCTCCGGTGTGTTCCGTCCAGATGAGGCTTAGCGATTGCCGCGGCGCGAATTGCCGCTACCGAAGAACTGGTAACCTTTAGGTTCGTTCCAGGGACGTTCCGAAACATTATCGGCGTCCAGAGAACCGCACCCGGTGGTTGAAGTCAGGAACATGCCACCTGCAATCAGAAGGCAGGCGCCGGCGAATGAGATCGTTTTCTTAAGCATAATCAATTACGGGTTTGGGATGGGTGACAGAGGAATGGGGCTTGCGGAGGTGCGTGTCAGAGGTTGGGTGAGCTTGCCGGGGCGAATGGGGCTGGGGGCTGTAAGCGCGGGCTCAGGGAGATCGATTGGTCGCTTTTCCTTGAGTTTGGCGATTTCCTCGGCACTGAGGCCGGTCGCAAGAAATGGTTTCAGGGCCTCGACACTCTTGGCGAGATCGGCCTCGCGTTCTTGAAGCTCGGTGAGTTTGG
Organism: uncultured Verrucomicrobiales bacterium; assembly: GCA_913042895.1. Classification (GTDB taxonomy): domain Bacteria; phylum Verrucomicrobiota; class Verrucomicrobiia; order Limisphaerales; family UBA1100; genus UBA1100. The sequence goes on along the minus strand of CAJWMQ010000131.1, from coordinate 4,059 downwards.
CAGCCAACTGTTCCTCGGCGGTCTTGAGCTTGGTTTGGGTGGCGTTCTGGTCGGCGGCCAGTTGGGTGATTTTCTCGTCGCGTGTTTGGAGCTCACCGTTGAGGGTGGTTTCCATATCGGTGGCAGCGGTTAGCCTGGACTGAAGGTCGGCAAGTTCTGATGCGGATTTGTTTTCCAGAGACTCAAGATCAGCTTGAGCTTGAGCCAAATTATTTGTCGCGATGGTGAGATTGGATTTTGTGCTATAAAAATTTTCCTGTGCCAGTTCTTTTTCTTCCGTTAGTTCGGAATTGTTACGGCGCACTTTTTCCGCCTCGTTCTGCGCATCATTGATTTTTTGAATATTCGCCTTCCGCTCAATTAAAAGGTAGCCGCTGGTGGCCAGTGAGCCGACAAGCAGTAGGATTAGGGCAATAATCGCAGCTTTCACAGGTCAGCTATCCTTCACGATTTTGTCGCCCGCCTTGAGTGGTTCGCGGGTGAATTGTTTGATGGGATTCGCAATAGCGGTGGTGGGGTCCGCTTTCTGTACGGTGACTTTGCCAACGAGCTGACCGTTGCGGGTTACGCGGTACACATCGCCCACTTTAATGCCATGGCTCGCGCCTCGATTTAAAACGGCGAACCCAAATTTCGGATCAAAGCTGGCTACGGACCCGACTTCAGCTCCGGGTTGGGGGGTGTTTGGTTTAGGTTTATTTTTTGCGGCATCTTGAGCCTTTTTCTTCTTCTTTGCAGCAGCGTCGGCTTCAATCTTATCCAATTTAGACAAACGCACGCGGATTTCTTGCGTGGTTCCCAGTGCTTCGTAAGCGGCAATATCACCTTTTAGCGTTTGGGCTTGGTTCGCAAGTGATTGGGCAGCGACTAGATCAGATTGTAGTCTGGCGTTATCTTGTTGGGCTTGTTGCAAGTCAGCGGCCATTTGGCCCTGCCCGCCCTGAAGGGAGGCTAGAGTGGTCTGTGCTGCGCCCAAGTCGTTAGTGGCCTTGGCAAACTGGCCTTGGAGGGTTTGTATATCGTTGCTGAGTTTTTGATTGTCGGACTCCAACTTAGAGGTGCCGCCTTTGGCGGATTGAGCGGTAGCTTCAGCGGCGGCCTTAGCTTCCTCGGCCGTTTTCAAATCGCCTTTGATTCCCATGCCAAAGAATATACCCGCCCCTCCGGCAAGGATATTCAGGATTAACATGATTTTGGTAACTTTACCCATTAATTAGCCCTCCTCTCATGAACCAAATTACCCGCGGACTCGGGGTGTGTCAATTGCTCTTCATCCCCAAATTTACCAAAAATATTGCGTTATGACGCTATTCTTGGGGGGGCAGGTTCTGGAACGGGATCGGCAGATTCCCGCTGGGCGGTGGTGTAATAGCCCCCTTCTCCTCGTCTTTGATCAGCTCAGAGCGTTTTTTCAATATGGCATCAACCGTGTAGCTGCTGACTCGGTAGGCGTGCTGGGTAAATTTCTGTTCGTTGGCAAGTTTGTCCTGAAGCGTTTTTTGTGCTGCGACCCATTCTTCGTCCAACTTCTTCTTGTCTTCGGCAGATTCATTCTCGGCCGGCGTACGTTTCTCTGGGAAATTTGCCGTAATGGCGACGGAGACGATTTTATCGCTGCCATCGGTGCTGTCGCCAACCTTTAGAGCGTATTCAAAGCCCTCGCTGGTGTTGATCTTGATTTGCGTGGCGTTTTTATCGAGCGCTACTTTCTCGGCGTCATTGGCCAGATCATTAAAGGCCGGGTTGCTGAAGGCCGAAGTAGGAGCTTGGGCAGTATCCAGCTCTTTGCCTTCAGGTAGTTCCCCGTCGAGTTTCCAGTCCGCTATGTCTGAGGCCTTAGTGAGCTTCCATGAATTGGTGGAATCGGTTCCGTTATAGATCACTTCGATGGCATTCGGCTTTTCGATCTGGAAGAATGTTTTGTCCAACCAATCTGCCGGGCCGGTGGTGGCATTACTGAAGGTTTGATCGACTACGGTGATCGATGAGCGTTCGCCATCCACCATAACAAAACGGCGATCAGGAAAGCCTCCGCGTCCCATGGCAGATTGCTGGCTATCGCTACCGGGCGCATTGAGTTCCTTGCCGAGAGTTAGAGTGTGAATAGCATTTCCGTTGTCGTCCTGCAAAGTCACGCGCGTGCCCTGCTTCAGGCCGATGCGATCAAGTTGCTCGGCTCCGGCGCTCAGCTCGCGCAGAGCCTTCATTTCCGTGAATGATTTCACGAAGTTTTCAATACGATCCGGATCAGCCGGATACCCTTTGCGATTGACCACCACCCATTGCTTCTCGGCACGCCTCAAGGTTAGAGTGCTGGTTTCGTCGGCGATCACGATGGCGCTTATTTTACTGATTGGCAGCTCAGCGAGCGGCTCCTTGCCAACGATGATTGTAGCGCCGCGGTTACCGCCTAAGCCGCTGAAATACAGGACTGCCGCAATCACCAGAACGATCAGTGAAATTAGGATACCGTTACTTTTATTCGATTTCATTTTGAGCAGATTATTTGCGGTTACGGATTGAGACGGCCGCCCCAAAGATGGCCACTAGAAAAGGCATGCAGGCAATGCTGGCCCATTTAAATTGGTTGCGCAGGGAATCTACGGCTATACGGCGCTCCTTTTTGATGCGACGAATCGCTTTACGGGCACGGTCTCGTGCGTCTTCGGCTTCGGCTTGGCTTTCCTCCAGTTTCTTTTGGTCCCCTTCGCTGACCTGTAGGCGGATGACACCGGATTGCCCGGATTGAATAGCGCTGCGCAGTTGGTTTTGGAGTTTATCGGTCACCTCCGCTACTTTCTGGTCGGCCTCTTCCAGATCTTTTTCATGTTGCTCCAATTCTTTCTGGATATCGCGAGTGGCCTGTTCTTCAAGTTCGGTGAGCTTCTTCAAGGGGCGACTGCGATTGGTGAGGCTTCGGATTCGAATTAGGTCTTCGTCTCCTGTCAGGTAATCCACAAGGTTGAGCACGAAATTCAAATTGCTATTTCGAAAGCCCCGTAATTGATCAAGTTCATGAATGGTGTTGTGGAGGAAATCGGCGTCACTAACCAACACGACTACCGGGTTAGCATCAGCCTTAACAGATTTCAGGGAAGTATCTGGTGGCGGCGGTGCGGTTGCATTATTATCAGGATTGGATGCGGGCCGTTCAGGATCGCCATCAGGGAAAGCCGTGGCAAACTCACCAGTCAATTTTAACGCCAGAATATTGGTGCCAGCTGTCGGCACAAAGGCGCTCAGTAGTTCAGCCTGAGATTGTTGGAAACTTGGCACCGGGAAAAGCCCCGTAGTTTCCGAGGCAGCCACCAGCGCTGAATTTGTGGTGCTATGCATCAGTGGTGTCATAGTTGGGCGAGCCGCATTTTTGTCGACTGCAGTTTCTTGACGGAAAGCGCCAAAGTGAATGCCCGAAACGGGCCCAAGACTCTGGGTGATAGGGTCATCTTCATTGAGGCCCTCTCGTTGGATATCCAGAGCGGTGATCCATGATGATCCGCTCTGAGGCGGTCGCAGGCCATAGGTTGGATCAGCGACGACTTGCCCGCCATTGAAGTTTAAACCCCACGCAGGCAAAAGCTTCTCAAAATTGGACGAGCTGCCAGCAGGTGGAGCAAAGCCTCCCATTGGCCCTTGGTCAAAGGCGTGATTAGGGTCAAGGAATGCCGCTACTTTACCGCCGTTTAAAACATATTGGTCAATGGCGAATTGGGCTTTTTCAGTGATACCTTTGGGGTGGACGACGAGTAGCAGATCGATATTCTCACTAATGGTATCGGTCGCCATATCCACGGTTTGCACATTATCCCGGCCGTAGGTGAGCCAAAGTTGCTGCATTAACATCCAAGGAGGTGATGGGCGTTGGCCTCGCTGCATTTGAGGCGGTAGATTGGGAGGAAATCCGCCGGTCAATTGTAGTGGTGACATAACGCCAATAGTTGGTGCCTCGTCGGCCTTCTTAATCAATCGCGTGATGGCACCGGAGATGTCGTATTCGAGAAGTGATTCAGGACGCAAGCCGCCGGGCCGTCCGCCAGGCCCCTGCTCAAGCAGATTGAT
>CAJWMQ010000130.1 GCA_913042895.1 uncultured Verrucomicrobiales bacterium | reverse complement strand
TGCCGCGCTACGTTGGGCGCACGCCGTTTGACCTGTTCGTGGAATTGACCGATGAAGAGGAATTGTACGAATTATCGCCGGACTTCGCCGCTCTGAGCGAACTGCCCGTGCGTGGGTTCATCGTCACCACCCGATCCGATTCCAACACCTACGATTTCCTTTCTCGCTTCTTTGCCCCCGCCGCCGGCGTGCAGGAAGACCCCGTCACCGGCTCCGCTCATTGCGCCCTCGCGCCGTATTGGGCGGACCAACTCGCCCGCCCCAAACTGACCGGCTATCAAGCTTCTCCCCGCGGCGGAATTGTGGAAGTTGAAACAGCCAACGATCGCGTGAAACTACGGGGACAGGCGATCACCACGCTGCGTGGTGAATTGGTCTAGTCGCTTAGCTTGAAGCCTCGCTTTTTCAACTGATCGATTAAGACCGCAGCGAGGATCAACAGGCCGAAGACGACCTTTTGCATGTGTTCACCCACACCGGTTTGGTTCATGCCGCTGTAAATTACCGCGATGATGAGGGCGCCAATGAGCGTGCCGAGGATTCGTCCTTCCCCACCAGCCAAACTGGTGCCGCCCACAACGACCGCCGCGATAACCTGCAATTCCTCGCCTTCGCCAAACTTCGGATTGCCGCTGGTGAAAAGCGACGCATTGATGAGCCCAGCCACGCCGGCGAGTAATCCACAAAGGGCGTACACGAAAACCAGCACCCATTTCACCGGCACACCGGAGAGTCGTGCGGCTTCGGGGTTACCACCTACGGCGTAAATATAACGCCCGAGTGTGGTACGAGTCATCAGGATGTGCGCGAGGATGAAAAGGATGATCATTAACGATACGGGGTTGGGCACGCCCGGTATGGCGGCCTGGCTGCCGAGCCAGTCAAAGCCGGAGGCATCCACGGCGATGGGTTGGGTGCCGGAAATGATGTGGGCTAAGCCGCGGGCGATCATCATGATGCCGAGAGTCACAATGAACGCTGGAATATGAAAAGCCGTGACCATCACGCCTGAAAACACCCCGAATAATCCACACATCACCATGCCGCCGAGGCAGCAGGCAATCAGGCTCATTGTACCCGCGTCAGCTCCACCGCCCCATTGCTGAACCATCCAGGCGGTGATTACCGCCGCAAACGCCATCAAGCTCCCCACTGAGAGGTCAATCCCAGCGGTAATGATCACTAATGTCATGCCAATGGCGATTATGGCCGTGTACGAAATATGGTTGGCAATCTTCAGCACATTGGTCCGTGTCAAAAAGTTGGACCACATGTAACTCTCGGGCTGAATAATCTTGGCGTTTGCCAGTGATGCATGTTGCTTTGCCAGCCCCGGCAGACTGTGGTCGCCTTCCTTTCCAGGCTTTGGGTTGAGTACTCCGTTATCCGCTGCTGCGTGAGGGGCCGCCACAAAATCAATGTGTACATTGCCTTCTCCCAACTCTCGCAAAGCCTCCGATGCATCCGAAGGCGCACCGCTGATGGTTTTCACCACTTTGGCCCCGCCTTGTTCCAGTTCAGATTTCAAAATCTTCGCAAACTTTTGTGCCTCTTCACCCTTATCAACAACAATCATCACCGCCGCGTTTTGCTTTTCACCGATTATTTTTCCCGCCACTTCACGGGCAGCCCCAGGGCTGACTGGATGGACAACACCCCACGTGGCGGCGGTGTAGTAAGCGAATAGAACGAGCAGAACTAGCAGAGTGCCGTATTCGGAAATGAATTTGGATTGTAAAAGCTTTTTCATGCCGCCATCTCCGCCGTATCGCCGACGGCCAGCCGCATGATGTCGGCTTGCGTGGCGTTGGGGACGTCGGTAATTTCGCCGGTCACGCGGCCTTCGTGCATTACGAGAATGCGATCACTCATGCCAAGCACCTCGGGCAATTCGGAACTGATCATGAGGATGGCCTTGCCCGCGGCGGTCAACTGATTGATGAGTTGGTAGATCTCGTATTTTGCACCCACGTCGATGCCTCGTGTGGGTTCGTCGAAAACAATTACCTCGGCGTTGCGTTCAAGCCACTTGGCGAGCACCACTTTCTGCTGGTTACCTCCGGAAAGCGTCCCAGCTGCTTGATCAGGCCCGGGGAGCTTGATCTGTAGCTTGCTCACGTAAGTTTTGAGCGCATCTGATTCGCGTTTCTGATTGATAAAACCGAATCGCGCAAACGAATCAAGATTGGGTAAACCAAAGTTTTCGCGCACCGATTGGCCGAGAACCAGCCCCTGCGCCTTGCGATCCTCAGTGAGCAGACAAATGCCTGCTGCGACCGCATCACGCGGTGAACGCAATCGAAGGCGTTCTCCGTCCAATTCGATACTACCGTTCTCCATCCGGTCTGCTCCAAAAAGCAGGCGCCCCGTCTCCGTGCGGCCTGCCCCAACCAAACCGGTAAGGCCGAGAACTTCCCCGGCTCGAATGGAAAACGACACATCACGCACGCGCCGGCCGCGGGAGAGGTTCTGGGCGACGAGCCGTTCATCGCCCAGCTCTGCAGCGGTTTTGGGGAATTCCTGATCGAGGTTTCGGCCGACCATCAGCTCGATGATACTATCGCGTGTAAATTCTCCGATGGGCTTCGTGCCTACATGCCCGCCATCGCGCAGGACGGTGACTCGATCGGCAATTTCAAAAATCTCGTTCAACCGGTGGCTGATGTAAATGATGCCGATGCCTTGTGCTTTCAGTTCGCTGATAATTGTCAGCAATCGATCCACCTCGGAAGGCGAAAGCGCGGCGGTGGGTTCATCCATCACAATGAGCCGTGCGTTTTGCGAGAGCGCCTTGGCGATCTCGATTTCCTGTTGCTCAGCCACGGACAGCTCGCCACAAGGTACGTCCGGATCGATATCTGCCCCCAATCGCTCGAAGAGTTCGCGCACACGTTCGCGTTCGGTATCCGCTGAGATGAAACCCGCACGCGTCTTTTCTTGGCCGAGAAAAATATTCTCCCGCGCTGATAATCTGGGCACGAGGTTGAATTCCTGATAAATGATCGCAATGCCAACGGCTTGCGCGGCGGATGGATTGCGAATGTCGATCGGTTCGCCATTCAACTCCAGCGTGCCGGCATCCGGTTGATGCGCGCCGCCAAGAATTTTAATAAGAGTACTTTTGCCTGCGCCGTTTTCGCCAAGTAATGCCAGCACTTCGCCAGTGCCCAACTCGAGATCAATTCCCTTGAGTGCCTGCACTCCCGGAAACGCCTTCTCAATGCCAGTCATCCGCAGCAGCGGCACGGCGGATGGCCCTGTGTCTCCCATACTACTTGAGGTCCGGATCTTTGTCCGCGTCCTCCTTGAAATACAGCTCGGCGGGAATCTTGATCAGTTTTTCCGGTTTCTTGCCATCGATGTATTCCACGATGCTTTTAATGGTAATTTCTGCCATCTTGTCCGGATACTGCACGGGATCGGCAAAAATCTTACCGTCCTTGATTGCCTGCTTGCCTGCTTTCTCGCCGTCGAAACCGACAATTGTCACCTGCTTTTCCATGCCTACCTGCTTGAGTGCAGTGTAGGCACCCAGAGCTGAAGGATCGTTGATCGCAAAGATCGCCCGCAAATCCTTGTTGCCTTGAACGAAATCCTCGGTGGATTTCTTGCTTTGCTGTTGATTGCCACCGCCGGGAAGCGTTTCGATAATTTCGATTTTTTCCGCGCCCTCCGCGAGTTCCTTGTTGTGCGCCGTGATGACTTCAGTGAATCCGTCCACCCGCTGGATACAGGAATCAGCCGTCTTAAGATGGAGGATCAACACCTTGCCGCCGTCCTTGCCAAGTGCCTTGATCATGGCTTCGCCAGCGAGTTTTCCGCCACCGTAATTATCCGTCTCCACATGGCTCACAATCTCCGCCGTTTCATCCGTACACGCGAGGTCCACCGTGAACACTGGGATGCCCGCCTTGTTCGCCTTGCGGATGGAGGCGCCAACGGATTTGCTGTCGCATGGACTCACAACGATGGCTTTCACCTTTTGAGAAATGAAGTCATCGATCTGTTTGTCCTGCGTTTCCGCTTTATCGCCACCATCCACCACCACTACACCGTAGCCATGCTTGGCCGCTTCTGATTTCAGCGTATCGCCGATAATATTAAAGAACGGATTAGACAGGTCTTTTGAGGTGTAGCCGATCACCGGCTTGGATTCGTTGTCGCCGCTGGTGGAGTCCGTGCCGCCGCCGCAGCCGAGCCAGGCGATGAGGCAGATTGCCAGGATGAGGTTAATGATTTTTTTCATAATTATTTTTTGTAAACGTTGTGGTCACGATTACCTCCGCTGATGATGTAAGCTAGTAAATCCATCACTTCATCTTCTCTCATGAGATTGAGCAGGCCCGGAGGCATGGGGGACACTTTAGAGGGCTCAATGCTCTCGACCTCTGGGCGGTTCACGTTTACGCGTTGGTTGGGATCAAACATGTCCGTGTTCACGGTCACGCGTTCGTCTTTCATGTTGACCACTACGCCTGTTAGCGTATCGCCATTTTTCATCTTAACGATTACTGGTACGAACTGCTCATTAATTTCACGGCTGGGATTAATGATTTGATCCAGTAAATCATGAGCAGAATAACGCCCACCGGATCCGGTGAGATCTGGGCCAGTCATACCGCCTTCATTGGCAAACCGGTGGCAGGCAAAGCAGCCGCCCGCGGCGAACATCTTGCGGCCGCGCTCGAAGTCGCGGCCCTTGAGCTTGGTTTTGGAGGCCGCGCTGAGTTCCTCAAGTTCCCATTGCTTCACGAAATTTCGGCCGATCATGGCCTGCGCCATGATTTCAAATGGCGATTTCTGCTCGGGCTTTTTTGCCAGCAACTCCTTCAGTTGCTCGCGGCTTTTGGTGTCCAGACTCGCTTCGGCATCGCGTCGGATGAACTCGATGAATTTGCTGAAGCTTGCGCCGCCGCGGTAGTTGGCCGCTTTGAGAAACCATTCGAAGTAAGTCGTGCGCAGTTTGAGCGTCCAGCCGGCTTTCAGCATCCGCAGCGAGCGTGCGTACTCGATCTGCTCCTCTTGCGTGGCCGCATCTTGCAGCAGTTTGATGCCCTTGGCTGCGGTGTTAGGGGCCTGCAGATAGGCGAGCGTTTCGCATAGGAGCCAGTTCTGTTCGAAATTAGGCGCGGGGAAATGTGGGTCCAGTTGCTGCACGATGCGGTTCTTAACGTTCGCATTAGTTTCACCCAATCGAATGAGGGCGATCTGATATGCGCGCACCAATGTTAGCTTGCTTGAGTGCGTGAGCTTTGACCAATCAACTTGCCCGAGCGATTTGAAAATAGACGCCTTCAATGCGGCATCGATTTTTGGGACAGGTTCCTCTGGGTTTACGTTTTTCGGGTCGGCGCCAACCACCTTGCACAACGCCAACAATGCCACCACTCTCTTGTTGTGATTTTTTTCGCTCATAGCACGCTCCTGCCACTGGGCAGCCGGCTGGTGCATCACTGCAGTCATTGCCGCCCAGCGAATGAATCGTCCGGCGTGGTCCAAATGCGTCCACGATTCGTTTACTGCATCCTTATGTTGCTTACCATGAAAACGTTCCAAATTGTGTCTTAGGTTACGGTCCTGCGACTGTGTTCGCTTCACCGCCGGGGTGGTAGATTCCTCGCCGGAGTAGGTCACACGATATACCCCGGACTGTACCTTACGGCCGCCAATGGTGAAGTACATCGCCCCATCTTCCGGGCGAATAATCACATCAGTGACTGGCAAAGGGCTACCTGTAATAAACGTTTCACTGTCGCCTGCGTAACTAGAGCCCTGTGACTTGAGGTGTACTGCGTGAATCTTTCCCCAACTCCAATCAAGTATGAAAAAAGCGTTCTGATACTTGGCGGGAAACTTCGCACCGTAGCCGAATACAGTACCCGTGGGCGAGCCGGGGCCAATGTTCACCGTCGCGGGGAGAGTGTCCGGATAAAACTCTGGCCGCTTGCCCGTGCCGTTGCGCCAGCCCCACATGCTGCCGCTGGTCACGTGATTAATGCGCGTGGGGCGATACCATGAGGTGTTGAAATCATATTCCATGTCCGCGTCGTAGGTGAAGAGCTCACCGTCGGCATTCACCCCGCCGTCGTAAATATTGCGGTAACCGGATGACACAACTTCCCACTGCTTTCCATCCATTGACACCTTGTAAATGATTCCAGCCGGAGCGAGTCGTGTTCGGTTATGTCCACGTCCATCAGGCATGCGCGGCAAAAGGTGATCTTCACCCCAGTGCAACGGCACACGGGAGGTCTGAGTTTTCAGTGGTTCCGTATTGTTACCGGTGATCAGGTAAAGTGAATTACCCGGTCCAGGTAAAATGGCGTGAACGCCGTGATCACCGCGCGCAAACATCTCGCGTAGCAACACCACTTTGTCTAACTTATCGTCTCCATCAGAATCCGTCACCCGATACAGCCCGCTGGGAAACTTGCGCTCGTAATCATTGACTGCCACGTACAGTCCGCCATTGGCCCAGAGCAATCCGTTGGCTGCCCGGATCTTGGCCGGCACTTTTTCGATATCCGACTGCTGCAACTGCTTCCCCGGCGCCGGCGGTGTGAACCGGTACAGCCCCCCAAACTGGTCGCTCACAATGATCCGCCCCTTGTCGTCATTACACATCGCCACCCAAGACCCCTGTTGGGGCTTGGGTACCGAGTACAGTAACTCCACCTTGAAACCTGCAGGCGCCGAAATATTTCGCACGGGCGTTGCTGAATCCGAGACTGATTGAGCCTCTAGCAAACCTCCGAGGCACAGTAAAAAAGCGAACAATAAATGCATTATGATTGGCAGGAAAAGTACGCCAGCCAGCATTGGAAGCCAATGGAAAAGGGTCTTACGCTGCCACGAGGCTGGCGAGAACTTTGCGGGTGCCGGTGAACGTGCGACGGCCGTGCATGGCGGTGTAGTTGTCCACGAGGGCTAGGTCACCGGCTTGCCAGGGAAGATCGAAGGTGCAGTCGGCGGCCAGAGCACTGGCGGCAGCGACGTCCTCGGGATCCAGCGGTGAACCGTCGCCGAAGGTGATGGCTTTGGCGGGGTCATTGCGGGTGTCTTTCCAGCCGTTGAAGGCGGCGATGAGTTGGTTGAAGAAACTGGCGCGTCCATCACCCAGATCGCGGACGGCGGGAAGCACGGGCGTGGTGGCGCGGAGGTCGCCGTTGGGCTGCCATTCCCAAGTGTAGCCGAGCTCGGTCATGCGGGCTTCGGCTGCTTCGCGGGAGTCGGCGCTGAAGGTGCTTTGCCAACTGCGACCCATGCCGGATGCCTTGTCAGCCTCGGCGGGCATGACGTTGGAATATTTCAGGCCTTTGGTTTTGCAGTCGTCGGCGAAGGCGGGGTGTTGTTCGGTGAGGCGTTGCCAGAGAATATCCGAGCGGCAGATGGGCGTGGCACCGCCGGCGGTGGGGGCGGTTTGGCAGAAGAAGAACAGCTTGCTTGGGTAGATGGGCGTTTGCGCCATTTCGTGGTGCAGGAAGATGGTGACCTCTGGCGGCGCTTCGTTGGCAGAGAAGACGCGCGGGGTGTAGTTGAGACGATAGGCGTTGGAGAGCGAGTCGGCGTAGGAAAAATTAGGAAAGCCAAACGCGCCTACGGCGGCATCAAATTCTTCCGGCGTGGTCAAAGGCAGGCCGCGCAGAAGCACGGCCCCGTGCGCGGCGGCTTGGGCGTCGAGGGCAGTGGCATTTTCTGTGATCCACGCGCCGGCGGCCTCGAGTGAATCGGTGGTTACCTCCAGCGCGAGCGGGAAGGGGGCTCCGTGATATTCGTGTTGGCCGGGGAGATTGAGGGATCGGGAAACGGGGTTCATTCAAGCGTCCACGGTTTGCGGTGGGTCATTTGGGTCAGGAGTTTTTGGGCTTCGGTATCGCCGGTGACCTGTTCTTTTTTGGCGTCCCATTTCAGGGCGCGGCCAAGGGTGTTGGAGACATAGCCGAGATGACCGGGGGTAATGGAGCGGTGGGCGGTCTCGGCAGGGCAAATGGTCTCCTTACGACTTTTCACGCAATCGAGAAAATTGCGCGTGTGGCCGGGAGACAGGTAGCCCTTGAAAGGGCCGGGGTTGAAATCCGGTTTGAGCAAGGCTGGGTTGGAGCAGGTGATCTTGCCGCGCGTCACGTGTACCCAGCCTTCAGTGCCGATCACCTTCATGCCCATGGTGTTGTGCGGGCCCATGCTGGTGCGGATGCCGCCAGCGTATTCGCAGTGAACTTCGTAATGCGGCGGGGCGTTGTAAGTCTTGGCTTTGGTCTGGGTGAAATTCTTGGCCTCCACGCGTGTGGGGCCCCCGCGGTCTTCGCCGAGGGCCCAGTGGCAAATGTCGTTGTGATGACCGATCCAATCCATCAGTTGGCCGCCGCCGTAGGCGAGGTGCCAACGCCAGTTGCGGTGGTGACGGCTGAAGGTGTAATCAAGCAAGGGCGCGGGGCCGGTCCATAACTGGTAATCCTTACGCTTCGAATAATCGCGGGCGGTGGTGTCACCATTGTCGTTGTGTGTTCCGCCGGGCAGGCCGACCTGCACTTCTTTAATGTCTCCGAGCAGCCCGTTACGGACAATCTCCACTGCGAGTCGGAAGCGATGATCGGATCGTTGCTGCGATCCGGTTTGGAAAATGGCTTTGCGCTTGGCGACCTCGCGATAGACGGCCTGGCCCTCGGCGAAGTAATGGGTAACCGGTTTTTCGCAGTACACATCCTTGCCATTGCGCAGGGCCTCAAGTGTCTGCACGGCGTGCCAATGGTCGGGCGTACCGACGATGACGATGTCCAAATCCTTGCGCGCGCACAGTTCGCGGTAATCGGTGTAGTGCGCGCAGGGCTTGCTCTTGTAACGGCGGCCCACCAGCTCGGTGGCAGG
>CAJWMQ010000129.1 GCA_913042895.1 uncultured Verrucomicrobiales bacterium | reverse complement strand
ATAACCAGGGAGACTGGCTCGGCACCAGCAAGCTCTTTCACGTGGAGGAAGGCAATTTTTACGGGCACCCCGCGAGTCTGGTATGGACCGGCCAATGGGAGGTAGGACGCAATCCGCTTAAGGTGCCGGCGGCCGAATTCGATGCCCAACGCAAGCGCGCCGCGGTGTTGTTCCCGCAGGGCAGCATGGCCAACAGCCCCACTCAAATGCTCACCGACACCACCGACGGAAAATTCGGCCCGTTCGCCGAGCAACTACTCGTTGGCGAAATGAATCGGCCACGCATCCTGCGAGTGTTAGTAGATGAAGTGGCCGGCCAAACGCAGGGCGCCTGTCTGCCCTTCATCGATGGCGGCGGATTGAATCGCGGTATGCACCGTTTTGCCTTCGCGCCCGACGGAAGTCTCTGGACCGGATCCACCCACCTCTCATGGGCCGGTGGCAGCGGGCTACAGCGCATCACGTGGACTGGCAAAACCCCGATGGAATTGGCCGGCATGAAACTCACCGAACGCGGATTTGACCTTACCTTCACCCGTCCTCTGGGCAACGTGGAGGCAACTCAGTTTGAGTTTCAACGGTACTACTACAAGTACCACCAAAGCTACGGCTCGCCCCAACTCGACAAGGAGACCATCGGCGTCACCGCCTTGGAGGTAGGCAAAACCGGCAAGACCATCTCGATCGCGCTGGATAAATTGAACCCCGGCTACGTGTACCAATTAACCCTTAAGAACGTCACCGCCAAAAACAAGACGCCTGCGCTGAATACCTTGGTCTGTTACACACTGAATACTCTCACTAATGGTGACGACAAAGCACCGCATCTGATTGCCGGCAGCTCCAGCGGCGGCTCTACGTCCAAGCCGGTGAAAGCACAGCCGGTAAAACTAACGAGCTCCCCGCAGGTATTGGATGCAGCCCTCGCCGGCCGGCGAGGACCGAGCTTTGACAAACGGAATGGCGGGTTTTCGGGCAAGGGATATGCCGACTTCAATGGCCAATCCGGTGAACACCTCGAATGGATCGTAAACGCGCACGAAGCAGCAACCTACCAACTCGCTTTCCGCTACGCCCTCGCCGGCGGCAACCGGCCCTTAGCACTGAAGATCAACGGCAAACTGGTTCAAAAATCACTCCCCTTCAATGACACTGGCGATTGGACGAGCTGGAAAGATTTGATTACCGACGCCGCGCTGCAAAAGGGCGAAAACCAAATCCGCCTCGAATCCATCGGCGCAAGCGGTCCAAATGTCGATCGCCTCACACTCGATCGCCACTGATCCATGCCGCAGACGGTTGCAACCTTTTACCGTTTCGTGGATCTCCCCGACTGCGAAGCTTTTCGCGATCGACTAGAATCCGAATGCCGCACCCATGAAGTGCACGGCATGATCATTCTCGCCACCGAAGGACTCAATGCCACCATTGCCGGGACCAAGCCCGGCGTTGATGCCGTGCTGAAATTCATCCGCGCGGACCAACGCTTCAACGCCATGCCCCATCGCGAATGCGAAACGGACCGCGACACCTTTCATCGATTGCGTCTAGTCATCCGTCCGGAGATCGTGACGCTGGGCGATCCGTCGGTAAATCCCAATGACGCCGTGGGCGAATACGTTGCCCCGCAAGATTGGAACGCGCTTATTAACGATCCCGATGTGCTGTTAATTGATACCCGCAACGATTATGAAGTGGAGCTCGGCACCTTTCAGGGCGCCACCAATCCGCACACTGCCACCTTCGGCGAATGGAATGCCTACGTGCAATTGCAGTTGACCGAAGCCAAGCACAAAAAGGTCGCCATGTTCTGCACCGGCGGCATCCGCTGCGAAAAGGCCTCGGCGCATTTACTAAAACAGGGGTTTGAAAACGTGTACCACCTGCAGGGCGGCATCCTGAATTACCTTCAACATACCGCTGCGGACGACAGCCTATGGGAAGGCGAATGCTTTGTGTTCGACCATCGCGTGTCCGTGACGCACGGTCTCAAGGAAGGCGAGAGCCGCGTGTGCTTCGGCTGCCGCTGGCCGCTCAAGCCTGAGGACATGGATTCGCCCGAATACGAAGAAGGCGTCTGTTGCCCACGCTGTTCCGCCGATCTCAGTGACTCTCTCCGCGCTAGCCGCCGCGAACGCCAACGCCAGCAATCCCTCGCCCGCACTCGCGGCGGCAAACATATTGGGCAACAATTTGAGACGCCCGAAAACTAATCAGTCAATCGGCTCTGCCTCGGCGAGTTTCAGGCGGTCTTAATCAGTTATTTTTAGCGTGGGCAAGTGCACGTCATCGAAGCAATTGAGGTGTAAGCAGGATTTGCCGGTCTAATGCGAACTCAGTTTTCCCTGTAGTGCCTCGCAGTCGGCGAGCTGTTGATTGTCGTTAATGCCGGCCATGGATTTGCCTACATCGGCGGCGTTTTTCTGAATCTTGAGTTCTGCTACCTTACTTCAACACATTGATCGTGCAGTTGATTTCCGAGCGCACGGATTCGCCCTTGGCACCCTTAAGATTGTAGCGAATGCGCAGGGTCATGCACTTCTGCAGGTCAGGTATTTGCAGTGTGATGGTTTTGCCATCGGCACTGAGGGTGGCCATGGAAACCTCAAGCTGATCGCGGCCCTGCTGATCGGGATTGCTCACCTTGTAATCGCGTGAACCGTAGCCGCGCGTGCGGCGATAGTTGCACATCTCGGCGGCGTAACTACCCGCATCAGTGGCGGTGGCTTTATCAAGCGGCTCACTGAAGGTGAGACTCACGCCCTTTTTACTAGCGGCGTACTTCACCGGAACATGCAGCGGTTTGCCGGTGTAGCGGAAACGATAGAAACCGCCCGGACGCGATTTGTTCCCGGCCCAGCCAAAGAGGCCGCAGGCATAGAGCTGGCCGTCGACCGGATGGAAGCGGCCGCGCATCACGCCCGTAGGTGTTTCGCCCAGCGGAATGCGGCTCACTCCGCCCTGCGGCACGCCATCGACCTCCTCGTACGGCACGGTGAACAGCCGGCCGGTGCCGTAGCTGAGATTAATCAACGTGCCCTTGAGCGGGCCCCACTTGTCGCTGGTCACCCAGAGCTGCTCGGCCGGCGAGCGGTCCACGCTGTTGTGTACCCACACCACCGGCGGATCGTAATCCTCCGGATCGCGGCCGGGTACATACGAGCCCATGTAACCGTAAAACCCATCCTGCTTAATCAGGTTTATTCGGTTCTTCGGAATCCAGTGGCCTTCCTGATCGCTGGCGAAAAAGGTACCATCTCCGTTCACCGTCACGCCATTGGGCGCGCGGAAGCCATTGGCAATGCGCCAGCTCTTGGAGCCGTCCTTGCTCACTTTGATGATTGACCCGTGATGCGGCACGAGCCCGTCCTTCGCGTGGCGTGCGGCCTTGGCGAAATAGAAATTGCCCTCCGCATCCGTCTGCAGGTCCATGGCGAATTCATGGAAATGCTCAGTCACCTGATGGTCGTTGTTAAAATTCTCGTAGAAATCAATCTCCCCATCGTCATTGGCGTCATGCAGGCGCGTGATCTGATCGCGGCAGCAGACGTAGATGGTTTCGTTCACAATCTTCAACCCCAGCGGCTGGAACATGCCCGTGGCAATACGGCGCCAGGTGAGTTTGCCCTTCGGTAGATCCAGCCCTTCCACGATCCACACATCCCCCTGCCACGTGCACACTGCGGCGCGGCGGTTGTCCTTAAAGAAATCGAATCCGCCCAAGCGCATCCAGGATTTCCACGGATTGTTATCCGGCAGCTGGAAGGTATCGGTAGCGTACGGTCCCAGATCGAGTCCGGCCTGAATTTGGGTCTCCACAGTATCAGTCCATTGCGCCTTACCGCCCTGCGTGAGCTTGAGTAGATTCGGCGCATCATCCTCGGATTGCACGGTAGCTACCGCCTTGGCAAAGCCCTTTATGTCCGCCGCCGACCCAGACCAAATCAACACACGCAGTCGATGCGCCTTAGTGGCCGCCGGAATGCGCAGGCGCAAATTCTTACCATCCTCCAGATCCCACAGGCCCGTTTCGCCCAACACCGCGGCGGCGATCACCGGCTGATCCGCCTGTGTACCGCCCACCTGCACGATGTTGCGACTGCCATTGAGTGGCTTGGCGTCTGTACCTTGCGCCACCTGCATCACGATCTCGCTTGTGCCCGGCGCAATCTGGAGGTTGCGGATGAATACATTCTCGCCGTGCAACGACGGCATCTCGAACACGCCGCGCGCGCCCACGGTGTAGCTGAGTACGACTTTGTTGCCGTGCACATACAGGCCCTTGTAATGCGCCCAGGTGCGCGGCAGCGGTCCGTACGGTTTCTTGTCCAACCCGCGCACGCGGACGGTGTCCTCCCACTTACCTGCCGGACTGCGCCAGCCGGGACCCACGGGATTAGCAAACGTCTGGTCTCCGCGAATGGAAGCATGCGCGTTGTGTCGGCCATCCATCGCGATGCCGCGCCAGTCGATGAAGCCACCGCCCCAACCAACCGCACAGTTGAGCAGGTCGGTGTCGTAGAGCATGAACGCGTTGCCTTTGGAGACACCGCCTTCGCCGGCGTCCAGCCGGATGGCGATTCCCTTGTTCACGATCCCCGCCCCGCGCACCTCCAGCGAATGCGTCAGGTACGGGCCGTAGTTCATCTCATCCCATTTGCCGGCAAACAATGTTGCGGCCATGAGCACGGAAAGAAAAAGCACAATGCGTATCATAGTGATGCCGCGATTGTACTGGGCGAACGCATCGGGGCAAGCGCATGCTTTGAGTTTAAAAAGAAAATAGTCCGATGTGGAACTCGTCTCTCTCGCGGTTTAGTGGTTAAACAGAAACTCCGCCGTATTTAGCACCGCCCAGAGCAGATCCTGCACCGCGCCGGCGCGGTCGTTCTTTTTCCTATCGAAATAGGTCGTAATCTCCTTGGTTTCAGTGGCCGTGGGACGCCGGTTCAGGGCCACGAGAAACACTTCCTCAGCGATCTCCGCCGGAGTTTGATCACCGGCCGTCAGCTTGGCCGCGCGACCGTCGGCGTGCGTGATTTTAGTGTGCAGAATTTCCGAATGCATCATGTGCAGAGCCTGCACCACCGTGCCCTTGGTATTGCGTTCGCAGGGCGGATCACTGCTGGAATTCGGCCGACCAAAGGCATCCAGAAATTCCGAGCCGATCTTGAAGTTCCATGTCTCCAACGCACGCGCGCCGTTCCACGTGGCGCTGAAGCTGGTGGGCACGCCGGTCACATCGCCAACGGCATCGAGCAACACCTCCGCGCGCAACCGTCGCCGGTAGCTGCGCGAGAAGTTGCGCGTATCCGCCGCGTTGGTGGCGTTGGCTTCCGAGCTAAGTTGGTACAGGCGGCTCTCCAGAATAGTGCGAATGAGCTCCTTCTGATCGTACTTGAGCTTCACAAAATATTTCGCCAACGCATCAAGCAACGCGGCATTCACCGGCGGATTGGAGGCGCGCATATCGTCCACCGGCTCCACCAATCCCCTGCCGAAATATGCGCCCCAAACACGGTTCACCAGTGCACTGGCAAAAAACGGATTGTCCGGCTGCACCATCCAATCCACCAATCGATCGCGCGCATCGGTGCCCTCGGTCAACTCGGACGGCGGTCCATCAGGTGGTTGTGGTGACAAACTTTCGCCGGTAACCGGATGCGTCACGCCACCGGTGGCTCCATGATAAAACCATTCCGTGCCGCCGGAGATTGGCGGCGACACGCCTGAGCCTTTGCGTTTCACCTGCGCGAAGTAGGCGGACAACGAATAGAAATCCCGCTGCGTCCATTTCTCGTTTGGATGATTATGGCACCGCGCGCATTCCAAGCGCGTACCCAGAAAGATTTGGCTGAAAATCTTCGCCATCTCGTCCGGCGTGCGTTTATCGCGATACACCACCGTCGGGCCAAACCGATGCGTGCTGCCAGTGGCAGTGATCATCTCACGGGCAAAGGCGTCCATTGGCTGGTTCTTGCGAAACGCCTCACGCAGCCATTGATCGAGCACATACACGCTCTTGAGTCCGGCGCGATCAGGATTGGGCCGCACGAGGTCCGCCCATTGATTCGCCCAATGATCGGCGTACGCGGGATCGGCCAGCAATCGCCCGATCATTTTCGTGCGCTTATCCTTCGCCGGATCATCCATAAACTCGCGGGCCTCCTCCAGAGTCGGCAAGCGACCGATGGTGTCCAGCGAGGCGCGGCGCAGGAATTCCTCATCCGAACACAGCTCGCTGGGCAGAAACCCGAGCCGTTGGAACTGCGCATAGGCCAGTTCATCGATGAAATTATGCGCGGGCAACGCCGCGTATTTGGCGGCGGCAATCTTCTTCTCCGCCGGCACGGTAACGCGCGAGATGGCCACCTGACCCATGTAACGCGCCACGATTGTGCCTTCGCCGTTGATACCGCCCACCGTCACACGGCCAGCATTCGTCACCGTCGCAATGCCGTTGTCGTTCGAGACAAAATCCGCCAAGGCGGTGACATTGCGCTGTTGGCCATCCGAATAATGGGCAGTCACACTCAAAGTTTGCTGCGCAGCCTTGCGATACACTCCGGCCGCCGGTTCCACAGTCACCCGCTCCAGCGTGGCTTCGCCCTCGTGCTGATAGGCCATGCCTTCCCGGATCCATTGCAGCAACACCTTGGCCGAGGGCGATCCCGGCGCGATGCGTTGCCCGCCTTCATGCGGCATGGCGAGCGTGGCTTTGCGATAAATTAAACTCTCTTCCGGGAAGGTCGGAAACACGCGGCGGCCAAAGGCGTCCTCGGTGATCTCTTTCCAATCCTTGCGTGTGTCGTACGCAAACACCGACAGACTAAACCCGCGCTGTCCTTCCGCCTTGGCGTGGCAGGCGCCCGCGCTGCAGCCGGCTTTGCTCAGGATCGGCAGCACATCTTTGATAAAACTCACCTTACCCACGGGCGCCGGTACTTCCGTCTCCGGCTTGAGCGTGGCGGTCAGGCGATTGTCCTCCCAGACAAACACATCGCCCGCATGATTCCCGGCCACCACCCGTTTCGCATCCGCTGAGATCGCCACCGCATGCAGGCGTCCCGTGCCGCCGGCCAACTTGCGTTCCTTGGCCGTGCTGGAGCGTTGTGCGCCGTCGTGCGTTTGGATCTCCGTGAAAATTCTTGCGAGCCCATCCTCGCAACTGGTGACAATCGCCTTATCGTCCGGCGTCCAACCGAGCCCCGTCACCCCGCCCTTGTGCACGCGCACCTCGGTCATCTTCAACTTGGTTTTCAAGTCCCACACCAGCAGTTCATGATCCGCGCTCACCGTCGCCAATTGATCGCCATCGCTCTTGAAGGCCACGCCATACACCGCGCCCTGATGTCCCTCCAACGTGGCGCGCGGTTTCCGGTCGGCCAAGGTCCACACCGTAGCTACCTCATCGCCCCCGGCTGTGGCCAGCTGTTTGCCGTCCTTGCTTAGGGCGAGGGCGTAAATGGAATCCGAATGAGCCACCCAATCCGCCAGCGGTTTGCGCTCGGCCACCGACCATTGACGGACCGTGCCACGCACGGCTGGTTGGCTGTCAGCGGTGTAAAGCGATTGGTTATCCGACGCGAACGCCAACGCCGTGACGCGCCCCTCGAAGGCAGTTATCTCGCCGGCCGGTTTCAACTCGGCGTTCCAGAGTCGCACCGAACGGTAATCCGAAGACGCCAGCCATTTACCATCAGCACTCCACGCCAGTGCCTGAACGGTATCGCTATGCCCTTCCAAAGTGGCGAGCACGGCGTTTTTGTTCTCAAGATCATACACTACCACGCGATTGGCCCGACTCACAGCTAGACGTTTACCATCGGCGGACATGGCCAAGGCCAGCGACGGCGCATAACTCGGCGGCAGCGGAGCCAACTGATCCCGCTTCGGGCTGGGTCGATCCTTGAGCGCTTCGGCATCCCACGGCGCACCGTCGTTCACCCAGGTTTCCAACGCGGCAATGGCGCGGGGCGACAGTTGATCCTTAGGCGGCATGTGCGGATCAGCGCCCGGCTGCAGGGTTTGCACCAACCGACTGGCCGCGGCCTTACCCGGCTTCAGCACTCTGCCGTTGTCACCACCGGTCAGAATCGCTTCGCGCGAGGTGAGATCGAGACCGCCCTTTTCCTTATCCGGATTGTGGCAGGAGAAACAATTCGACTTCAACAACACCATCGCCTCCGGCGTCCCCGCCCAAAGCGGCGCGAACAGCAGGGTAGTGATGTAAATTGCAGCTCTCATTTCCTTACCACAGAGACACAGGGGACGCCGTGTTTGTTCAATATATTTCCTGTGCGCGTTCTGTGTCTTCGGGGTGAATACTACTTCACCCGCTTCAACATCAGCAAACGAAACTCAAGCGCGGTTTTACCCGGAATCTCCAGAGCCTTCAGCGTGAGAACTCCCTTGCCCTGCTTGAGATTGAGCGTACCCACGAGGATCGGCTTGAAATCTTTGACATAGGATTCCATGCGCTTAACGCGATCATTTTCTTGGCCGCGCGCCGGCACATCATGTGCCTTGCTGAGCGTCACCGTCGTGGCGCTGGCGTAGCCGGCCGCTTTCCCTTCATCGTTTCGATTGCCCATGCCATAAGAAAGCTGTACGCGCGTGCCTTCATCGCCCTTGGGTAGAGCGTAATGCATCGTGACCTCGTACTTGCCGCTGGCGCCGACCTCCACGGGCCAGGTGATTTTGTCATCCAACGAAGTCCAGTTATAAAAGTAGGAGCAATTGGGGAACTTGTTGGAACGCTTGATACCGCCGTGGGCCATGCCATCGCGCGCGGGGATTTGCGTCCACTCGGAATCCGGATGGGCGATCACAAAGGGCCGATTGTCCTCGCCCAATTCGGTGAGCACGGTTTTCTTCCATTGCTCCACTTCACCTCGCAACTGCGCGGCCACCTTGGGTTGTTCCTTGCTGATGTCCTTACGCTGCCCCGGATCCGCCAACATGTCGAAGAGTTGGCCTGTGTGCCCCA
>CAJWMQ010000128.1 GCA_913042895.1 uncultured Verrucomicrobiales bacterium | reverse complement strand
GCAGCAATTTGAAAACCCCGCCAACCCGGCCATCCACCGTAAGACAACCGCTGTGGAGATCTGGGAGGACACCGAAGGTGCCGTCGACATCGTGGTTGCCGGCGTTGGTACCGGTGGAACGTTAACCGGTTGCGTAGAAGTCATAAAGCCTCAGAAAGAGAGCTTTCAGGCCGTGGCCGTGGAACCGGAAGATTCCCCCGTCATTTCCCAAACATTGGCCGGCGAAGAACTTACGCCCGGCCCTCATAAGATTCAAGGCACTGGTGCTGGCTTCGTGCCCGGCAACCTCCACCTCAAAGGGCAGGACGACTCTGATCAGGTCGGCGAATGCATCAAGGTGAGTAACGATGACGCCTTTGCCATGGCCCGCGAGCTCGCCCTGAAAGAGGGAATTTTGGCTGGCATTTCTTCTGGTGCCAATGTAGTGGCGGCACTCGAACTCGCCAAGCGGCCAGAGAATGCCGGTAAAACCATCGTAACCGTGGCCTGCTCTACAGGAGAACGTTATCTGAGCACCCCGTTGGCTGAGGAGGCCCGCACCAAGGCTGCTGAGCTGCCGGTGCAGGATCCGGCTGCGTAGCTCCGAATTTAGCCCTGAAAATTTCGAAAAAAGTTATTGCCAGTACGGCTGACTTCGCCTTTAAATACTCACGGTTTCACACCTCCCACCGAATTCGGTTCGCTGGGGAATTCCCGTTCGATGAACTGTTACAGGCGTTGTCTGTCATTCTCGTTCGAACACGCACCATAAAATAATGGCAAAAAACAACAAAGGTGATTGGCCTGAGGAAGGCGAAGGTTACTTGGAAATCTCGGATAAAGGATTCGGGTTCCTGCGCTCGCCGGGTAATCGGTTTCAATCCAAACCCAGTGACATTTTCGTAACGCCCGACACCATCCGGCGCCACTACCTCCGCGAAGGCTGCTTCATTAAAGGTCGCCTCGTGCCGCCACATAAGGGTCACAGCCCGCAGTTACGCGAGATCTTCAGCGTGAACGAAATGCCGTTCAAGGAATACACCGAATGCTCCCGCTTTGAAAACCTCACCACCATCGATCCGCTTGATAAATTCAATCTCGAGACTGATCCGGACATTATCGAGACCCGCGTGATCGATCTCGTAACGCCTATTGGCAAGGGCACTCGCGGCTTGATTGTGGCCCCGCCGCGCACCGGCAAAACCACTGTGCTTAAACAGATTTGCAACGCCGTGACCACCAACCATCCCGAGGTAAAAACCATCGTGATGCTAATTGACGAGCGCCCCGAGGAGGTGACGGATTTTGAACGTTCCGTGGACGCCGAAGTCGTGGCTTCCTCCAACGACATGGATCTTGAGACTCATGTGCGTCTGTCGCGGTTCATGATCGAACGATGCCGTCGCATGGTTGAATGCGGGCAGGATGTCTTCGTGTTGATGGATTCCATCACCCGCATCGCACGCGCCTACAATAACGTGAAGGGTGGCAGTGGCCGCACCATGTCCGGCGGTGTCGATGCCCGCGCATTGGAGATTCCCCGTCGCATGTTTGCCGCCGCGCGCAATATTGAGAACGGCGGTTCCCTTACTATTCTCGCCACCGCGTTGGTAGATACCGGTAGCCGCATGGACGAACTGATCTTTCAAGAGTTCAAAGGCACCGGCAACATGGAGCTGATCTTGGATCGCAAGCTCGCCGAGCGCCGCTTGTATCCCGCTATCGATATCCCCAAAAGCGGCACGCGCAAAGAAGAGAAATTGTTTCCAGAAATCTATTTGGACGCCATTCGTAAGCTGCGCCGAACCATGGTGGACCTCGATCCTATTAACGCGATGGAAACACTGACCGGCGCGCTCAAGAAGCATCCGACCAACGCAGAGTTGCTTTCCAAGCTGAAAACCTAATCATCCCTGCATGGCCAGCGCCAAGGGGTTTACACGAGGAAAAGGCAAACGCGACCGGCCGGCCGTGCTGTACTCACGACCTCCGCTGGAGCGGATGATGGAAATCCATGAATCGGTCAATCGGGGTAATTACCCCAACGCCAGTACCTTGGCTCGCAAAATGGAGGTCAGCACCAAGACCATCCATCGAGATATCCAGTTCATGCGTGACCGCTGGGATTTACCGATCGAGTTTGATCCTGCCTACAATGGCTTCAAGTACACCCGCCCGGTCGATTCTTTTCCCATGCTACAGATCAACGAAGGCGAGCTCTTTGCCTTATTGATCGCGGAAAAAGCATTGCAGAATTATCGCGGCACCGTGTTTGAAAAACGGTTGTCGGCGGCGTTCCAAAAAATCTCCGATTCCCTGCCGGACGCTGTTAGCATCCATCTCAATGAATGGGATGAAGCGTTGTCTTTCCGGCACACCGGTGAATCGGAAGTGCAGGTGGAGATCTTCGATCGGGTCAGCCAAGCCACTGCAAAACGCCGCCAACTCAAGATCCGTTATCGTAAGCCGAACCAAAAACCTGAGGAGCGCGTGATTGATCCGTACCAACTCGCGAACATCAACAACGAATGGTACCTCTACGCCTTCGACCACAAACGACGCGACATTCGCTGTTTTGTGCCCACGCGTATTTTGGAGGTGGAATCCACCGGCAGAACATTTGAGCGACCGGACAGTTTTACTCTGGATAATTATCTCGCCGATTCCTTCGGTGTGTACAAAGGCGACGAATCTTACGATATCTGTGTACGCTTCACCAAGGCGGTGGCGCCCTTCATCAAAGAGAAAAACTGGCATCCTACCCAGCAGATCAAAAAACTAAAGGACGGCTCGGTGGAACTTTCCCTAGAGCTCAGCCATCTCTCCGATATCCAGCGCTGGATTCTCGGCTGGGGTAGTCAGGCCACGGTACTTGGCCCCAAGGAGTTAGCCGAAGCCGTTCGCGCCGAAGCGCAGGGCATTGTGGATAACTAAGTGGAAAACCACTTGGCCCCGCCGCTCATTCCTCGGATTATCGCCGCGTCCGCATTTCAGCGGACATAAGGAGGATTGAATGTATCTTAAAAGCCTGAAGGCCATTGGATTTAAGTCATTTGCGGATAAGACAACCCTGAATTTCGAGCCGGGCATCACCGCCGTAGTGGGCCCCAATGGGTGTGGTAAATCGAATATCTCCGACGCCATTCGGTGGGTGTTGGGCGAACAATCTGCCAAGGCCTTGCGTGGCGGTGAGATGGCCGATGTCATTTTCAGCGGCACCGACGGCGTCCGCGGCCGCAAGCCAACGAGTATGGCCGAGGTCTCGATCACTCTTGGCGATATGGACGAGGAAAACCTCAAGGCCGCCGGAGTAGACCTAAGCTTTACCGAGGTCACTGTGACCCGCCGCGTGTTCCGCGATGGCGGCAGCGAATATTTTCTGAACGGCGCCTCCTGCCGGTTGCGCGATATCCAGCAACTATTCATGGGCACCGGCATCGGCCGAAACAGCTACAGCATCATGGCCCAGGGCCAGATCACGAACATCATTAAGAGCAAGCCTTCGGAGCGCCGCGTGGTCTTTGAGGAAGCAGCCGGCATCACAAAGTTTAAACAGCAGAAAAAAGAAGCCCTGCGCAAACTCGATTACACCGAACAAAACCTCCTGCGTCTGGAAGACACCATTCGCGAGGTCAAACGCCAGATCGGTTCGCTCCAACGCCAAGCCGGCAAGGCTCGTCGTTACCAGAAGATCATGGACGAGTTGCGTGAACTGGAAACCAAGCTTGCACGTCATGAATTCGACACCATCGATGTCGAGCTGCAGGAAATTCGCAAGGAATCCGAACACATCCGCGACAACCTTGAGAATCATTCCTCCGGGATCATCGAAGAGGAAGCCGCCCTCAAGGAGTTGCGTCAAACTCTCACAGAACTGGATCGCCAGATTAGCGCCAACCAACAGCGTGGGTTGGAGTTGAAATCGGAAGTGGAACATCACGAAAACCGCATTCAGTACAACGAGCAGCGAATGGAGGAACTCCATGCCCAACATGCTGACGCGGAAACTGACATCGCCGGCGCCCAAGAACGCCGCAAGCAAGTGGACGCTGAGCTGGAGTGCATCAATCAGCAATTGTCCGATTCCGGCCACGCGCTTGATCGCGCACGTCAGCACGTTACGGAAAAACAAGGCATTGTCGAAACTGCCGAATCCGAGATCAGCCAGCGCCAGTCCGAACTCCACGAAACCAACAACGAAGCCACACAGCTCACCCAGCGATTGACCGGCTCCCGCAATGAGCTGAACGCGCTTGAATTGCAGAAACAAGGCAACGCAGCGCGCCTTGAGAAACTCTCCGCCGAGAAAATTCAACTTGAGGAGGAACGGGGCAAGCTCGAGGCCAGCCTCGGAGAATTCGAGCGCAGCGTGGAGGATGACTCGCTCCACGTGGAAACCCACCGCGGCACAGTCGAGGAAAGGCAGGCGCGTTTGTCCGTGATCGGCACCGATTTATCCGATACCGAGGAGGAATTGGACGGATTACTCCAACGCCAAGCCGAAGCGAAATCGCGCAAAGATGTGCTGAAGCAGCTCATCGAATCCAAAGAAGGCTTCAGTGCAGGCGCCCAGACTGTCTTAACCCAATTCGATAGTGCCATCGGCTCGCTCGCCGATCAAATCCGCGTTCCTGACGAACATGTCCGCGCCGTTGAGGCCGCCTTGGGCGCCAACCTGCAGCTCGTTATCACCGAGCAACCGCAAAGCGCCGATCAAATGCTCCATCGACTCGCTCAAGGCGAGCAGGGCCGGGCCAGCATTGTGGCTCTGGAACTCTTGCGCCAGCGCGGCGGAGCCATTCCGCCCGCCGATATTCCGGGAGGAGCCTTGCATGCTCTCGACATCGTCGAAACCGATGTTCGCATCCAGCCACTCTTGCAAACGCTTCTGGGCCGCACCTTGATTGTTGATTCACTGGAAACCGCCACACGTCTCTGGCGAATGAGTCCGGGTCGTTTTGATTATGTCACGCGTCAAGGCGAATCACTCAGCCAACTGGGCGTCTATACAGGCGGGCAGGGCGAGGGCAAGGAACACCACTCCGTACTTGCGCGCCGAAATCAAATCGACGAACTGGAAGTTCAACTTAACACGCTGGGATGCCAGATCGCAGAGTCCAGCCGCACCAAAGGCCAGTTGTTGGCTGAACAAACCGAGCTTCAGGCCACCCTGCAAAATGCCCGCGACGAACTCAGCGACCGTGAGGTGGCGATTGCCACACGCAAAGGCGAATTTAAAGCGTTGCAAAATTCCCGACAGGTGCTCGAACAAAAAATTGAAGCGGTGATATTTGAGGTGCAAAATCTTGCTGAACAGGGGGAAATCTCCAAAGGTAAATTCATTGAGTTGAATGCCCGTATTCGCCAAATGGAAGAAAAGGATCATCAGACTCAGGAATCGATCTTGGGCCACGAAACTTTCATTCAGGAACAACGCAACCATCGTGAAACAGCTCAAGAAGAGTTAACCGAAGCCAAGGTGGCTCTCTCCAAGGCTGAGGAACGGGAATCCTCTCTGCAGGATCAAAAAGTGCCAATGGAACAACAATTGGCCGAGTTACAGCGCACTTTGGAACGCGCTCAACAAACGCTCAGCGAAAGTTCCGAACGCAAGGTGCATTTTGAGTCCCAGAATGCCGAATCCCGCCGGGAGATCGAACGCCTGCGCGTGAGTCGTGAGGCGACTAGCGAGAAGGCCGCCGAGCTCACTCAAGATCGCAATAAGCAGGCCGCCGATGCCGAACGCCGCGAGATGGAGCTCTCGGATAAACGCAATTCGCTCACCGAAATGCAGGAGCGGAAAGGCGAGATCGAGGTGGAAGTCACTCAGAAACAGATGAAGCAAGAACAGCTCGTTGATCGGATACAGGAAAAATACGACCTCGATTTGCGCGAAGTGCAGGGCGATGTGACAACCATCAACATCACTGCCGACGGCCAGACCACCACCGAGACCATCACGACTGAAGAATCCAACGCTGAGACTGAGGTTCCAACCGACTGGAACAATGTCCGGACGCAAGTCGAGGAGATGCAGTCTAAGATAGACAGCATGGGCCCGGTTAACCTAGTGGCGATCGACGAATATCAGGAGGTGGAAGAACGCTTCAATTTCCTCAACTCTCAGCACGAAGACTTGGTGAACGCCAAGACCGAGCTCGAAGAGGTAATTGCGCGCATCGATAAGCAATCCCGTGAAATGTTCGCCGAAACCTTTGAGAAGGTGCGCGCCAACTTCCAGAAGATGTTCCCGGACCTGTTCGGCGGCGGCCGCGCGGATTTGGTACTCACCGAGGAAGAGGATGTGCTGGAAGCCGGCGTGGAAATCGTTGCCTCGCCACCGGGTAAGAAACTTCACCGCATTGGCCTATTATCCGGAGGCGAACAGACCATGACGGCCGTGGCATTACTGTTCTCGTTGTATCAGGTCAAGCCTAGCCCGTTCTGTGTACTGGATGAGCTGGACGCGCCTTTGGATGACGCTAACATCGAGCGTTACGTCCAGAAGCTCAAAGAATTTCTCGCGCACTCGCAATTCATCGTTATCACCCACAGCAAACGCACCATTTCGGCGGCGGACGTGTTGTACGGGGTAACCATGCAGGAGCGGGGCGTGAGCCGGATCGTGAGCGTGAAATTCGGCTCCGATAATACCGAAACCCCGGAACGCAATGGCGACCTCCAAATAGAGGAAACTCCTGCGGCGCCCAAGAAAGACAACGAGGAAGTTTTTCTTGCCAAATAACGCCCCTCAGCGCCTCTGGAAGCTTCCACTTGCCATCGGCAAAGCGGCTGCGTAGCGTAGCGCCCCATGTCGAACGAGATCGAGAAAGTCGTTATCATCGGCTCCGGCTGCGCCGGCCTTACAGCAGCCCTGTACACCGCCCGTGCCCAACTCAAACCCGTGGTGCTCACCGGCGCCATGCCCGGCGGATTACTGACCACCACCAGCATTGTTGAGAATTTCCCCGGCTGGCCGGAGGGTATTGACGGAACGGATCTAATGATCAACCTCCAGCAACAAGCCGAGCGTTTTGGTGCAGTGGTCCGTTTTGGGAGCATGGTGGAATCCGTGGATCTCAGCGAACGGCCTTTCAAGCTCACGGTGGACGGCGAGCCAATGCTGGCGCAAACTCTGATCGTGGCCAGCGGCGCTGGCCATCGCCATCTCGGGTTGGAGAGCGAGAAGAAACTCGATAAAAAGGGTGTCACCTACTGCGCCACCTGCGACGGCGCGCTGCCGATGTTCCGTGATCAGCCGCTGGTCGTGGTCGGTGGTGGCGATTCAGCCTGCGAAGAAGCCACCTACCTGACGCGGTTTGCCAGCAAAGTGTACCTCATCCATCGCCGGGACGAGCTTCGCGCCTCCAAAGTGATGGCTGAGCGCGCTCTGGCCAACGACAAGATCGAGCCGGTCTGGGATTCGGAGGTCACGGAAATCTTGGGCGAAGCCGAGGACAAAGTCACGGGGGTCCGCCTAGAAAACAACAAAACTGGCGAGGAAAGCACGCTCGACTGTGCCGGTGTGTTTATTGCCATCGGCCACGTGCCGAACACGCAAATCTTCGTAGACCAACTCGACCAGGACGATGCTGGCTACATTTTGCGTCAGGAAGGCTCCCGTACAAATGTGGAGGGTGTGTTTGTGGCCGGCGATTGTTCGGACAAAGTCTATCGGCAGGCTATCACCGCGGCCGGCATGGGCTGTGCGGCGGCGATCGATGCCGAACGGCTACTGGCCAGTGAGGACCAATAAACAATCGCTTTTTCCCGCCTTTTCCACTAAAAAACCTTAACCATGAGCACGCGCACGGCGCATATCGATCGCGCCACGGGTGAAACCCGGATTACCCTGAAACTGAAGATCGACGGTAAAGGCAAGTCGTCGATCGACACGGGTATTCCGTTCTTCGATCACATGCTTACATTATTCGCCAAACACGCAGTCTGCGATCTGCGGGTTCAGTGCGATGGCGATCTGGATGTCGATCTGCACCACGCCGTGGAGGATGTGGGCATTACCTTGGGGCAGGCGTACTGGCAGGCCTTGGGAGAGAAACGCGGCATCCGGCGCTATGGCACGGGCTTTGATCCGCGCAACCCACTTTGGGGAGAGGCGCATTTGCCAATGGACGAAACATTAGCCCGTGCCGTTGTGGATTTCAGCGGCCGACCTTATCTTGTCTGGAGCGGCATGGATAAACTCGGTTTCAAGGTGGTGAAAGGCGAAAAGAATCAGGATGACGCCTGTCGCTTTCGCTTTGGATTAGCCCGAGAATTTTTCCAAGGCTTCGCCAATGAAGCCCGCTGCAATCTGCATCTCGAATTGCTATACGGCCAGGAACCGCATCACGTGGTGGAGGCTTTGTTCAAGGCCTTTGCCAAGGCAACCGATTTTGCCTGCCAAAAAGATCCCCGCATTGGCCAGGCTGTGCCGAGCACGAAAGGGCGCCTGAAAGGTTAACCATGGCCAAGCTCGACATCCCCAATGCCGCCGATGACGAGCTGGTGCGCTCCGCCCAGAAGGGTAACATGGCCCCGTACGAGGAGCTGGTGCATCGCCACCGGGACAAGATCTACGGCCGCGCCTTTAGCATGCTGCGCAATGAGGAAGAGGCACTCGATGTCTCGCAGGAAGCATGGGTCAAAGGCTGGCAACGCCTAAAACAATTTCAGCACAACTCCAGCTTCACCACTTGGATGACCCGTATTTGCATTAACCTGTGTCTGGATTTTCTCCGCAAACGTCAGCGCCAACAGACCGATTCGCTGAATCAAATGGAGGAGGAAACTGGCGGCGTGGAGCGACGAATGGAGGTTGAGGATTACAATCCCACAGAGGAAATGGAGCGTTCCGAGCTGCGTAAGGAAATCGATGCGGCCATGGAGAAGCTCAGCTATGAACACCGCACGGTGCTCGTTTTGCATGAGTTCGAACGGATGGAGTACAAGGAGATCGCCAAATCCATGCAATGCTCCATAGGCACGGTGATGAGCCGGTTGTTTTACGCCCGACGCAGATTGGCGAAAATTTTAATTTCTTTGAAGAAAGAGCGACG
>CAJWMQ010000127.1 GCA_913042895.1 uncultured Verrucomicrobiales bacterium | reverse complement strand
ATTGAGGCGTATATGTAGTCGGTGGGAGCGTAGGCTGCCGCTGCTCCAAAACATCCAAGGCCTGCCAAGATAAAACCATTGAGTGAAAAGTTGAGCCATATCAGACCTTTGGCCCCTTTTTTTTGCATCATTTCATCTTCGCTTAAATTACATACAAGGAATGGGAAATTTGAGTCATCACGAGAAATCATAAGTCTATCCCCACGGTCATTGTCCACTATTGCAGGGCCAAGAATATACATTTTATCTTCCGGGCGTAGATTAGTTTCAGAATAACTCCTATTACCACTTCTTCTGTTATGCTTGTGTTGTGAATGGATTTCAGATTTAGATGGATTCACGAGTGTTTTTCCGCCGGAATCCTCACAAAAGAAAGGGACGGATTTTTCCTCATCCACAATAGTAACCCACTTGGCATCCTTTCCGGAGCCGCGCTTTTCTTGAACTAGGTAATGGTAGTAAACAACATCGCGATTGCTCACAGGCCCCTTAAGAACAGCCCCTTTTTGAGTGGGAAATAAAGTGCCGATTAATTCAGTGGGGCCGTATGCGAGTCCCGATGAAAGTGAGGTTGGAATATTCTCGATATAACGTTTGATTTTGATTGCTCGAAAACCAATCCACGCACCGACCAATGCGACTATCAATCCGACAATTAACATAATCCACATTGAGAATTTGCTAATCGGGACTTCTTCAATGGTTTGCTGAATTTTATAATCAGGCGCGAAGGATTTGGCCAAACGCATTTCATCTAATTTAGAAATGCCCCATAAGGGGCACAGAAATCTTTCAGGGAACCGCGCTCTAACGGAGTTAAAACGGGTGATTCCTGCACTCGTATCGCCGTAGATTCCCTGAACCCGAAGCCTTTCATTGAGTTGAAGTTGATCAAGAGTTCTATCGTTAAACACCTCATCATCATCCCAATCTCCATCCCAAGAAATGGATATGGATCGAAAGATTTCGGCAACTGCTTGCTTTGCTCTTTCTTGCTGCAACTGCGCACGATTTCGTGAGTTTTGCATATCCGTCTCAAGCATGTTGAGTCCTATATAAACAAGAAAAACACCTTGGAGCATCGAGCTGATACTGAGGAAAACTAAAAGGCGATGGATTCGTAACCCTAGGCAAAGAAGAAGAGCGCCTACCGATGCTAAGCTCATGGCTCCCCAACTTTTCCAGAGGCTTTTAGTGGCCATGCGTCGGCGTTCGTTCTTTTCCCCTCTTACAGAAATGATTGGCGTATAGAGTCCATCAGTTTCAAATTCGACCAAATAACGCCCCATTTTCCCTGGGCGTACTGAATAATTTGGGATGTCGATATTTGAGTCTGAGCCCCTACTATAGCCGAATATGAACGCCTTTTCTCCTTCATGTAACCTCCACTCAGTGTGGCGGAGTGTGCCTGAACGGTATACACTACTACGGGCTGAAATGCCCGCGTTGTGAGTCTTCATGATAATCTGACCCGTAGCGTCCCTTAGAAGTACATACGGGGCGCGATCACCATACTCTCTAATGTGTGCCCAGTATTTGTCTCCGTCACTATCTGTTCTTTCTTCTTCAAGTAAATAATGAAAGCTCACACATTCCGTGTTTGAGTAAGGAGCCTTTAAAAGGTTGCCTTTATAGGCAAAAATGCTCCCAGCTAGGTTTACTTCTCCACCTATTATCGAATTGATTTGGCCTCTAGGAATCCGCTCAAGCTGGCGCATTTCTTGGAGTGTATTATATCCACTTTTTTGGAGAAACCATCCACCTAAAATAAACAACCAGAAAACAGCTAAAGCCAGATATCTCATGTAAGCGATAAGCAATTATATTTTAATATTCGAAAACTAGAAGTTTTAACTTCGCAAATCAATTTTATTTATATATAATTAACTAATGAGTATTGCTCTGATTATTTCCGTCGTGGTAATTGTAATTTTGGTTTTGGTGGTGGCTGGAATGTATAATGGGCTAGTGAAACTTCGAAATCTTTTCAAAAATGCATTTGCTCAAATTGATGTGCAGCTAAAAAGGCGTTATGATTTGATACCTAATTTAGTAGAGACTGCCAAAGGGTATTTGAAACATGAACGGGAGACTTTGGAATCAGTTACAAAGGCTCGAAATACTGCTTTAAGCGCAGTTGAGGCAGTATCTGCTAATCCATCCAATGCCTCTGCAATGAGTGATCTGGTTGGTGCAGAGGCTCTATTGGGTGGGGCAATGGGGAAGTTAATGGTATCTGTTGAGGCTTACCCCGATTTGAAGGCCAACTCCAATATGATCAGTCTCCAGGAAGAATTGGCGGCCACAGAAGATAAAATTGCTATATCTAGGCAGGCTTTTAATCAAGCGGTGACTGACTACAATATCAAACGAGAAACTTTCCCAACAATGATCATCGCGGGGATGTTTGGATTTACTCCTGCAGAGTTATTTGAGGTGGCGGGACCTGAAGAGAGAGAGGTCGTCAAAGTGTCCTTTAATTAAAATGGAGCCAGATACCCGACTTGAACGGGTGACCTGCAGGTTACAAAACTGCTGCTCTACCAACTGAGCTAATCTGGCCCGAAGGAGTAAGACTAATTCGGACATTCTGGATTGTCGAGCAAGGAGCTGCGTCGGATCAGCTAAACCAGCCGGATTTTGCGCCGCTGCGTTTTTGGAGGAGTTCGCTGCGGGAGGCCTCAAGGGTGAGGATCATTTCGTCGTAGTCGCGAAAGCGCTTTTCCGGATCTTTATTCATGGCGCGGAGTATGGCGCCTTCGGTGTTCGCGCTGATATCACGGACGATTTTGCGCGGAGGCGTGATGCGCGTTTTCACATGGGCCCAAACGGTTTCCTCCACGGAGTTGCCATTGAAAGGAACCTGGCCGGTGAGGGCGTGGTAGAGGGTGGCCCCCAGAGAATACATGTCTGACCGGAAATCCTGCACGCCGCGAGCTACGCGTTCTGGAGCGATGTAAAAGGGCGTGCCAACAAGGCCCTCGGCGGCACGAGGTTCATTGACTTTGCGAGCGATGCCGAAGTCTGTGAGCTTGGGTTCGCCATCGATGTTGTAGAGGATGTTGTCGGGTTTTAGGTCGAGATGGATGATTTCTTTCTTGCGGACGAGTTCCAGAGCGCCAGCGATCTTGATGCCGGCATCGAGCACATAGAGTTCATCTACTCTGCCATTTTTCTGGATCAACCCGTCGAGGTCTCCACGGTCGGCGACTTCCATGACGAGGTATTTGTGACCTTTGAAATGGCCGTAGTTGTAAACCTGTACGATGTTGGTGTGGTTCAGAGATGCCTGATATTGGGCTTCGCGGAAAAACCCAGCCATGGCGTTTGCGTCATCGGAAAATTCAGGCTGCATTAGCTTCACCGCAACGTCACGTCCTAGGATTTCATCGTGCGCACGGTACACAGTGGCCATGCCGCCCGAGCCGCACACGGCGCGTAGTTCAAACTGATCGAGCTTTACGGGAGTCATCACTGGGTGGCCGCAATTGCTGCAATTAGAGTACTGAAACATACCCAGATTCGCTGGAATAAACGTACTTGTGCCGCAGCGTTCACAGGGCACGCGTTTCATGGCTCGACTGGGAGGTGGGCTACTCATCCTTAAATACGGTGTCTCGTTTTGCCTCAAGAATGAGCCTGAATCAATCCTGAATTCAAGGCGTGTCGTGCTGCGATTTGGTTTGAATCAACGGTTGCTTTTTGATAGGAAAGACGCTGTGGAACGCGACTTTGTCACGGGCCATTGCGCACATGAAAAACCCATTGAACTGGCTGGGCTGCCTGGGACTGATGTTCCTGCTGGCGGGGGCGACCGGATTGAGCGGAGCCGAGGCTGCGGAGATCGCCAGTAACGCCACCGAACCTGCCCTGCCCACGGGGCATGCTGAGTCACACGAGGAGGGTCACGATGGGCATGATGAGGGCCATGCACATGCCCATCACGGCGTGGAAGGCCAGGGTCTAAGTGTGTTGTGGGTGATTCCGTTTGCCGGCATGCTGTTATCCATCGCCTTGGGGCCCATTTTGGCGCCGCATTTTTGGCATGCGAATTACGGCAAAGTGGCGGCGGGGTGGATTGTCATTTTCTCGATTCCATTTTTGGCGACCTTCAAGGGCGATGCCTTTTACGAAATCCTGCACATTGTGCTGCTGGATTATGTGCCGTTTATTATTCTCTTAGGCGCACTCTTCACGGCGGCCGGTGGCATTTGCCTGAAAGGTAGTCTGCGTGGTTCGCCGTGGGTGAACACGGCGATTCTGTTTATCGGCACGGTGCTGGCCAGTTGGATGGGGACGACTGGCGCGGCGATGCTGCTCATCCGACCGATCTTGCGGGCCAATGCCTGGCGCAAGCATCAGGTACACGTGGTTGTGTTCTTTATTTTTCTGGTGGCCAATATAGGCGGTTCATTGACGCCGCTTGGGGATCCGCCGTTGTTTTTAGGTTTCCTAAAAGGGGTGGACTTTTTCTGGACCATGAAACTTCTGCCGGTAATGACGCCGGTAGCACTCTTCCTGTTAGCGGTCTTTTTCATCTTCGATACCATCATGTTCAAGAAGGAAGGCCCGGCCCCGGATGACGGCGAGAAAGTGCCGCTGAAACTGGAAGGCACGACCAACTTTGCTCTGATTGGCTGTATCATTGGCGCGATCCTCTTTTCCACTTGGTTGGGAAAAAACAAATTTACTGATTCCTCTGTGGGCGAAAAGATGAAGCCGGTCATCGAGAAGGCCGTGTTTGAGATGGAAGCGGCGAAGGCGGGCCTGATTAATTATGTGGAAACGAATGAGGGCGCTACCTTTGATGAATCCAACCAGGAATATCACAAGAAACGCGTGACGCATCTCGACGCCGTTTCCGCAGTGAACCAGTTGCGGGCAAAGAAAACCCACGATGAAACAAAGGGGCTGCATGTGTTTGGGGTGACGGTACCTTTTTCCAATCTGGTCCGCGACGGGTTATTGATTTTCATTGCACTGATCAGCCTGAAGCTGACGCCGATGTACAAGACGATGAAAGATGATCACGGTCATCAGGTGGCGGCGGAAGGTGAAGAGGAAACCAATGTGCGCGCGGCCAACGGCTTCACTTGGGAGCCTATTCTTGAGGTGGCCAAGCTCTTCATCGCGATTTTCATCTGTATGATTCCGGCGTTGAAAATCCTCCAGGCCGGCGTGAATGGAGGCTTGTCCAGCGTGGTATTGGCGGTGCAGAGCAGTACGAATGACCCGGTGAACATGATGTATTTCTGGCTAACCGGCATCCTGTCCAGTTTCCTCGATAACGCTCCCACCTACGTGGTGTTCTTCAACACCGCCGGCGGCGATCCCACTTCGCTCATGGGCGAGGGCAGTATGTTCGATTTGTCCATCGGCACCACCCTCTTAGCCATCAGTTGTGGCGCGGTGTTCATGGGCGCCAACACCTATATTGGCAACGCGCCTAATTTCATGGTGAAAGCGATCGCGGAGGAGAACGGGGTGAAGATGCCCAGCTTCTTCGGCTATATGATTTGGAGCGTGGCGATCCTGATCCCGACCTTTATCATCGTGACCCTGATCTATTTCCGCAGTTAACGCAGCGGCAAATCTCGACCGGCACAAGGGTTTGTGGCAGAAAAGCGCGGCGCATGCGGCTTCTGTACAACATTCTGTTTCCCGTTCTGTTTCTTCTGGCGGCGCCGTTTTACTTCTGGAAACTCGTGCGGCGTGGCCAGTGGCGTGCAGGTTTCGGGCAGCGTTTCGGGAATTACGGCGTGCTTGCGGCGCAGTTGAAAGATCAGCGGGTGATTTGGTTGCACGCGGTGTCCGTCGGCGAAGCCAATCTGGCTGTGCAATTGGTGGAGCGCTTGCAGGCTGCCGATTCGGACTCGGTTTATGTGGTTTCCACCACTACGACCACAGGTATGGGGGTATTGGAACGGCGGTTGCCGGCGGTAGCGCGAGCGATTTATTATCCGATTGATTGGCTGCCCTTCGTGAAGCGGGCCTTTAACGCGCTTAATCCTGCTGCAGTGGTACTGGTGGAGGCAGAGATTTGGCCGAATCTATTTTGGGAAGCCGCGGCGCGCTCCGTGCCAATGACACTGGTTAACGCGCGGCTTTCAGAGCGATCTTTCCGCGGATACCAGCGGTTTGGTTTTCTCTTCCGTCCGTTGTTTCAGTCCTTGTGCGCCGCAGGAGTACATCACCAGGCTGATGCGAGTCGGTTGGAGGCATTGGGCACGCGACCGGAGGTCATCAGTGTTACGGGGAACCTGAAGTTTGATGGCGCCTTGGACGAAAATTCATCGACCTGCGATGCGCGCAGGATATTGAACCGGCTGGATGTGCCGACAACAGCACCGGTACTGGTGGCTGGCAGTACATTCGAGGGAGAGGAACTGTTGCTGGCGAATTTGTTGCCGCGATGGCGCATGGTGGCGCCGGATTTGTTTTTGGTGATTGTACCCCGCCACTTTGAACGGGGCGCCGCGGTACGGAAGCAATTGAAAGCGGCCGGCTGGAAGGTGGCCCAGCGGACAGAGTTGGACGCCGCGCCGGCCCAGCCGGATGTGTTGTTGGTCGATAGCACCGGCGAGTTGACGGCGTTTTATGAAACGGCAGCGCTGGTGTTTGTGGGTAAAAGCCTAACGGCGCAAGGCGGACAGAATCCGATCGAGCCGGCAGCTTTGGGTCGCCCGCTAGTGTTCGGGCCATTTATGCAGAACTTTCGGGCGGTGGTCAACGAACTGCTCCAAGCCAAGGCGGCTAGGCAAGTTCAGGGTGAAGCAGATTTGGCAGAAACAGTGGAGTTTTTGTTGAAAAACCCGGCAGAGCGGGCCGCTTTAGGGAATGCTGCTCATAGTGTGGTGGAGGCAAACAAAGGCGCCACGCAGCTCACTGCCGATATTCTCGGGCAATCGCTACGGGCGTTGAGTTAACTGAATGGCGCCTTAGGCTTGATCAGGGTCGGGCTTTTTCTTCAGGAGCTTTTTCAACTCATCGCGTTTGCCCTCCTGCATCATCCGCCACATTTGAATGACTCGCTCGTGGGTTACGTTCCTGCCAACCACGCGTTTGTCGTAGTTGAGTTCATAGAACTCCACGAAGCCATTCTCATAGACGTCCAATTTCCATCCTTCGTCGTCTTTCAGGGTTATGTTCAGATACTCCGTTCCCGGCGTCTCGAGCTCCTCGAGTACGGATAAAACCTCGCCAGTGCTGGGATCCTTGAACTCCACCTCTTGTTTCTTGAGGTATGTCGTCATATTCCACCTCCCATTGCTTCCAGAAAAGAAGCGTCCTCCTTGGGGTGATAAAACGCTTGTGACCTGATGTGGTCAAGCAAAATGCCGGTGAGTTGTTCACTGGCATTATTGTATTTAATTGAAATGAAAACCTAAACGATGCCAGCGCTGATTTCAATGCCTTGGAACCACATCTCCAGCTGCTGGGCGCTGGTGCAGTTTTCGTAGGCCACCTTCTTGGATATGCGGCCTTCCTGCACGAGGTTGTACATGTAACGGTTGAAGCTAATCATGCCATCATCGCCGGAGACCTCAATGCAGGCGGGGAGCTTGTTGAGTTCGCCGTCGAAGATCTTCTGCTTCACGAGCGGGGTGCCGATCATGATTTCCTGCGCGGGCACCATACCGCCATCAAGTGTGGGGCACATGCGCTGGGCGATGGCACCCACGATGACCTCGCTGTATTTCTTGCGCTGCATCTCGCGTTCTTCTTCCGGGAAGAAGTCCAGCAGACGGCCGGGTACGGAGGCGGCAGTTCGGGTGTGAACAGTGGAGAGCACCATGGCACCGGTATCGGCCGCGCGCATGGCCGCGCCGATGGAGATGGCATCCCGCATCTCACCCACCAGCACGAGGTCGGGATCCTCACGGAGGGCGCTCTTGAGGGCGCGATTAAAGCTCATGGTATCGAGGCCCACTTCGCGCTGCTCGATGACGCATTGTTCGTCGGCAAACATCATTTCCACCGGGTCCTCAATGGTGACGATGTGGCGGCGGAAATTCTTGTTCAAGTGCATCACCATGGCGGCCATGGTGGTGGATTTACCGGAACCGGTAATGCCTGCCAGCAGGGTGAGGCCACGCTTGGCTTCGGCGAGCTTGAGGCAAATGGGGTTGATGCCCAGTTTCTCAATGGGCGGTAAATCGTTTTTGATATACCGCATGGCCATTGCCCATTTGCCGGTTTGGGAGAAGACGTTAACCCGGAACCGGCCAAACTTGGGGTTGAAGTACGAGAAGTCGACCTCCCGATCCTTCTTGAAATCCTCCACAAAGTGCTCGGGGCACATGCTGAAGATAACCCGCTCAATCCATTTTTTCGTTGGTTTTGGAAAATCGCGATCGCGCAAGCCTCGGCTCATGCGGAAGTGGACGTACTCATCCTCCTTGATGTGAAGGTCGGCCACGTCTTCATTGACGGCATCCTGCAGAATGAGATCGAAAAGGCGCAAGTCCTCGTCCTCAATGGACATGTCCGGCTCCAGACCGTTCCAGCACTCGGAGGTTTCATCGGAGATACTGAGATAACCGGCGGGG
This sequence comes from uncultured Verrucomicrobiales bacterium, assembly GCA_913042895.1. GTDB lineage: Bacteria > Verrucomicrobiota > Verrucomicrobiia > Limisphaerales > UBA1100 > UBA1100. Next base: position 526 of record CAJWMQ010000127.1, on the reverse strand, counting down.
AAACGTAGGCTAATGTCCTCGTCCTCGGCCAATTGCACGCCGCCGGCGGTTTCGTCCTTGGGCCGGTCTTTGAGTGGAATTTTTTTGAGGGCAATATCCTCGGCGGAAAGGATGATGCCGTCTTTGCCTTCGGCCTCATTGCCGCCGCTTTCAGCGGCCGGAGCCTCCTCGGCAGGCGTTTGTTCAGGTTCGGCAATGGCAATTTCGGGAGCCGCTTCCGCTGCCAGTGCTGCTTCAGCTGCGGGTAAAGTTTCCGGGGAGACTTCGGCCACTGCCGCTTGTTCCAAGGTAGGGGCGGCGGGAATGATTTCAGGTGTTCCCTCGGCCACGGGGGCTTCCGGTGCCATTGGTGGCGCGGGCGGGGCCGTTTCAGCACCAGGTGGCGGGGGAGGGGCGGCTTCTGGCGCGGTGGCGGGAGGGGCAGGCGGTGCGAGCTCGGCTCCGGGAGGTGGTGGTGGGGCACCTAAATCGATAGGAGTGGGCGCTGCGGGAGGAGCTGGAGGGGCGGTCTCAGCTGGAGCCGGGG